>NZ_JCAKNB010000003.1:0-407852 GCF_059515905.1 Acinetobacter sp. FY731 | reverse complement strand
GAACGTAATAAGCCACACGTTAACGTGGGCACAATTGGTCACGTTGACCATGGTAAAACTACTTTAACAGCTGCAATTGCAACTGTATGTGCTAAGAAATTTGGTGGCGAAGCGAAAGACTACGCTGCAATTGACTCTGCACCTGAAGAAAAAGCACGTGGTATTACAATTAATACTTCACACGTAGAATACGATTCTCCAATTCGTCACTACGCTCACGTAGACTGCCCGGGCCACGCCGATTATGTTAAAAACATGATTACTGGTGCTGCTCAAATGGATGGCGCGATCCTTGTATGTGCTGCGACTGATGGTCCAATGCCACAAACTCGTGAACACATCCTTCTTTCTCGCCAAGTAGGTGTTCCATACATCGTTGTATTCTTAAACAAATGCGACCTTGTTGATGACGAAGAATTACTTGAATTAGTAGAAATGGAAGTTCGTGAACTTCTTTCTACTTATGACTTCCCAGGTGATGACACTCCAGTTATCCGTGGTTCTGCTCTTGCTGCGCTTAATGGTGAAGCTGGTCAGTTCGGTGAAGATGCAGTTGTTGCTCTTGTTGAAGCTCTTGATACTTATATCCCAGAGCCAGAGCGTGCTATCGATCTTCCATTCCTTATGCCAATCGAAGACGTATTCTCTATCTCAGGTCGTGGTACAGTAGTAACTGGCCGTGTTGAGACTGGTATCGTACGTGTTGGTGAAGAAGTTGAAATCGTTGGTATTAAAGATACAGTTAAAACAACTGTAACTGGCGTAGAAATGTTCCGTAAACTTCTTGATGAAGGTCGTGCGGGCGAGAACTGTGGTGTTCTTCTACGTGGTACTAAGCGTGAAGACGTTCAACGTGGTCAAGTACTTGCTAAACCAGGTGCAATCAAGCCGCATACTAAATTCGACGCAGAAGTATATGTACTTTCTAAAGAAGAAGGTGGTCGTCATACTCCATTCCTTAACGGTTACCGTCCACAGTTCTACTTCCGTACAACTGACGTAACTGGCGCTATCGCTCTTCAAGACGGCGTAGAAATGGTTATGCCTGGTGACAACGTAGAAATGTCAGTAGAATTAATCCACCCAATCGCAATGGACCCAGGTCTACGTTTTGCGATCCGTGAAGGTGGTCGTACAGTTGGTGCTGGTGTAGTTGCTAAAGTAACTGCATAATCGCTGATTGTGTGAAAAAAGCGCCTCTTTGAGGCGCTTTTTTCATATTTGAAAGAATAAAGAAACTTAGTGTTTCGCATCTAATCTAAAATTAATTATACTTTCCATTGTTTTAGTTTCTAAAGTACGAATGATGATTCGTTTAATGCAAGTTGCTGATGTGGATGCAGTCACACAGATTGAAAATTTGGTACAAAGTCATCCATGGACTAAAAAACAGTTTTTAGAGTCTGTTGAGTCATATCAAAGTACAGTCTATGAAGAGAATGGACAGGTAGTTGGTTTTTGTATTTTACAACCCGTCTTGGATGAAGCTAATTTATTATTAATGGCTGTACACCCGAGTAAGCAGGGTAAAGGTATTGGATTTAAGTTATTAGATTATTCATTGAATCATTTAAATAATAATCCTATTCAAATATTCTTAGAAGTTCGAGAAAGTAATTTGTCTGCAATAGCACTTTATGAAAAATCTGGATTTCATCAAATTGATTTAAGAAAAAATTATTACCCTAAAGGTAATGGTGAAAAAGAGCATGCTGTTATTATGGTGAAATCATGCAGTGATGATTTTGCAGCATTATTCAAATCATAATAGATAGAGTCCTCATCATTTATTTAATAATAGAGTGATTCCAACCTGTTGGAAGTATATTCATAAGTGAATTTCCTAGGTTTTGTATTTCATCCTTGGTTAATGTGCGGTTGAGTCGTCGCCATTGACCATCTAGCATTAAGTCGAGTGGGATAAATTGAGATTTATAATTCATTTTATTGGAGTGTGGCACCCAATAACCCAAGTAGAGATACTGTAATCCTAGGTTACGCACATATTCAATTTGTTTTAAAATTGCAAAAGTGCCTAAAGAGCGTTTACTTTCGTTAGGATCAAAAAAAGTATAAACAGCAGATAAACCATCATCGAGTTGGTCGCAGGTAGAAACAGCAATCAATTTACTATTCAGACGAAATTCAATAAAAATACTATCTGTGCAGCTAATGACTAAAAATTTTTCGAATTGTTCGTGAGTTGGTGGGAACATATCGCCATCGGAATGACGTTCACGAATATATCTTTCATAAAGTTCGTAATGTTCATTTGTTGCTTCATGTGTTGAAATAATGTTGATTTTTAGATCTTGATTTTTTTTCCAAGCTTTTTTCTGAATACTATTCATCTTAAATTCTTGAGCTGGAACTCTTGATGATATGCATTGGCGGCATAAATGACATTCAGGGCGATAAGTAAAATCACCACTACGTCGAAAGCCTACTCTAGATAGTTCTGAAAGTGTGACAACATCAATTTTATGAGTAGGGTCTAAAAAAACCATACGTGCAGTTTTACTGGGTAAGTAACTGCAACTATGTGGTGGGGTAATGTAGTACTGCAATTCATTGAGTAGGGATTTCGGTTGATACGAATTCATAAAAGATCCCTCTTAATTATCATTCGAATAAGTGTAGGTCGTTATTCAGTGCTATTGTTTTACTTGAAAATACACTGTCTTTATATATTTGCCAATCTATTTGAGGTTGCTTTATTACTTCTTGTAAAGATTTTAAATAATCTTGGCGAGAAAGTGTGCCTGCACCAAGACTAAGTAGGTGATCATTGACCAATTGGCAGTCAATCCATGGTAGTTGATTTTGTTTGCCAATTAGCATGAGGACATAAAATGCCATTTTTGAGACATCTGTTTTAGTGCTAAACATCGATTCACCAAAACATCCATGTCCAATATTTACGCCATAAAGTCCTCCAACTAGCGTTAAATTATCCCAAATTTCTATGCTGTAGGCATGACCTGCTTTAAAAAGTTCACAGTAAGCGTGAATAATATCTTCACTAATCCATGTTTCTTTTGCATAACTGCGTGGAAGAGAGCAAGAACGAATGACATCTTCAAAAGCGTGATTTACTTTAATTTGATAATCAAACTTTTTCATATTTCTAATAAGTGATTTACTTGGATGATAATGCTTGGGATCAATAATACAACGAGGTTCAGGGCTCCACCAACAAATAGGTTCTCCCTCTGAGAACCATGGAAATAGTCCGTGAGTATAAGCTTCATAAAGGGTAGATGCTGATAAGTCAGCACCTATACAAATTAATCCTTCACCTTCGGGATCGACTTCAACTGGATTGGGGAAAATAAACTGCGAAGGTGGGAGCATAAGGGGATCATCTACAGAACCAGTCTTTATATTAGCCGATCTTGTAGATGATGTTAACGTTTAAGCGAAAAGCTTTAATTGTTCTGCAATTTTTAGTTTGTCTGAATCAATGAAAGTTTGTGCTTTTTCTTGCACAATTTTGAGACTTTTTGCTGTGTCCGAAACAGTATTTCCATTTTCATCTAAAACCAATAGGTTAAGTTGAGCTAATGTTGATAGTGCGAAAGTCGCAAATTGCTTAGCTGTTTTCATGTTTTCTAGGAAATATGCACGATAGAATAATTGACTCAAATGATCTACAGGTATGCCAATGCCCGAGTATGGGTTTGAAATAATGGAGTAATTACTATGGAAACTCGATTGTTCTAGAAAATATTGATTGAGTCGTTGGCATTGTTGAATCGTTTGTTCAGTAGGCTTATCTAGGCAAGGTTGCATGAAGCCTAAATGACATAGAACGGTCATTGCATTTAAAAGTTTATTTGATGGAATATTAAGCTCAGTTTGGACTTTTTCAAAAGATATAGGCACATAATTATTCTTTTTAAAATGCTCCGCTAAAGGTTCATAAATTTCTGGAATTAGGTTGAATTCACCTAAATAACCAGCGATTTTTTTGGGAATATGATGCGGTGCGGTTAATAGAACAAATGATATTTTTTTCATTTTTTCGATCACTTGATTCATGGTTAAAGTATTTTTACCACGAATAAAAAGGTCACGTCTAAATTGAGAATTCGTGAAATAATCACGACATTGTTCTTTGAACACAGGGTGTTCAATAGCATTTAGGAATTGTTGATGCTCCTCACTAAAGTTAATGTTATCTAAATGAGAGTTTAAATCTGTTGAGCCTGCATAGCTAAGTTTAACCGCCTCTAAAGTATGCATGACTTGTTGGAATGAAAAACATTGCCAATCTTGGTTTAAATACTCATGAATTAAATAGTTTGGATTTTGGTTTTTAAGCTCGAGCACTTTATTAATTGCATTTGGGTTTCGTTTTGCAAAGTTAGGCTCTAATTTAAGTAAAGCTTCGCTAAAGTTGAGTGAATCTTTAACTTTTTGTAAAGGGTTATGGCTTTTACTATTAAATTTGAAATGGCTATGAAATAACTCTCGAATAGGCATATTTGCAGCCCAACCAGTAAGGCAATTATAGCTAACATACACAATACCGCTTGGCTTTAAATACTTACGAATAAACTTCAAAATGGTGGCTTGGTTTTCGTGACTAATCCAACTCCAAATACCGTGTAAACTTATGCTATCAAATTGTGGTAAGTCGGTATTAAGCAACTCCTCAAAACTAGAATCATAAAAATGATGTTGGATACCTGTTTTTTCAGCCAACATGTTGGCATGAGCAGCATGAGCAGGATTAAAGTCGGTACCATAAAATATACCAATTGATGATGCGGCATGTAGGTTTAAGCTAACCCCTTGACCAAAGCCAAGTTCACAATGTGTTTGATCTTCATTGTTTTCTAATGTGTTTATTCCATTTAAAAGTAAACAAAATTTTTGATAATTTGGGCTTAAATCTTTGTAATAGCCATAGGTATAATTTACTTCGGTTTGATAGCCATCAGTCCAATTTGTTGTCATTATAATTTCCTAATGTTATTTATTTATCTTTTTATAAAGTAGTTTATTTTTACAAAAAAGAAAACCACCAATAATGGTGGTTTTTTTATGCTAAGTGATTGATTAAATAATTATTCACCTAAAGCATCAAGGTATTTTTCAGCATCTAAAGCAGCCATACAGCCTGAACCTGCCGATGTAATTGCTTGACGATAGATACTATCCGCAATGTCACCTGCAGCAAATACACCAGGAATTGAAGTTTGAGTTGCATTACCTGCCGTGCCACTTTGTACTTGGATATAACCATCACGAAGCTGTAATTGACCATCAAACATTTCACTGTTTGGTTTGTGTCCAATAGCAACAAACATACCTGTTACATCAATATTTTGTGTTGAATCATCTTTTGTAGACTGAAGACGTACAGACGTTACACCTGTGTTATCACCAATGACTTCATCAACTTGGTGATTCCAAATAATGCTAATTTTACCTTCTTTTTCTTTTGCAAAAAGATGGTCTTGTAAAATTTTCTCTGAACGTAAAGTATCACGACGGTGAACAAGTGTTACGTGAGATGCAATATTTGAAAGATAAAGAGCTTCTTCAACAGCAGTGTTACCACCACCTACAACCATTACTTTTTGATTTTTATAGAAGAATCCATCACAAGTTGCACAAGCACTTACACCTTGACCCATGAATTTAGCTTCAGACTCTAAACCTAAGTATTGTGCAGTGGCACCTGTACAAATGATAAGAGCATCACAAGTGAATTCTTCCATATCACCTTTAAGTACAAAAGGACGTACGTTTAAATCAACTTCGTTGATATGGTCATATACAATTTCAGTACCAAAACGCTCAGCATGGGCTTGCATCTGTTCCATAAGTGCAGGACCTGTTAAGCCTTCAGCGCCACCTGGCCAGTTATCAACTTCTGTAGTCGTTGTTAATTGACCACCAAGTTGTAAGCCAGCAATAAGTGTTGGTTTAAGGTTTGCACGAGCAGCATAAACAGCAGCGCTATAACCGGCAGGGCCAGAACCAAGAATAACCAAACGTGAGTGACGAGCGCTCATCTGTTGAATCCTTTTTTATTTAGAAATTTGTGAAATTATACGTGAAACTGTATAACAGTTGTGTGAGATTAAAGTCGATATTATTGATCATATAAATCGATTTGAACTATATAGAGAATGTTAAAAACATACTCACATTATCTTGCATCTTTTTTTTGTGAACAGGTGCATAATATAAAGTTAATTATCTGCATACTCGAATTGGGTTTGCGACAAAAAATACGATGAATAATTGGTTACAGGATAGTATATGACAGCGGTGTCGAGTGCGTATGCACAACGCTTTATAATCACATTATTTTTAATCTCGTTTGGGATTTATCTGTTCCTTGCAACAGTAACATATACACCTTTTGATCCGGGTTGGATGCATGTTTCTAGTGACACGCAAACAGTTTCGAATGCAAGTGGGGTGGTTGGGGCTTGGCTTGCAGATTTGTTGTTCGGCTTTTTGGGCTGGGCAAGTTTATTAGTGCCTTTATACTTTTTTATTGAGGCAATTCAGTTGTGGTGGCCAAGAAGCTTTTTAAATAAGCCATTTCGTTATGCTGCCCAGTTTTTTATTGTTCTATCGACATCAAGTATTTTGTATCTATTTTGGAATGTTCCTGCAGATACGCTTGAAAATGCTTCAGGTGGCATAATTGGTTATGAGTTAGGTCGAAGCCTTTCTGCACTTTTAACCATTTATGGTGCTAGTCTATTTTTGATTGTGTTCTGGTTGGTTTTATTTACACTCGCGTTTGGTGTGAAGTGGAATAAAACATGGAGCACAATGAAAGCAACTCCTGCTTATTTACAAGATTTGTTTTATAGAAAAGTACCAGAGGCTGACACTCATTTTACTTCGAAGCCTATTCAAGAAAATGAATCTACAACTTCAACGCAATTAGAATCTAAACTCATTAAAGCTGAAGCAGTACCTTTGGCGACTGTTGCTACATCTGTGGCAGCGAATGACCATGTTGCCAATCGTTTATTTGACGATATGGTAGATCGTGAAGCACGTGAAGATCATATTCAACATGAGCAACAACAAGATCAAACACACTTTTCTCAATTTACTCAAGATGATGAATTAGAACTTAAACAAGAGCTTGAAAAAGCACATCAACTTGAACAAGAACGGAATAAAGTTGTTGAAACGGGTGATGTCTGGCGTGCTATTCATGATGATTCAGAACAAAAACATAAAAATGATATCAATGAATTATTAAAAGCATCTCAAGATATTCGTCAGGGTTATGAAACTTCTGTGCAGCCAAATACTCAAGTTGATGATTATCAACCAACAGTAAACAAGCAAAACATTAATTGGGATGATGATGAAATTTTCGATGAGCTTTTAGCCGTTGTACCAAGTGCAAAAACAGCAACAGATGTACATACGCCATTTAATCATAGCGAAAATGTGAGTCATGTAGCCGTAGATATAGACAATGTTGCAAGTCCTGCTGTTGCAACCGCAACACTACAAGCAGCTTCAGCTGTAGCCCCAACAGTTACACCTACGCATATTTCTTTTGATGACTTAGATGATTTCTTACTTGATGAAGCGAATGAAGTTAAACCTGTAGAACCGCAAGGCGCTGCGACAACTACAAGTAGCTACGCTCAATCTTCATCTTTTGTAAATGCAAAAATTCAAACGCAGGTGCAAGCACCCGTTTCATTACTTACAGATGATGAAAAGCAGTTAATTAGTTCAAATAAAGATGCATTTCGTGAAGCTTGGCAAGATACAACAGGTGTTGCTGAGCAAGATGAGCTTGTAGAAGATGATTTTGATTTAGATGCACCTTTAACAGATGCATTTGGTCGACCAATGTCACGTGCAATGCAAGTGGCAGAAAAGCGCCGTGATTTACCAACGCTTCCAGGCTTGGAAATTTTAGATAAAGTCGATCCGAATAAAAAAGTAAATTTTACTGCGGAACAATTGGCACGTTTATCTGAATTACTCGAAATTAAACTTCAAGAATTTAACGTTAAGGCTAAAGTTATTGAGGCGCAACCAGGTCCTGTTGTTACACGTTTTGAGCTTGATTTAGCACCAGGTGTAAAAGCATCTAAGGTCACCAATATTTCACGCGATTTAGCACGTTCTATGTCAATGGCATCGGTACGTGTAGTCGAAGTTATTCCGGGTAAACCCTATATTGGTATTGAAGTGCCAAATAGCACACGTGAAATGGTGCGTTTAATTGAATTACTTGAAACACCCGCATATCGTGATCCAAATGCCTTATTAAGTATGGCAATGGGTAAAGATATTTCAGGAAATCCTGTACTTGCCGATTTAGCTAAAGCACCGCATATGTTGGTCGCAGGTACAACGGGTTCGGGTAAATCAGTTGCTGTAAATGCAATGTTATTGTCGATGTTATTGAAATACACGCCAGAACAATTACGTTTAATTATGATCGATCCGAAGCAGCTCGAGCTTGCGAACTACAACGATATTCCACATTTGTTAACACCAGTTGTGACAGATATGAAAGATGCAGTTAATGCATTGAATTGGTGTGTAAATGAGATGGAGCGACGTTATAAGCTCATGTCTTTAATGAAAGTACGTAAATTAAGCGATTTTAACCGTAAAATTGAAGATGCCATTGCGAGTGGTGAAGATTTAATTGACCCAACGTGGAAGCCTGACGACACAGCAACGATAAATCGTGCACCACGTTTACAACCTATGCCGTTAATTGTGATTGTTGCCGATGAATTTGCAGATATGATTATGCAAGTAGGTAAAAAAGCAGAAGAAATGATTACACGTTTGGCGCAAAAATCTCGTGCGGCAGGTATTCATTTATTACTTGCGACACAACGTCCAACGGTTGATGTTGTAACAGGCTTAATTAAGGCAAACATCCCAACACGTGCGGCTTTACGTGTAAACAGTAAACTCGATTCACGTACTATTCTTGATGCAGGTGGGGCAGAAGACTTACTTGGTCATGGTGATATGTTGTTCCTTGGACCTGGTAAAATTGAGCCTGAACGTGTACATGGTGCATTTATTTCAGATGATGAAGTGAACCGTATTTGTGATGCTTGGCGTGAACGTGGTGAACCAAATTATGTCGATGAAATTTTAACACCATATGATGAAGAGCCAACATCGCGTGGCTTTGAAGATGGTGATGGTGCATCTGATCGTGATGCTTTATATGATCAATGTGTCTCCTTTGTACTAGAAACACGTAAAGTTTCGACATCTTCCTTACAGCGTAAATTTAGCTTGGGTTATAACCGAGCTGCACGTATTGTCGACCAAATGGAAGAAAGTGGTATTGTGAGTGCAATGGGACCAAATGGTAAGCGAGATATTTTGGTTTAATTCATGTATTGAATAAAACTTTTTCTTGTTCAATTGAAAATTAGCTTAAAGCAGTTTGTATCACAAGCTGCTTTTTATTGTGAGAATATCGAATGTTGTGGGCTTTATTAACGCTGTCTTTTATCCATTTATGTGCTTTGGTGACACCTGGGCCAGATTTTTTTATGGTGTCTCAAACTGCAATTAGCCGCTCACGTAAGCAAGCTATTTTTGTTGTGTTAGGAATCACATGTGCGATTTTTTTATGGGCATTATTTGCACTTCTAGGATTAAATTATATTTTTGAAAAATTTGTCTGGTTACGTAAAGTTTTATTGGTTTTAGGTGGAATTTATTTATGTTGGTTAGGTTTCCAAATGCTTAAGTCAGCATTTGCTAAGAAAACTGAAACTGCTGAGATAAAAGAAATTGTGCTACCTAAAAGTAACATGCGTTTTTTCTTACAAGGGTTATTCACCAACTTATCAAACCCCAAAGCAGTCATCTATTTTGGTAGTGTGTTTTCAATGTTCCTCGCTAACCCGATGTTGAATGAATCACATACACTATTATTGGCTATTGTGACGGTAGAGAGCCTTATTTGGTTCTTATTTGTGGTGTTTATTTTCTCTTTACCAAGTTTTAAACACGCATATCAAAAGTCTACAAAATGGATTGATGGAGTAGTGGGCGGTTTGTTTAGTACTTTTGGTGGTTATTTAATTTTTAGTAAATAAAGATAAAAGTTTAGAAAATAAAAAAGACCGCAATAAGCGGTCTTTTTTATTTAAAGGCATTTAAGCAAATTGAGCTAAAACATCTAAAAATTCTGCACTTTGACGTGGGTATTCAGCAATCACATCATGAATGCGTTGACCTTCAGGATTCGTAGCATTGACATCACGACCATCTGCAACAAATTGTGTTAATAGGCGTGTGTAGTCAAAAGGACGCATGTGCTTGAATGCATGGTAAAGCACATAAAAGTCAGCATTTACACCTTCAGGAGGAAGCTGAGTTAAATAGGCAAATACACGCTCATCTGACCATTCTTCATTAAACGTTGCTGGTTGAGACAATGCCATTACTAGCTCCTTGGTATTTATATATCAATAAAAAAGGGCAAAATATGAGTAAGCAAGTGACTTGGTAATTTAATTTACTTCGTCTATTCAAAGCGTAGCTTTTTGTCTTGCGGCTGAGAATGCATATTTTGCAATCTAGCCCACTCGAAGCATCGCTTTTCATCTTGCGGCTAGGCAAAGTATACTTTGCAATCTAGCCTCATATTTTGCCCTGATTTAAATTGCTTGACTAATCAAAAATCAGATTAACGCTCTTCAGGCAAATTGATATTCATTTCAAGCATTTCGATGTTTGCTTCAGAACGAACAGACATTTGAATATGTTGTTCATCTACGCCACGAACATAGCGATTAACCACTTGCATGATTTCTTTTTTCATTTGATCAATTTTATCTTGGCTTAAGCGTTTACCAAGACCTTGTTCAGATGCAACGATAACTTTTAAACGATCTTTTGCCATTTGTGCACTAGAAGGTTTGTCTTCGCTACTAAATAACTTACTCCAGAATCCAGCCATCTTATGCTCCAAATAAACGTGCTAACCAACCTTTAGGCTTAACCGTAATATGACGGTAAGGGCGATCTTCACCAAGGAAACGTGCAACTAAGTCATCGTAAGCTTGTCCTGCAGACTCTTCTGTAAATAAAATTACAGGCTTACCTTCGTTAGATGCTTGTAAGACACTTTTACACTCAGGAATAACACCAAGTGTTGGAATGCGTAAAATATCTTTAGAAATATCGTCAATTGTTAACATTTCTTGTTTATCTGCACGTTCAGGATTGAAACGTGTAATACATAAATGCTTACGAATACGACCTTCGTTTTGCTCTACCTTTTTGGTTTTGCTATCTAGCATACCAATAATACGATCTGAGTCACGAACAGAAGAAATTTCAGGATTTGTTACAATAATTGCTTCATCTGCATGATACATGGCTAAAATAGCACCACGTTCAATCCCTGCAGGTGAGTCACAAATAATATAATCAAATTCTTGTGAAAGTTCATCCATTACGCGAGCCACGCCTTCATCCGTTAAGGCATCTTTATCACGTGTTTGTGAGGCAGGTAAAATAAAGAGATTTTCAAGGTCTTTATCTTTGATTAATGCTTGTTGCAAACGAGCTTCGTTATTTAATACGTTTACAAAATCATAAACGACACGACGCTCACACCCCATAATTAAATCTAGGTTACGTAAACCTACGTCAAAATCGATAACAACTGTTTTGTGGCCACGTTGGGCTAAGCCTGTAGCAAATGATGCGCTCGTTGTAGTTTTACCTACACCGCCTTTGCCTGATGTTACGACAACAATTTTCGCCACCGAATCCACTCCTGTAATGGTTTCAAATTCCCCTATTGTTTGGGGCTTTTTGGTGTTTATTTATACATTAAAATTGCAAGGCGTCAAATACGAGCTCTTGATTATCATTTAAATATATATGGACTGCTTTTTTTACCACATGTTGTGGAATGTCATCTGCAACACAATATGTCCCTGCAATAGAAACTAGTTCAGCTTCTAGGGAGTGACAGAATATACGTGCTGCATGATTCCCATTTGCACCCGCTATAACTCTACCACGGACGCTACCATAAATATGCACATTTCCTGAAGCAATTACTTCAGAACCGCTATTAATACCATTGTTTAGAATGATATCGCCATGATCTTGTACAAGACTTTGACCCGTGCGTAATATTTCATCATGATATGATGTGACATGTGCAACTGTTGGTATTGCTACAGTAGCTTGGACTTGATCTTGTGGAGCTTCAGTTTTTAGTTCAACCACTTGCTCTTTGGTTGCTTTGACTTGCTGCATTTGGCGATCGGGTGGAATAACTGGGAACTGAATTGCACGTGCTTGTTCTGCTAAAGGACCTTCCGTGACTGCCATAGGTTGTAAATCGAGATCGATTAATAATTGAATAAGGGCAATAAGTTCTTGGTCGACTGAGCTTTCAATGACAGCAAGTGTGCCTTGAGGTGCTGTTTTTTCAAGCATAGGTGATAATTGCTTGCGGATAGCATCATGATCGTTTGTATCTAGGCTAATGCGAATTGCATTGACCATTCTGCCTTTTATCCGTATTTCAGCCATATTTTTTCCTTAAATCTTCTCGCCTTTTTTAAGGTTGAAGCACTATTGTTCGTGAGGCAAATGCTAGAGCAATTTTAATCATTTCTCTAGCATGGTTTTCAATTTTTTTTACATTTGATCAGTCTTTGTTTTTTCTGCTCTCATTTTTGCTTTCTTCAAGTATTTGTTGCCATTGTTTGACTTTAACTTGTTGTTGAATAGCTTCTAAACTTTCAAATACAGCAGATTCAACAAGTTGTTCAATATGTACATTATTTTCAAATGGTATCTTACTAATGCGCTCAGAGATATATTTATAACTACTAAGTTCATTATTTTCTTGGTTTGTTGCAAAGGGCTCAATAAGACCTTGAGTAATATTTTCCCCTAAACGCTGTCCAATACTTTGTATTTGCTGTTCAATACGTCCTCCAACAATTGGAATGAGGCGAAGTAACTGGGTGAGTTCGGGTGTATCTTCAATCGCTTTATTCACAATTTGCCCCACATTTTTGGCAATAAGTTGACGATGTTGCTGTAATTCTTTGCCCAAAGAGTCTTGTAAAATATCTGCTAAAGCAACAGCAAATAATTCTCGATGATGATTGACTAAATCTTCAATTAATTTTTTATGCGTAGTACTTGTACTAAGTTCAGTTTTAATACCATTTAAAACAGTGAGTACAATTCGGCTAGATAGTTCTTCCATCACTAAGTTGTAATAGAAATTAACTTGTTTATACCAACTATTTGGGAAAATTTTATAGCCATGATCATGTAGTTGATATGCAATCACACCTGCACGTAATAAGCGTAAAAAACGTAACTGAGGTAAAATTGCGAGAACTTCATACCAATGAATAAAGGGGAAAAAGAACCAACGTTGATGTTGTTTTAGAATAATGGCAATAAACCAACGAATAAAAAGCTCGGTAATTAAGAATGCAATGAACCAACCTTCGGTAATAACAACCCAGGGTCTAAGCTCATTTTTATAAAATTGTAAAAGATCAGGAAGGTGAATTAAATTAAATAACCATTCACCAAAATCACTCATTAAAATTGCATTAGAACATAAGCAAAATAGGTTGATGATGATTAAAAACATCATGAACACATCATAAGCTAAAGCAACTTTCCAGCCCCATGATCCTTGTTGCACAAAATTAAAGGTGGGTTTAATTTGCTTTTTATTCGTGTTGTTACTCATCTTTTTGAACACTACTCCGCTGAGGCAATTTTTTGTTTCATACTTTCAATAAGGTCATCTTTTTCTTGCCATAAATCGTCAACCCATTGTTGAAAGCGAGCACGGTATTCAAGGTCATCTTCATAATTGCCACCATGTACCCAATCAGGAATGTCTATTTTCCGTAAATTGACCGCAATTTGGGGAACATCACCTAACCAAAACTCTCCATAACCGGGTACACCATTAGGATAAATAATGGTCATATCTACAAGCGCATCAATTTTTTCACCTAAAATATTTAAAGCTAAGGCTAAACCACCTGCTTTAGGTTTAAGTAAGTGTTTGTATGGTGATTTTTGCTGAGTATGTTTTTCTGCTGTGAAGCGCGTACCTTCTAAATAGTTAAGTAAGGTAAATGGTTGGCTAAGAAGTTGCTCACATGATTTACGAGCTTCTTCCATATCACGATCTTTTAACGCAGGATTTTTTGCAATTTGCTCTTTTGAGTGACGTTTCATCATAGGGAAGCCTAAAATTTTAAAGGCTTGCCCTACAAATGGAATGAAAATAAGTTCCCATTTTGTAAAAAAGCGGGTGAGTGGCATGCGTGTTAAACCAAAATATTGATTAACTGTTGTATCAACCCAACTTTGATGATTACACATCATGAGATAACGACCTTGTAGATTTAAATCTAAATTTTCATCTACAGAAATATCCCATTGTGTATTCGGTAATACGTGATCAATCAGCCAATTATTAACACTTAACCAGCTGTTCGTGATTTGAATATTTGTTTCATCAACTTTGCGTGATTTTTTAAATAGTTTGGTAAAACCTAAAGCAAGAACAGGAGGGCCATGAAAGAATGTGCTTCCAGTCATAACGGAACCAACAGTTAGACCTTTTGTGATTTTTTTTAACACAGGTTGTTTCTTTGATGGTGTAGACATATCTCATCCTTAGGATAAAATCATTTTGAATAGAGTTTAAGCTAAATATAAAGCGACTTCCTAATACAAAAAAGAGTTAATCTTCAACTATGTAGAAAATATGGTGAAGTTGGTCCAATAATTCAAATAAATATTACAAATTGTAATCAAACAACTTATTATTAACAAAAAATAGGTGGTCTAACTACAAAAATTATTCCATTATTTTTAACGACAACAAAACATTAACATAGGAGTCATGCAAATGCGTGCACTAGCAATTTCAGCAGTAGTAGGGGCAATGGTTCTTTCAGGTTGCCAAACTACAGGTAATAATATTGGTGGCTTTGAATACGACAAGACAGCAATTGGTGCTGTTTTAGGTGCTGGAGCAGGTTATGCACTTTCAAAAGGTAATAATAATTCATCAAGTCAAAATAACCGTGCTTTAGCAATCGGTGCTTTACTTGGTGGTGCTGGTGGTGCTTACCTAGATAATAAAGAGAAAAAATTACGTGCAGCTACTGCAGGTACGGGTATTGATGTAAGCCGTAATCCAGATGGTTCTGTTGGCTTAATTATGCCAGGTAACATTACATTTGATACAAACAAATCTGCAATCAAACCAAACTTCTATTCAACTTTAAACAAAGTTGCTCAAGTTTTGGCTGAAGATAACAAGAGTGCGATTCTTGTAACTGGTTATACAGATAATACTGGTAATGATTCAATCAACCTTCCATTATCTCAAGCACGTGCACAAGCTGTTGCGAGCTACATTGCATCTCAAGGTGTTTCTACAACTCGCATCAATGCACAAGGTTTAGGCGCTGCTAACCCAATCGCTGATAACTCTACTGCTGCTGGTCGTGAACAAAACCGCCGTGTAGAAATTAGTGTTTATGCAACTCAATAATTTTATTGAGTGAAAAAGAAACCACCTTCGGGTGGTTTTTTTATTGAGTATTCAATAAAAAATAACAGGTTCAATTTTTTCATTATGAAAGTTGTGGTGAGATGTCTATAATCGACATCGAATACCAAAGAGGAAAAACTATGTCGTCGCTGGCAGGTCAATTGAATGACAAGCAACTTGAAGCCATGAAATATACTCAAGGACCCTTGTTAGTACTTGCAGGGGCGGGTTCAGGTAAAACCTCGGTAATTACGCGTAAAATTGCATATTTAGTTAAGCATTGTGGTATTCCATCGCATCGTATTACAGCAATGACGTTTACCAATAAAGCTGCACGTGAAATGAAAGAGCGTGTAACGAAGCTAATGACTCGTGAAGAAGCCAAAGGCTTGTCTGTTTCTACATTCCATAACTTTGGCTTGAATTTACTCAGATTAGAACTTAAACATACACCGCTTAAAAATAACTTTTCTATTTTAGATGCAGATGACTGTAAGCGCATTTTAATGGATTTAATGCATCGTGATAATTTGTCAGGTGCTGAAAGTAAAGAATTGATTGCGAAAGCAATGAAAATGATTTCAGATTGGAAAAACGATCTTATTCCACCTGAACAGGCACATACAACATGTGAAACTCAAGAAGATATTCAGTTTGCACATTTGTATCAGCTTTACGAACGTAATTTACGCGCCTATAACGCAGTAGACTTTGATGACTTAATTGTAATGCCAACGCGTCTTTTGCAAGAGAATGCAGAAGTTCGTGATAAGTGGCAAAACCGTGTGCGTTATCTTTTGGTCGATGAGTATCAAGATACCAACACCGCACAGTATATTTTGGTCAAACTCCTTGTAGGGGTAATGGGGCAATTTACTGCCGTTGGTGATGATGACCAATCTATTTATGCATGGCGTGGTGCAAAGCCTGAAAATATGGCGTTATTACAGGAAGATTTCCGTAACTTAAAAGTGATTAAGCTTGAACAAAACTATCGTTCAACCAGTCGTATTTTAAGAGCAGCCAATACGGTTATTGGAAATAACCCACATTTATTTGACAAAAAATTATGGTCAGATAAAGGTCATGGTGAGGTTATCCGAGTTATTACCTGTCGTAATGATGACGATGAATCAGAACGTGTTGTTAAAGATTTAATTACGCATAAGTTGATGAATGGTAAAAGTTGGAAAGATTATGCGATTTTGTATCGTGGTAACTTCCAAGCACGCATTTTAGAAACACAGCTTCGCCAAATGCAAATTCCATACAAGCTTTCGGGTGGTCAGTCTTTCTTTGGTCGTGCGGAAATCAAAGATATTATGAGTTATTTACGACTCATTATTAACCCTGAAGATGACAGTGCATTTTTACGTATTATCAATACACCTAAGCGTGCAATTGGTCCTGTAACTTTGGAAAAACTAGGGCTATTTGCCCAAGAAAGTAATTTGTCTTTGTTAGCTGCTGCGGGCGATCAACGCTTAACAATGGCGATTCCGAAAAAAGCGACAACGCAATTGGCGGAATTTGCAGACTTTATTAATACCTTTACTCGTAACTTAATTGAAGATGATGAACCTGTACCTATTATTCGCGAAATGATGCTAGAAGCAGGTTATATCGATTACATTAAAGAAACAGCTGCAACGCCTGCTCAGGAAAAAACGAAACTCGATAATATTGAAATTTTATATAGCAGTATTCAAAGTTTGATTAACCGTGCAGAAGATGTAGATGAAAAGAACATTGAAAGTGTGATTCGTAAAATGGTGTTGCTTGATATGTTAGAGCAGCAACAGGAAGAGGAAGATACTGACAAAGTAAACTTATTGACGCTACATGCTTCGAAAGGACTTGAATTTCCTTATGTGTATTTAATTGGTTTGGAAGAAGAAATTCTACCGCACAAAAACTCAATTGCTGCCGATACAGTCGAAGAGGAACGTCGTTTAATGTACGTGGGAATTACCCGTGCACGTCAGGGTTTAACCATAACCTTGGCTGAACAACGTAAAGCAGGCGGTCAAATGAAACAAATGACGCCAAGCCGTTTCTTAGATGAATTACCACAAGATGAATTGGATTGGTTAGGTCGCAAGAAAAAGCTTGCAGGCGATATAGATCCTAAGTTACAAGCCCAACAGTATTTAGAAAACTTACGTTCACTCATTAAACGTTAATAAATTGATTCAATAGGAAATAAATATGAAAGTTCAAGTTAAAGTGCTCGATAAGCGTCTTGGTCAAGAATGGCCGATGCCAACGTATGCAACAACAGGTTCAGCAGGTTTAGACTTACGTGCATGTGTTGAAGAAGCAACTGTAATTGAGCCAGGTCAAACAGTTTTAGTAAAAACAGGTCTTTCCATTTATATCGAAGATACTAACTTTGCAGGTTTAATCTTGCCACGTTCGGGCTTAGGTCATAAACATGGCATCGTATTAGGTAATCTTGTTGGTTTAATTGATTCAGATTACCAAGGTGAACTTATGGTTTCAGTTTGGAACCGTAGCCAAACAGCATTTACTTTAGAGCCAGGTGAGCGTTTAGCACAATATGTTCTTGTTCCTGTTGTTCAAGCACAATTTGATTTAGTTGAAGAGTTTGTTGCAACTGAGCGTGGTGCGGGTGGTTTTGGACATACAGGTAAAAACTAAAATTTGACCTTCAAAGGCGATAAAGACATTGTAGCTTTATCGCTTTTTATTTACATGTAACAAAAAGTGTATTAAAAATTACAGATAACTGCGACAATAAAAATTGTAAGTTCTACAATCTTCCTCAAATCACATTTATCTATTTCCTAAAATCCATTTTAAATCTTATTGCTTATGAATTTAACTCAGCAAATGTTTCCAATACAAATTTTCCGCGCTTATGACATTCGTGGCAAGGTCAGCATACTGACGCCCGAATTAATTTATGCTGTGGCAAATGGACTGGCAGAACAATTTATTGAGCAAAAGCAAAGTCGTATTGTATTGGGCTATGACGCGCGTTTAACTAGTGCAGAATATGCAGGAATTATTCGAAAAGTTTGTGTTGAAAAAGGATTGAATGTCACGTTAATTGGGTTATGTTCTAGTCCGCTTATGTACTTTAGTTCACGTGGAAATGATGGCAATGGTATTATGGTGACCGCAAGCCATAATGAAAAAACAGACAATGGTATTAAGTGGATACTCAAGGGCTTGCCGCCAACTCCTGAAATGATTCAAGATGTTGCATTAAAAGCGCAAAAACATTTTTTAAAAGCGCACGATATTATTCTGCAAAATTATAAATCAGAGCATATTCCACAATTTTGTGAAGCATATGAGCAACATCTTATTTCAGATATAAAATTAAAAAGAAAATTTAAAGTTGTGCTTGATGGTCTAAATGGTTCAGCAGGACAGTGTGCTGCTCATATTTTAGAAAAGTTAGGCTGCGATGTAATCGCATTACGCTGTGAGGCGAACGGTAATTTTCCAGATCATGCACCAGATCCATCAAAAGCACAGCATCTTTCAAAGCTTAAATCTGCAGTACAGCAACATCAGGCAGATATTGGTATTGCTTTAGATGGTGATGGTGATCGTCTTGTGATTGTTGATGAACATGCACAACTTATTTCTGCAGACCAATTATTATCATTGTTTAGCGAAATGTGCCTTAAAACTTATCCTCAGCATGAAATTGTCTTTGATGTGAAATGTTCAACGATGGTGAGAAATACGATTCGAGATTTAGGTGGAAAACCTAAAATGATTCGAACAGGTAGTACATTTCTACGTAAATATTTAGCACACTCGAATGGATACGCTGTATTTGGTGGAGAATACGCAGGACATTATGTTTTTAATGATGGTCGTGGATTGGGCTATGATGATGGCTTATATGCCGCTTTACGTATTTTAGAATATTTAAGTGAATCTGAATTTAAAATAGTATCTGATTTATTTGCAGCATATCCTGAACGCGCAAGTACAGAAGACTTATACATTCATACTTCAGGATTTAAAACAGCTCAAGTTTTACAAGATATTGAAAAATATAGCCAAAGTTTGAATGCAGAATTAAGTAAAATAGATGGGATTCGGCTTGATTTTGATGATGGTTTTGGCATTATTCGAGCTTCGAATACAGGTGAATATTTTACAGTACGATTTGATGCCGATAATTCTGCACGATTAGACGATATTCGAAATACATTTGTTACAATGCTTCGCGATAAGTATCCAACTATCGCTCAAGACATTTTAGATGCTCAATAAGGAGAGGCGAATGCCATATCAGCATACAGGCATCGACAAAGCACAAATTCTGACAGAAGCTTTGCCGTATATTCAACGTTTTGCAGGTAAAACGCTGGTCGTGAAATATGGCGGCAATGCAATGACTGATCCTGAGTTAGAAAGTTCTTTCGCTCGTGACATCGTATTGCTTAAAACAGTAGGTTTAAACCCTATTGTTGTTCATGGCGGTGGTCCGCAAGTTGATTCTTTCCTGAAGCAATTAGGTCGTGAATCTGACCGTATTGATGGTATGCGCGTGACAGATCCTGCAACAATGGAAGTTGTTGAAATGGTATTGGGCGGTAGCGTAAACAAATCAATCGTTAACTTGATTAATCAACATGGTGGTCGTGCCATTGGTTTAACAGGTAAAGATGGCAACTTAATTCGTGCACAAAAGTTATTGATGCAAAAAACTGCTGAAGATGGTTCTGTTAAAGAGATTGATCTTGGTTTAGTTGGCGAAGTCGTTGGTGTTAAAACTGATGTACTTGAGATGTTTACAAGTAGTGATTTTATTCCTGTAATTGCACCTTTAGGTGTTGATGATGAAGGGAATACTTATAATATCAATGCAGATTTGGTTGCAGGCAAAGTTGCTGAAGCTTTGGGTGCAGAAAAACTCATATTACTGACTAATATTTCAGGTGTATTAGACGAAAACAAAAACTTGTTGACAGGTTTAACGACACAAGAAGTTGATCGTTTAATTGAAACAGGCGTGATTTATGGCGGTATGATTCCTAAAGTGGGCTGTGCGCTAGATGCTGTTAAAGGCGGTGTAATAAGTGCTCACATTGTTGATGGTCGTGTACCACATGCAACATTACTAGAGATCTTTACAGATCATGGTGTTGGAACTTTAATTACTAACCGTAATCAAGTTAAAAAGTAAGTATTTAAAACAGGAAAAGAGGCTTTATTTGCCTCTTTTTTTATTTTTAAAATTTGAAACTGTTCGTCATTAATATGTCATAAGGATTGATTAGGGTATAAAAAACAACATGAGAAGTTGATGATGCTAGATAAAATTACTCAGTATAGTCAGGCGATTACTTTTCCTCTTATAAAAAAAATAAACAAGCCAACTCAATATAAATTCGAATGGGTTGATGATTTAGAGCAAATTATTGAAGTACAAAAGTTTCGAGCAGAGCAGTTTTCAGAACAGTTTGGAATTCATTTTCCTTTAGGCTTAGATCAAGATCTCTATGATTTTAATTGTGAACATGCCGTACTTCGAGATAAATGGAAAAATGAAATAGTTGCTTATACACGACTGAAACTCTTACAAGGGAAAGATTTAGCTCAAAGTTATAGTCAGCATGAATTTAAAATATTTCCTGAGCTTAATCATTTAGAAAATGTTGTTGAAATAGGTCGAACTTGTGTTCATCCACATTATCGTTCTGGCAAAGCATTGTCAGTTTTGTGGATGAATCTATTACCTAAAATTTTATGGAAAATGCGTGCTAAATATTTGATTGGATGTGTGAGCATTCGGTTGGTCGGTAATGAAGCCAGAGCTTACTTTACTCACCAATACATTAAAAATTTAGGTGAACAGCAAACATGTACAATTGCAGCACAAAAAAAATATGAACCACAACATCCAAAATTTAGTTTTGTACAGGATGAAAAAATTCCAAAGTTATTTGATGTATATTTAAAAATGAATGCGAAGCTCTCTAAAGAAGCTTTCTATGATCAAGATTTTAATTGTTTGGATTATTTTGTCTTTTTAGATGTTAAAAATATGGCAAAAAATTTTATTCTACAAAAGAAGGTGGCAGTTTGATATTTTATTGCATAATCAATAATTACTCGGATATCTATGTCTAAGATTTTAAGTCCATCACAACAAGAATATGTATTTATAAATAAGTAGAAAAAAGAAGAGAATATTGAGTGATGTGATTTGCAAATTTGTCTATGGCTCATGCAGAATATAGATCAATACAAATTGATTTGTTGAATTAAAAAATATGTGTCAACTACTTGGAATGAATTGCGCAACACCTACGGATATTACCTTTTCATTTCGTGGGTTTTCACAACGTGCTGGTATTACTTCTGATCATTGTGATGGTTTTGGAATTGCTTTTTTTGAAGATAAAGCCTGTCGTTTATTTGTTGATAATCAGTCGGCTGTTGAGTCGCCAATTGCTGAATTAATACGTAACTATCCAATTAAATCACGTAATGTAATCGCACATATTCGTAAAGCAACGCAAGGTAAGATTAATTTAGAAAATTCACATCCATTCATACGCGAGCTTTGGGGGAGACAATGGATTTTTGCTCATAATGGTGATTTACATGGCTTTAGTCCTCAGCTTTCAGGTCGTTATACACCTGTAGGAAACACAGATAGTGAATTGTCATTTTGTTATTTATTAGACCAACTTGTTGAAAAATTTGGTTATAAAGAGCCAAGTTTAGATCAGATTTTTGATTTATTAGTTGAATTGTCACCTAAAATTGCGGAACACGGAACATTTAATTTTTGTTTATCGAATGGTCAGGCACTCTTTAGTTATGCCGTAACAAAATTACATTGGTTGGTTCGTGAATATCCATTTCAACCTGCACAATTAATTGATATTGATGTTGAGGTCGATTTCAGCCAAGTGACAACACCAGAAGATCGTGTTGCAGTAATTACTACAGAGCCATTAACGCAGAATGAAAAGTGGTTAGCATACGAATCTGGTGAAATGATTTTATTTCAGCATGGACGTCCAATCCGTCATGAGCTTACAAGAATTGAACGATTGGAACGTGAGCGTTTAAACCCTGAATTAAAGCGTATAACAAAGGCTGATCAATATTAGATTTTCTACAATAAATTATTAATATGTCTAATAGTCCACATATTTATTGTAAAGTGTGGACAGTATTTTATATTGTTAAAAAATAATATATTGGTTAATAAATAATTGATTCTTTTAGTAGGGTTTAAGAAATAAAGCTATATATAACAGCGCTTTGTTGTATTTCTCCTGAAAAATGTGAAAAGTAGAGTAATTTAGTTGATTTTTATTTCATCACAAGTTGGCTACTATGCTTTGTAAGCGTTTAGTAACTTAAGATCAACAGGTGATCGTATGAAGATGAAATGGATTCCAGAATATAATACTGGTATCGATGTGATAGACGATCAACACAGACGAATTCTAGACTATATCAATGAAATTGTAGATATTGAGGGGCATACGGATAGATCTCGTATCAAACAAATTTTAGACAATATTATTGATTATACGCAGTCACATTTTACGTTTGAAGAATCTTTACAAGAAGAAGCAGATTATAAATATCGTGTGCCACATAAACGTGTACATGACATATTTATTAAAAAAATTGAGTCTTATCGTGATCGTTTTGATATGGGGCAATCGATTGAGGCTGAATTACACGAAGTATTATCGAAGTGGTTAATTAATCATATTCAGCACGATGATGCTGATTATGTTGGCGCTGTAAAAGAAAATATGATGGGAATTATTAAAGAAAAAGAGCAGAAGAAAGGTAAAAATTGGTTCGCTCGCTTTTTTTCATAATTGGGGATAAATGAAATAATAATAATTAGAGGCATGTTTTAATATTCAGCGCAGCAAATTATCTTTCGAGATAGTTTGCTTTTCTTTTTATAGGGTTTTGATTTTCCGTGATGAGCAGGGCAAAATAGCCATAGATTTTTATTAGGAAAGCATCAATGCAAGATAATGCTATATCAAGATGGATCTCGCCGCTGATGGCGTTTTGTCTATCATTTATTATTATTGCAACACTCGCACCAGTCACAGGTATTTTAGTTGAGCGTCAAATTGACTTTTGGCTGCTTTGGCTTGGAACAATGGTGATTTTAGCTTTACCTATTTGTTACTTAGAAATAGCTTTAGCAAAGCGTTCAAAAACAACAGCTTTAGAGGCGTTGTCTAGTTTAACTCGTGATGCTGATGCTTCTCAAAGATGGCGTTTAGTGGGTTGGTTAGCTGTGGTTTTCATTCCTTTTCTTGCAGGTGGAATGTTATCTAATGCAGGTCAATTACTGAGCCAATTTGCTGTGACAGGAATTGAAACGCATTTTATTTTTGTTGGACTTGCGATTGCTGCTTTTGTTATTTCTTTTGTATCACGTCAAGTTGTTGTTGTTTTAACAGCAGTTGCAGTTATTGCATCGATTGTTTTAGCAAATACAACAGGTACTACATTACCAGAATGGACGGTAACTTCGTTGGTATTTGGTGAGTGGGCAAATGCCACTATTCTTGCTTTAGTCGCAAGTGGGCTAGGTATGGGAATTTACTGGCAAAGTAGCTTAGCTGTTGTTAAAAATGAAGATGTTGCAACTAAAACAGCGCTTCCTATTTGGATTGCCCAATTATTGGCTGTTGTAGCATTTGGTTTTTTTGCTGCTCAAGCAGAAATTCCAGCTTTTGCATTTATCTTTGCAGTGATCACTTCAGCAGCACTAGTTTTACAGCTTGCACGTGAACAGCTAGCACAACGCAATATAAATAGTGCCATTCAATGGGCTATGCTGGTTATTGCAACCCTAATCTGGGCGATTCCATCTATAGCACCTATCTTTAATATTGTACTTGTACTTTGGGGCTTATTGATTTGCTTCATCTATGCAATATTTGTCGGCTGGATAATGAAAATTAGCCACTTACGAAAAGCATTAAATTTTAGTAATGAAGCAGTTTATAACCTTTGGCGTATTGCTGTTCGTATTGTTTTACCACTTGCGATTATTCTTGCGATTGTGTCGTACTTTGGACAAATTTTATAATGTCAGTGAATCAGGATGTTTGGGTTGCTTATGCAGCCCAAGATCAACAATTTCATATACGTGTAGATTATGTTGAAGGTATGACAGCACTAGATGCCATTGAAAAAAGTGGTATTCGTAAGCAAATAGAATTACCTGAAAACCTACAGTTAGGGATTTTTGGTGTACGTATAAAAGATTTATCTCAAATGCTTGAAATTGGAGATCGTGTAGAAATTTATAGGGCACTTACGATTAACCCTAAAGATATTCGAAGAAAACGTGCAGAAAATAATCCAACAAGCCGTTATTGTAGAAGTAATCGCTTTAAACAATCGACGTCATAAAAAAAACCCCTCATTGAGGGGTTTTTTTTAAATTTAAACTAGTTATAGTGGGGGCGCATCAAGAATTGCTTCTTTAGATCCTGGTAAACCTGGTTGTGTTTCAGGAATCGTTTCTAAGCCTTCAATATTTTGTACAATGCCATTTGCATCAAAGTAAATTTTTAAATGCTGACCAGATGCTGCGGAAATTTTTGCTTTTTTAGCATAAGTTCCTGGGATGTAGTTATAGATATAATCCCAGCGTAAAGGGTTTAAAGGGTCTGATATTGTAGGGCTTCCAAGCAAAAAGCGTACTTGCTGGTGACTCATACCAACCTGTACTTTTGATGCCTGAGCTTGGGTTAAAGGTGTACCCTGAGGAATATCTACTTTATAAACGCCCAAGGTTGAACAACCTGTGAGCAGTGAAGCGACGAATAACGTCAACATGATTTTTTGCATTTTGCTACACTATCCCGAATTAATTATGATGCATTTGATCCAAGGATAGATCATACTGCATCTAAACTTTGTTGCATATTCCAACTTTCATTTTGTTGAGAGACTTAATTACATGCCTATTTCAAATCAAGATTTACGTAAAGCTGGACTAAAAGTTACACTTCCGCGAATTAAAATATTGGAATTATTAGAAAATTCAAAACAACATCATTTAAGCGCAGAAGACATTTATAAAACTTTACTCGATCAAGGGGAAGATGTCGGTTTAGCAACTGTATATCGTGTATTAACACAGTTCGAAGCTGCCGGTATTATTCAGCGCCATCATTTTGAAAACAATCATTCTGTTTTTGAAATTATGCAAGATGATCATCATGACCATATTGTTTGTCAAAACTGTAATAAAGTTGTGGAATTCCACAATGATATTATTGAAAACGAACAGCACGAAGTTGCGAAAAAGTTTGGTTTTGAGCTAACAGGTCACTCGCTTAACCTTTATGGTTATTGCGATGCTCCAGAGTGCCAAGAAGCATTCCGTAAAAAATAAGATATGAATAAAAAAGGCTTCGTAAAGAAGCCTTTTTTATTTCAGAATGGAACTAAAATTATTGACCATCGAATGTAATACGACTTGTCGACTCTGATAAGCGGTTTAAACCACCTTCTTCAGAGAGTTTAATTTGTAGGCGTAAATCATTTGGAGAGTCTGCATGCTTCAGTGCTTCTTTGTAGCTAATTTGTTTTGCTTGATACAAATCAAATAATGCTTGGTCAAAGGTTTGCATTCCTAGCTCGCGTGAACGTTTCATAAGCTCTTTAATTTCATTGACTTCACCTTTTCGAATTAAATCTGAAATAAGAGGTGAGTTAATTAAAACTTCAATTGCTGCACGTCTAGAATTGCCATCAACAGTTGGAATTAGTTGTTGAGCAATAATTGCTTGTAAATTTAAAGATAAATCCATAAACAATTGACTATGACGATCTGCATCAAAAAAGTGAATGATACGATCTAAAGCTTGGTTCGCATTGTTTGCATGTAAGGTTGCAAATACAAGATGTCCCGTTTCTGCAAATGCAATGGCATAGTTCATGGTTTCGCGAGAGCGAATTTCACCAATCATAATGACATCTGGTGCCTGACGTAGCGTATTTTTTAATGCAACTTCAAATGAGTCTGTATCAATACCAACTTCACGTTGGGTAATAATACAGCCTGCATGTTCGTGAATAAATTCAATTGGGTCTTCAATGGTAATGATATGACCTTTAGAATTTTGATTACGAAATCCAACAATAGATGCTAGTGAAGTTGATTTCCCAGTGCCCGTTGCACCTACAAAAATCACAATGCCACGTTTTTTTAAAGCAAGATCTTTTAAAATAGGTGGAAGGTTTAACTCTTCTATTTCTGGAATACGTGTTTCAATACGACGTAATACCATGCCAGGCTGGTCACGTTGTTGAAATGCACTTACACGAAATCGTGCTGTTTTATCTTTATTGGAAATAGCAAAATTACATTCACGTGTTTCAGCAAATTCTAGTTTTTGCTTATCGGTCATAATAGACTGTATAAGCTGTCCAACAACCTCACCAGATAATTTGGTTTTAACCACAGGAACGATTTGACCATTAATTTTCATTGATGGTTCAACATCTGCCGTTATAAATAGATCCGATGCTTTTTGCTGAATCATAAGATTTAATAAGTCATTAAAGTCCATAAGCAAATCCTTAATTGAATTTTAATGCCATCTTTATAAGAATGTTTCAGGCTGTTTTGCTGCAGTACGCGCAGTTTGAGCACTAATAACACCTTTATTCACTAAAGTTTTTAAGCTTTGATCTAGTGTTGTCATGCCGTAGTTTGCACCTGTTTGAATTGCAGAATACATTTGTGCCACTTTGTTTTCACGAATAAGGTTACGAATAGCAGGAATACCAATCATAATTTCGTGTGCAGCAACACGACCACCACCATTTTTCTTTAAAAGTGTTTGTGAAATAACAGCTTGAAGTGATTCAGATAACATGGCACGAACCATATCTTTTTCTTCGGCAGGGAATACATCAATTACACGGTCAATGGTTTTTGCCGCAGATGTGGTATGTAGCGTACCAAAAACTAAGTGACCTGTTTCAGCAGCAGTAAGTGCCAAACGAATGGTTTCAAGGTCACGCATCTCACCGACTAAGATAATGTCAGGGTCTTCACGCAGTGCAGAACGAAGTGCTTCGTTAAAGCCATGCGTATCGCGGTGAACTTCACGTTGGTTAACCAAACATTTTTTAGATTGATGTACAAACTCGATTGGGTCTTCGACTGTTAAAATATGGTCATAACGATTGTCGTTGATGTAGTCAATCATTGCTGCAAGTGTTGTTGATTTACCCGAGCCAGTAGGACCTGTAACTAAAACAATCCCGCGTGGATATTCACAAATATCTTTAAAGATTTGGGTCATGCCCAAATCTTCCATAGTGAGTACTTTCGATGGAATTGTACGGAATACTGCGCCTGCACCACGGTTTTGGTTAAATGCGTTCACACGGAAACGAGCTACACCAGGAACTTCAAATGAAAAGTCAGTTTCTAATTTTTCTTCATAGTCACGACGTTGTTTATCGTTCATGATGTCATAAACAAGTTTATGAACTTCTTTGTGCTCTAAAGCAGGTAAGTTGATTTTACGTACTTCACCATCCACACGAATCATGGGTGGCATGCCTGCTGAAAGGTGTAAATCTGAAGCATTGTTTTTTGCAGAAAACGCGAGTAGTTCTGTAATATCCATTTAAGTCCCCGATAGTGAGTAAATCTTAATTATTTTGTTAGAATAATACGGTTTTCCATCGGCTTAACCAACAGTTTGTTCAAGTCGAATGTAAATAATCATCTTGAAATGAGAAATACGTCAATGAATAGTCTACAAACATCGCGAAATTTAGTTTTAGAACAAATAAAAAGTGCATGTGAATTAGCGAATCGTTTAGAAGAAGATGTTCAGTTATTGGCTGTTTCAAAAACACATCCAAGTGAAATGTTGCAAGAAATGTATGAAACAGGGCAGCGTTCATTTGGGGAGAATTATTTACAAGAAGCATTAGATAAAATTGAAGCTTTAAACGACTTAGAAATTGAATGGCACTTTATTGGTCATGTACAACGTAATAAAACAAAGCATTTAGCTGAAAAATTTGCATGGGTGCATGGTATTGATCGTTTAATTATTGCTGAGCGTTTGTCGAATCAACGTGAAGCATCTCAGGCACCTTTGAATATCTGTTTGCAAGTGAATATTGATGCTCAAGATACTAAAGATGGTTGTCAGCCTGCGGAAGTTGCAGAATTAGTAGAAACAATTAGCCAATTACCCAATTTGAAACTGCGTGGTCTGATGGTGATTCCTGCACCAAATAATACACAAGCATTTGCAGATGCAAAGATGCTTTTTGAACAAGTAAAAGTGAATCATGCTCATCCTGAAGACTGGGATACTTTAAGTATGGGGATGTCAGGAGATATGGAGGCTGCAATTGCTTCAGGTTCGACAATGGTTCGTGTAGGAACAGCATTGTTTGGGGCGAGGGATTATTCAAAAGAAGAATAATCAAATAAATTTAAAGGTGAATTGTGCGTTCACCTTTTGGTCTATTTTGCGATTGAGTATGAAAACAGCTATATGTAAGACTAAGCCCTGATCTGAAAAATAAGTGAATAGGGAAATGACATCAGCGTACTATCAACTCATTGATCGACAAGTTCAGGAAGATGGCAGTGTAATCGCAAAGTATAGATCTACTATCCATGCCCAAGGTGCATGGAATGAACATGAACAACATATGGCACCTGCAACAGGAATTATTTGTGCTGAATTAGATCTTTTTTCACCGCGGTCAGATGTACGTATAGGGCGTATAAGCTTAGATATTTTAGGGTTGATTCCTGCTGGCGAATTTCAAATAGAAACAAAGGTCATTCGTGCTGGTAAAACCATTGAATTGATCGAGTCAATAATGAGCGCTCAAGGTAAGGCATGTATTCAAGCTCATACGTGGCGAATGATGATCAGTGATACATCTTCAATTTATGGTATAGAAGATCAACGAATAGAAAGTCCTGAACATCAGCCTGTTTGGAATGAAATTTGTACATGGCCTGGTGGTTATATTGCATCATTAGAAGCTCGATCTTCTCAAAGGCGTCAGGGTAAAGGTATAGTTTGGTTAAGCAATCCATACTCGATGATTGAAAATGAGCAATCTTCGGATTTTGTACGTTTAATGGGTATGGTAGATACAGCAAATGGCGTAGCAACGCGTCAAGATGTTCCTTTTCAATATGCTTTTCCAAATTTAGATTTGCAAATCCATTTGTACCGTATTCCGCAAGGGAAATGGCTTGGGCTTGAAACAGTTCAACAATATGGGGCAGATGGTGTTGGCTTAACAAGTTCAATTCTTCACGATGAAAAAGGTTCTTTTGGACGCAGTGAGCAGATTTTGACTTTACGTAAAGTGAACTAAGAAAAAGCCGTCATGATGACGGCTTTTTTATTTTTATCCGACTACTTCAATTTGACTTGCACCAGCACCTATAGGCTGTACCTGAATTTGCACAGGAATACGCTCATGCATATCTTGAATATGTGAAATGAGCACAACTTTACGCCCTTGGCTCTGTAGTTGATCTAGTGCATTCATCACCATATGCAGTGATGAAGCATCAAGCGTACCAAAGCCTTCATCAATAAATAATGATTCAATTTTCATTGAGCCTGAAGCCATGCTCGCAATAGCGAGTGATAAGGCGAGGGCTGTTAAGAAAGATTCACCACCAGAAAGTGATGAAACCGAACGGGTTTCACCATCCATATCATGATCGACAATGGCAAGGCTAAGAGAGTTATCTAAACGCTTTAAGATATAACGCTGTGATAGTTGTGCCAATTGTTGGTTGGCATATTCAATTAAAATATCGAGGTTATATTGCTGAGCAACATCACGAAATTTTTTACCCGTAGAGTCACCCATTAAGCTCGAAATTTTATTCCAACGGTGTTCTTCGGTTTGAATTTGCTGAATTTGCTCAGCAAATTGTTTTTGTCTATTGATATTCGCATGATGGATATCTAGTTTACTTTTGAGTTGCTCTCTTAGTTCTTGCTGTTCTGATAATAATTTAAGATTATTCGCAATCGCTTGTTCAAGTTGTACTATTTGTATTTCTGGCTGTGTTTGTAGGTGTTGAGCTAATGTTTGCTGAATAGCTTGAATGCCTGCTTGAGCATCTGAATAAGCACGTTCTACATTTAAAACACGCTGTTTAAGTTGCTGTTCTTGTTCATGTGAAATTGTACTCAGTTGCGCTAATTGTGTTTGATTAAATTCTAAATTTTGGCTCATCCACTGTTGAATTGTATTTTCAACATGTTTCATTTGAGTAAGTAATTGTGCTTGCTGGGTGAGGCATTCTTTTAAGCGACTTTGAGCTGTTTCAAAGGCTTGACGTATTTGGTCGAATGTTTGGCGTGCCTGATTAAATCTTGTTTGTAATCGTTGTCTGTTTTGGTCAAAATCATTCAACCAATCATGTGGTTTTTCAACAGTATCATTTGTCATTTCAAGAATTGCTTGAATCGCAACATCACTATTTTTTTTACCTTCTGTTGTTAAATTTTTAATTTGATCTTGAGCTGACTGAATTTTTTCCTGACTAAATTTAACTTGTTGCTGATATTGCTCAAATTGTTGAGAAGTTTGATTATATTGAGTATTTAATTGATTGAGTTGCTTTAAGCAATTTTGACGTTGTTGTAGTACGTGACAAACTTTTTCAGCAGTATTTAATGTCGATTGTTCCCATAATTGTTTTTCTGTGTCATTCAATACGTTCAGAATATGCTGAATATTGATTTCAGCTTGTTGCACACTAGATAAATGCTGTGTGGTTTGTTGGATTGAGCTTACAAGTCCATGACTTTGTTGTTGAGCTTTTTCATGTGAAATTAAGGCATCTTCAGTTTGTTTTTGCATTTGTTGTGCTTCATTAATTTTTGTCTGAATTAGTTGCGTTAAGGCTTCATACTTCTGTGAAAAATCAAAAGAAATATTTAAGGCACTTAATTGTTGTTGAAGCGTATTTTTTGCCTGATCAAGTTGTATGGTTAAGGTTGCTAACTGTTGCGCATTGGCATCCATTAAAGCAGTTTGCTGAGTGAAGGTAGTGTGTGATTCTTGCCAAGCTTCGAAAGAAATTTTTTCCAACTCAAGTGCTTGCTGTTCTTGTTGTACTTGTAACTTGAATAATTCATCAGAAAAAGCTTCTTTTTCTGCATAAGGATGATGGGTACTTCCACAGACTAAACATGCTTCGCCATCGACTAAATCTGCACGTAGTTTTTCAATATTTTCCGTATTGAGTAAGCGTTGTTGTTGCAACATTTGTTGCAGTTTTTCACGCTCGTTTTTTTGTGTTTGATAGGCAAGTTCAGTCGTTTTGAGCTGTGTATGACTCTGTTTAATTTGTTGAGAGAGTGTATTTTTCACCGTTACTAAATGGTTGTTTTCAGCATCAATATTTTGGAAGTTTTGTATTTTTTGCTGAACAACACTGAGTTGATTTAACTGCTGTATAAGCTGATCACGCTCGGAACGTAGCAATGAAATTTTCTGATTGAGCACATCTTCTTGCCCAAATTTTTGCATTAATTCTTCATGTTGTTTTTGTTGCATGTGTAATTGAGAATTGGCTTGTTGCACATTGCCATAGTTTTTTTCAAATTGCGCATAGCTTTGAATAAAGCGTTGAGTTTGTGTGATATGTGCTGAAAGTGCATCATCGAGTGAGGCAAAGTGGTTTGAGTTTTCTAGCTGCGCCGTATGTTGAGCAATATTATTTTGCAGTTGCTCAAGCTGTTCCTTCATCTGTTTTTCATTGTTAATATGAGGAATAAGCTGATTTTCAAGTTCTTTAAAATCACTTTGTACTTTTCTAAATTGTCCCTCTAACAAATGGCGCTCAGCAATTCGTTCACGTACTAATTTAATTTTGTCTTGATGCTGAACTTCAAATTGGTATTGTTGCTTTTGTTCTAGATCAATTTTTTCAAAGATGATTTTTTCAGCATTAAATTGTTGTTCAATCTCTGCAAATTGCTGTTGGGCTTGTGTCAATTGAGGCTGTAATTGTGCAACTTCAAGCTGAATATTTTTTTGTTGAATCACACTTGGTCGAATAGCGGAAAAGTGTTCAAGTTGTTGCAGTTGTAGCTTTTCAGGTGCAAGGGCATCAAGTTGTTGCTGCTGATGTTGTAATTGTTGCTGACGTGTTTGCACATCAATTTCGTATTTTTGCTTTTGTTCATACCATTGCTGATTTTTTTCTAGCGCAGATTTTTCTAGTTCTAGTTTTTTGTACGCCGTAGAAACCGTATCAAAGTGATTGCTTGTTGTTGCTAAGTCTTCATCAGATAAAATTTCGATATGTCCTAAAACATTTTCAATTTCTTTCCGTTGATTGGCAATTTCTCTGGTTTTTTCAAATGCGAGTTGCCCAATTTTTGCAAAGATACTAGAGTTGGTTAAGTATTCCAATAGTTCGCCACGTTCATTATCACGGGCTTTTAAAAAAGCAGTTACTTCAGATTGAGCTAATAATACTGCACGAGTAAATTGTTCAAAACTCAGTTGGGTAATTCTTTTAATATTTTCTTCAACAGCTTTGGTTTTATCTGCGACCACATTGCCATCGGTTAAGCATTTGAGTGAGCGTTGAACACTTTGTAGCTTGCCATCGGCTTTTTCACGCGCGCGTTTAATTTCCCAGCGTGCCAAATAGACTTTTTGATCTTGTGCGACAAAACTTAACTCAGCAAAACCATGCGCTGTACCACGACGTAATATCGTTTGAGGGGAGTTGGTTAATAGCTCTGAACCATCAACATCAATGAGTTTTCCATCACTGCCTTTTAATCTAGGAATTTGATTAAACAATGCCAAACACATGGCATCTAAAATAGTCGATTTCCCTGCGCCTGTTTTTCCTACAATAGCGACTAGACCTGCGCTTGCTAAAGGCTCGCTTTCAAAATCAATAAAATGCTCACCTGCTAAGGATGCCAAGTTTTTAATACGAATAGATAAAATTTTCATGGCAATTCCTTAAACGCTCGCATCATCTTCAAGTGATTTTTGTGCTTCATCAACCAAGCTTAAAAAATCTTTTAAGACGGATTCATCTGCACTGTAGCCTTGTTTCTCCCAAATTTGTTGAAAGAGCTTTTCTGGTGTTGGTGGCTCTAAGCTTATTTTATTTTCAGCGTTGTGATCGTTTTGTTGGTTTAAATATTTACGTGAAATTCGCACCAACCTGTAACGATTTGGTGCTAAACATTCTTCAAATTGTTGGCGTAAATTGGGTTGAGGTGGTGTATCTGTGTGGTATTCAATATCGACATATTCACGCTGATTAATAGCTTCAATCTCACCCGATGGCAATGCTTTTAATTGCTCAAAAACGTGTTGCAACTCGCCTGAAATTTTATGCAGTTGTACGCTACGTGGAATGGTTAAAACTTGAAACTTAAAACGATTTCCATCTTTAAGTAAGGGGTCTATTTCTACTTCAACCACTTGATGCTTGTAATTAATTTCACTAAATGACAAAGGAATAGGTGAGCCACTATAGCGAATATGGGCTTGTCCAACTTTTTGCGGTTTATGCAAATGTCCAAGTGCTACGTAGTCAATCACATCATCAAACAGGGTAGTGGAAAGGGCTTCTTCATTACCAATAATAATAGGGCGTTCAGAATCTGACGTTTCACCACCTTGCATGTGGGCGTGTGACATCAGAATCAAAGCTTGATCTGCTGTTTTTCGAGCTTTCGCTTCGGCAATCAATTTTTGATGTAAATAGGCAATGGCATTTTGGCTGTTGGTAGTTTGATCATTAAAACCTGTAATTTCAGCAGAACGTAAAAAGGGCAGGGTAAGGCACCATGCAACAATTTGTTTTTCTTCGTTATAAATAGGTTGTAATAAACGATCAATATTGAGTGATTTATCTTTATTCCAAGCAATCACACCCACAGCTTTCGCATTGTATTTTTCTAGTAATGGCTCTACTTGTTCAATGCGATAACCTGAATCATGGTTACCAGCAATCATGAGTGTTTGCATGTTTGGTGCAATATCGTGCGCATCGGCAAGGAATTGATAAAGTTGTTTTTGTGCGGCAGATGCTGGGTTAATGACATCAAAAATATCACCAGCAATGAGTAAGGCATGGGGTTGTTTTTCTTTGATTTGCTCAAGTAACCAATTTAAAAATTGGGTATGTTCAAATTCACGATCATGATTGTGAAAAAATTGCCCTAAATGCCAATCTGACGTATGAAAAAAACGAACGCTCATATTTATTGTCCTATGCCCTTATTGGCATAGTAACGAATCTTTATAGAATAATTCTAGTACTGAACAGCATGAAAACGACAATATAAGTCGTAAGAGAATTTTATCATTTTAATGAGAAAAATCTTTTAGACAAAAATAAAGACCGACGATTCGAGTGATGGGGGAATCGTCGGTCAAAAAAATCTGCTTAGAACAAAAATTTGGCTACTAATCAAATTTTATGTTTAAGCAAGCTTATTGCTTTAGGTTTAAGGTCACCGAAAATATTGTGGATGCCGGTACAAATTTACGGTTGTTGCTGACCTTGCTCCCTATATAACGAGATATATACATAGATGGTTGACATGAACATGAAAAAAAACTCATTTTTTTTTATACTAAGACTTTGAAGTTGTATTGGTCATCTTAATGGTCGCTTTAACTCGTTATTTTATTTGGTTTTTTGCTATTTGTTTAGTCTTGACTTGCATTTGCGGTGTACTTGCTGCGCTTATGCCCGAAGGAATGGGAGCTGTTTTAACTATTGTCCCGTATTTAACAGCGATGATTTGGGTGTTATTTAAATTTTTAAAACAACAAAGTCGTGCACCTACACAAGCAGAACGTCAAAAATTTACTTTGGGTTTTAGTGTAATTTACTGGCTGTATAATTTGTGCTTTTTACTTTTAGGTATCGGAATTGCTTCACGGTCAAATCCTACGGTATGGCAAGATTTAATCGTATATTTACAAAATACACAGTTTTTAATGATTACTCTCATAATGTTTTTACTCATTGCAATTCCATTGTATTTGTTAACATATTGGTTTTATGGAAAACAAGCTCAGCGTATGGCTGATAAAATGATGAATAATTAATGATTATTAATGCTTGATTATTCAGCAATCTTTTTATATAGAATAGATGAATTCGCTATAATAATGAGATTACTGAATGAACAAGCCTTTGGTTTTAATTACAGGTGCTTCTGGCTTTATTGGTTCTAGGTTAGTGACGCACTTATTAAAACAAGATTATCAGGTTGTAGGTCTTACACGACAAAAGAATAAAGTACCTCATCACCCATGTTTACAGTGGATTTCAGATTTAAATGACTTGAAAACAGATCAGATTGATTATGTCATTAACCTAGCAGGTGAAAGTATAGGTAAAGGTCGGTGGACAGATGATAGAAAAGAACAATTATTACAAAGTAGAATTAAAACGACAGAGCAACTTTATCAATATTTAAATAAACGAAACATACAGCCAAAGCGAATTGTTTCGGGCTCGGCTGTAGGTTATTACGGTATAGATGTTGAAGAAAAGTGGGGCGATGATTGTACGGAAGCATCCTCATCTCAAGAAATTTTTATGTCCGAACTTTGCCAAAAATGGGAAGCTGTCACACAGCAATATCCTGAACAAAATACAAAAATTATTCGTTTAGGTGTCGTGTTTAGTATGGGTGGTGGTATTTTGCCACAAATGTTGTTGCCTATTCGCTTCAATTTAGTGGGACGCATTGGTACGGGTATGCAACCTTGTGTTTGGATTCACATAGATGATGTGATTTCTGCCATTGAATTTCTGATAGAAAAAGACACTACAGCACAAATTTTTAATCTCGTTGCACCAGAAAAAGTGAATCAAAAGTTTTTTGCAGGATTGGCTGCACTTATATTAAAGAAAAAACCTTTATTTACATTGCCTCGTTCTATTATGAAATGGATATTGGGCGAGCAATCTCAATTGATATTAAATGGGCAATATATACAGCCTAAAGCCTTGCAAGATGCGGGTTTTGAGTTCAAATATCCTACCTTAAAAGAAGCGTTAAAAAATTTGTTATAAAAGGAGTTGGTTTATCGGAATTTTATAAGTGGAAACAAGGATATGTTAAAATAAAGCTGTATACCAATGATGATTATATTAGAAAAATAATCTTGTAAAAATCGGTGAAATTTTAAGTATTTGGGTTGGGTTGTTTTGTATGGTTGCGCTGTTTAAGGAAAACAGGTTTTTGAATAAAAAAAATATATCGATAAGTGTATTTTTTTTATGTTGTGCAATAGGCGCTTTTTTTTGTTTAAAGCTCAATCAGGCAGAAACAGAAGCCAAAACAGCTCATACTATGCAAATTTCAAATAGTTATGCGAGCTCTTTAGAAAAAACAATCCGCCACTCTTTGTCTTCTGTAAATAGCTTAGCTGTTTTGGTACATCAAAGTAATGGTTCTATTCCAAATTATGGAGAACTTGCTCGGTACATGCTGCCAATGTATGAAGGAGCCTATGCTTTATCAACGGCACCTGATGGTGTTCTGCAGCAAATAGAACCAACATTACAAAATACATTAATTAAAAATCACGATATATTTGAAGGTAAAGATAAACAGAAAGAAATTGCAAATATTAAAGAAGGTGATCTTAAGTTTGTAGGTCCATTTAAGCTAATACAAGGTCCTCAAGGTGCGATTGGAATGCTTCCTGTATTTCTTAAAAAAGAAGATGGGACAAAGTATTTCTGGGGATATACCGTAGTGACTTTACAGCTGCCGAATGCCTTTTCTGATGTGCATTTAAATAGATTAGCAAAAAATGGCTATGCTTATGAGTTATCAGGAATTAATCCACTAACGAAGCAAAAAGAGATTATTGATCAATCAAAAGAGCCTATTTCTAACACGGCTGTCAAAGTTCCAATAAAGCTATATGGTGCAGATTGGGAGCTTAAAGTTTCGTCTTTAAATCCTCCAATCAGTTTTTATAAGTTAGTGCTTGAAGTTGTGTTTGTATTGGTTTGGGCAAGCTTGATGATGTGGTTAACGTATTTAATACTCACAATGTTAGAGCAAAAAGAACAATTGAAAAAAATTGCGATGTACGATCCTTTAACCAATTTAGCAAATAGACGATTATTAAATATTAAACTCGATAATTTTATTAAAAATAATAACAATGAAAAGCATAAAGTGGTGGTGTGTTATTTAGATTTAGATGGCTTTAAGGCAGTCAATGACGCGTATGGACATGAAGTAGGCGATCAACTTTTAAAAGTTGTTGCTCAAAAACTTTCGGGTGTAATTAAAGCAAATGATTTTATTTCAAGAATCGGAGGCGATGAATTTGTCATTATCTTGAATGAAGTAGAATCAATAGAGCAAGCAGAAAATATTTTAAGAAGAATTGTTCATGTTGTGAGTGAGCAAATTACGATTTCAGATTTATCAATTCATATTTCTGTAAGCTTAGGTGCAGCAGTTTACAAGGTACATAGTGAAGAGCCAGAACACTTATTACGTGTTGCAGATCAAGCAATGTACCAAGCAAAAGCGAAGGGTAAAAATAGATATTATTTTGCAGAAAAAATTGCATAGCATAACTATGCAGATTCTAATTTCATATTTTATCAATACACCAAATCAAGTTTAGCTAAACGCTTTGGATTATAGGCTGCAGCATCTTCCAAAGTATTTTGATTTAACATTAGTTGGCGTAATAAACGTGCAGAACCTGCGCCCATACATAAACCATTTCTAAAGTGTCCAAAGTTAAACCATAGGTTCTCTGTATTGGGCGCTTGTCCAATAAATGGCACGCCATTAGGTGAGCTTGGTCTTAAACCAGCCCATTGCTGAACAATGGGGAAGTTTTCAAGTTCAGGTACCATATCGAAACAGGCGTCTAAAATATTCGATTTTACGGTGTCATCTAAAGATAAATCGAAACCGATTTGACGCATACTTGAACCACAAACGACATGACCATCCATACGTGGGATGAGGTACATCACTTTGTTCATGCACATGGTTGGTAGCCAGTTTTCAGGTGTTTTAAATAGCACCATTTGTCCTTGAATTGGTTCTACTGGAATATGTAAATCGAGTTGCTCTTCCCAAAGTTTAGACCAAGCACCTGTTGCTATAACAAAAGCATCGGCTTGATGTGATATTCCTGAAGCATCTTGTATAGAGATAATTTTCTGGTTTTGAATTTTTAACTGTTCAATTGGGCAATGTTCATAAAATTGAACTTTAGGATGCTGTTTTAAATAAGCTGTGATGGATTGCAAAACTCTAGGATTTCGTGCATTGGCTAAATGTGGGAAATATAGCGCATGCTTATAGTTTTCATGAATAAATGGATTAATTTGTTCGAGTTGCTCTCGTTGTAAATATTCTGCATGTTGTAATGGTTCATGATGTTGTTTTGAATAATTTAAGCCAATTTCGAAATCATCTTCATCAAAAATAAGCATACCTGTTTCATGAACTTGAAAATCAATGCCCGTATGTGGAATTAATCTTTTATTCCATTCTTGATACAGGGGTTTTGCATATTTTGCGAGTGCATTAACAGCAGGGTTATAACGCCAAGGATACATAGGAGAAAGAATTCCGCCACCCGCCCAAGAGGCTGCTTTACCAGCGTGTTGTTGATCGAAAATAGTGACAGAACAATTTTGCTCAATCAGTTCCAATGCAGTCATTAATCCGCTAATACCTGCACCAATGATGGCAATGTGCATCAGGTTTGAATCCTTTATTCCTGAAAATGGGAGAGATAAAAAAGCCCTCACATAGAGGGAGGGCTTTTAAGGAAATAATTTAGTTCATTTCTTTAAGTTTGATTGCAGCTTCTTCGGCAAAATAAGTCCAAATACCATCTGCACCAGCACGGCGGCAAGACATGAGTGATTCAATAATCACATTGTCCGATAACCAGCCATTTTGAATTGCACCTGCAAGCATAGCGTATTCACCACTGACTTGATAAACGAAAGTTGGTACGCCAAAAGTATCTTTTACTTCACGAACGATATCTAAATAAGGCATACCTGGTTTTACAATCACCATGTCTGCACCTTCTTGAATATCAAGCGCAATTTCATGTAACGCTTCTGCACGGTTGCCAATATCCATTTGGTAGTTATATTTATTACCACCTTTTAGATTACTTGCAGAGCCAACAGCATCACGGAAAGGACCATAGAAGCTAGACGCATATTTTGCAGAATATGCCATGATGTTGGTATAGATATGTCCGTTTGCTTCTAATGCTTGACGAATTGCACCAATACGACCATCCATCATGTCACTAGGAGCAATAACGTCTGCCCCAGCTTCTGCGTGGCTGAGTGCTTGCTTAATTAAGCATTCGACAGTTTCATCATTTAGTACATAGCCTGTGTCATCAATAATGCCATCTTGACCATGAGTCGTGTATGGATCTAGTGCACCATCAGTAATGAGTACCATCTCAGGTAATTCTTTTTTCAACAAACGAACGGTGTTTTGAACTAAGCCATCATCACGCCAAGCAGCTTCAGCCGTTAAACTTTTGTCTTCTTGTGGAGTAACTGGAAATAAAGCAAGTTTAGATACACCAAGCTCTAATAGTTTTTCAGATTTTTTAAGAAGTAAATCAGCAGATAAACGCTGAACATTTGGCATACTTGGAATATCTTGAGTTTGGTTTTGACCTGGCAAAACAAATACAGGATAAATGAGATGATCAGCCGTCAAATGGGTTTCTCTTACCATGGAGCGTAATTGGTCATTTTTACGAATACGGCGCATACGCGTAGCAGGAAAAGCAGGACGATTGAACGTATAAGTCATAACAATCTCATTGATCAGTATTAAACTTCGTCTATTGTAGTCGCTTATCTTGGGTTGTGCGCGATACATCTTATTTTTTTATTTAATTTTGGTAATTCGAGTTAACGATGAAAGAAATGGAAAAAAGTTGGACAGGGAATATTGAAGCAGGTTCGAATGTTGAAATAGACGTTCTGTTAGAACAATTATGTCAGGCATTTAATGGCTCTCCCTTCTATAAGTTTTGTGGCATGACCATGCGTGTTGTAGATGGTGAAATTGAAGCACATGTAGAAATGCAAAAAGATTTAATAGGCAATCTTGCTTTCCAAATTTTACATGGTGGAGTTGCTGCGACTATTTTGGATAGTATTGGTGGAATTACCGCAATGGGGGAGCTCTATAAAAAAGCATCTATAGATGAATTTGCTGAAACAGGCAAAAAGGTTTCTCGTTTAGCTACGGTAGATATGCGTGTTGATTACTTAGCACCAGGTCGTGGACAATATTTTACTGCACGTGCGGAAACATTACGTTTGGGACGCAAAGGTTGTACCATGCGTATGACGTTAATAAATGATGAAAATAAAGCAATAGCAACTGCAATAGCATCGTATGCGTATTAACCTTGATAAGTCCCAAAAAAATGATTTAATTGAAGATTAAAAGCCTCTTTTTTGTGAAAGAGGCCTTTATAATGATTTTTATACATTTGATATAACTTTGAAAACTATAGTGAAATCATGAAAAAATACTGATGAGTTATATTTTTATTCTCAAAATGTGATTTTTTATCTATAAAATACGACAATTAAAAAAAGCAAGACTTTCTCATCGACACCTCAGCGAGGACATAAAAAGTCCATTCCTTGTTTTACAAGGGGATGCCTGATGACCAAGTTTATCGAATTTAGGAAAAAATCGATGACAGATGTTCAAGATACGCTGCCAGAAACACCATTTTCGGATCAGGTAACAGATCAACAATTAAAAGCCAAACGTAAAAAAACGCTGAGTTTAGTAGCCATTTTCTTGGTGATTGCTTTGGTTTTATTTTTAATTTGGAAGTTTGTTTTTAACAACACGGTATCTACAGATAATGCTTATGTGGGTGCTGAAACAGCATCTATTACATCTATGGTCACTGGACAAGTTTCTGAGGTATTTACAAGTGACACGAAGCAAGTCAAAAAAGGTGATTTACTTGTTCAAATAGATCCACGAGATGCTGAAATTGCAGTGGCTCAAGCTAAAGCAGAATTAATTAAAGCACAGCGTCAATATAAGCAAACTCAAGCAAATAGCAGTTCTTTAAGTTCACAAATTTTTGTGAGTGGTGATGTAATTCAAAGTGCAGTTGCTCAAGTTGCTAAAGCAAAAGCAGACTTGAGTAAAGCGCAAGACGATTATAATCGCCGTGTGCAATTAAGTTCTTCGGGTGCGATTTCTAAAGAAGAGCTTAGTACATCGAAAGCAGCTGTGAATACAGCAAAAGCTGCATTTGATGTTGCTCAAGCAAGTTTAGCTCAAGCAAAATCTAGCCAAAAAGCAGCACAAAGTAACTTGGAAGCAAATGAAGCATTAATTCGTGGTGCGAATGAGCAAAGCACACCAGATGTATTGGTTGCGCAAGCAAGACTAAAACAAGCTTTACTTGATTTAGAACGCACGCAAATTAAAGCACCTCTTGATGGTGTAGTGACACGCCGAAATATTCAAGTTGGACAGCGTGTTTCACCGGGCACATCTTTAATGATGATTGTTCCTGAAAATCAGTTATATGTAGATGCAAACTTTAAAGAAAGCCAATTAGAAAAAGTACGACCAGGTCAAAAGGTCACTTTAATTTCAGATTTATATGGCGATGCTGTTGAATATACAGGCACGGTTGTTGGTTTCTCTGGTGGTACAGGCGCTGCATTTGCATTGATTCCTGCACAAAATGCCACAGGTAATTGGATTAAAGTCGTTCAACGCTTACCTGTACGCATTCAGTTAGACCCGAAAGAGTTGGCAGAACATCCACTTCGTGTTGGCTTGTCGATGGAAGCTAAAGTCGATTTGAAGTCGAAGTAATCACTTATGAAATACGATACTGCACTGAGTGACCTTAAAGGTGGTCGCTTAATACTCGCTGCGTTTGTATTGGCATTGGCAAACTTTATGGTCGTTTTAGACATGACCATTGCCAATGTGTCTGTGCCACATATTACAGGAAGTCTTGCGGTATCTGCCTCGCAAGGTACATGGATTATTACCTCTTATGCTGTTGCTGAGGCGATTTGTGTTCCATTAACAGGATGGTTAGCAGGACGATTTGGCGCAGTTCGTACATTTAGTGTTGGTTTATTGGGCTTCACTATTTTTTCTATTTTATGTGGTTTATCTACAAGCTTAGAAATGTTGGTGTTCTGCCGAATTGGGCAGGGGATCTTTGGTGGTCCTATTATGCCTCTTAGCCAAATGTTACTCATGCGAATATTTCCACCTGAAAAGCAATCTCAGGCAATGGGAATGTGGGCAATGACTACAGTGGTTGGACCAATTCTTGGACCTATTTTAGGCGGTACAATAAGCGATAACGTCTCTTGGCACTGGATTTTCTTTATTAATATTCCAGTCGGCATATTTTGTGCTTTTGCAGCAATGCGCTTATTAAAATCTGCCGAAACACCAACAGATAAGCTGAAGATTGATACAGGTGGATTATTCCTTCTTGTTTTGTGGATTGGTGCTTTACAGCTCATGCTCGATTTGGGGCACGAATATGATTGGTTTAATCATCCAGCCATTAGCATTATGGCAATTACCGCTTTTGTTGGATTAATTGTATTTACGATTTGGGAACTAACCGAACGCAACCCTATTGTAAATATTAAGATTTTTCAATATAGGGGTTTTACCATTTCCGTATTGGCACTTGCCTTTGGTTTTGGGGCATTCTTTGGCAGTATTGTGCTTATTCCGCAGTGGTTACAAATCAATTTAGGTTATACCGCAACATGGGCGGGATATTTAACAGCAACCATGGGCTTTGGTAGTTTATTGATGTCGCCCATTGCCGCTAAACTTGCAACCAAATACGACCAGCGTGCGTTGGCGTGTTTTGGCTTAATGTTGCTAGGTTTTGTGACGTTAATGCGTGCATTTTGGACAACAGATGCAGATTTCATGGCATTGGCTTTACCACAAATTATTCAAGGTTTTGCTGTCCCATTTTTCTTCATTCCATTATCAAATATGGCACTTGCTTCAGTTTTGCCACATGAAATGGCTTCCGCTGCAGGTTTGATGAACTTTCTACGGACTATGGCGGGTGCAATAGGTGCTTCTCTTGCAGTCACCATTTGGGATGATCACGCGAAGCTTTCCCGAAGTGAATTGGTTGGAAATTTACATGTGGAAGAGGCGCAAAATACTTTGATGCAAACAGGTTTTAGTGCGCAAGGTGCTTTAGGATATATATCTAGTCTTGTAGATAAAGAAGCCAGCACTTTGTCTGCTAACCATGTGTTTCTTGTTTTAGCAATGGTCTTTATTTTTGCAGGCTTAATAATTTGGCTGTGTCCAAAACCTAAAATAGGTGTATCTGGCGGTGGTCATGCACATTAATTGAATGATTTAGATCTCTGTCATTTCTATTCCAGTAAAAGGACAGAGATCTATCTTCTATTTACTTTACATTCAGATATCAGATTTGGCACGTTTGAGTGCAGTTTTCCAATGTTCTAAATGATTTTCACGTTGATCTTGTTTCATGTTTGGTTCAAAACATCGGTCAAGTTTCCAAGAGGCAGAAATATCTGACAAATCTGTGAATACACCTGCTTTTAAACCTGCCATGGCTGCAGCTCCCCAAGCGGTAGATTCCAACATTTTAGGACGCAAAACAGGTACGTTTAAAATATCTGCTTGGAATTGCATGAGCATATCATTTTGGCTTGCGCCACCATCTACCCGAAGCTCTTTAAGGGGTTGAGCAATGTCAGACTGCATTGCACTTAATACATCTGAAACTTGAAAGGCAATTGCTTCTAAAGCTGCACGAGCAATATGAGCTTTGGTTGTTCCACGTGACATACCACATAAAAGGGCACGAGCATCGCTATCCCAATGTGGAGCACCTAAGCCCGTAAAGGCAGGTACAAGAACAACGCCGTCTGTATGTTCAACAGTAGATGCAAGCTTTTCGATATCACAACTTTTTTGAATAATACCTAAGCTATCTCTGAGCCACTGAACAATTGCACCCGCCATAAATACACTACCTTCTAGTGCATAGGTTGTTTGCCCCTGAGCTTGCCAAGCGAGTGTAGAAAGTAATTTATTTTGGCTATATTGAATGTCATGTCCTGTGTTAAATAACATGAAACAACCTGTGCCATAAGTATTTTTTGCTGTTCCTATTTCAAAACAAGATTGACCAAATAGGGCAGATTGCTGATCTCCCAAAATACCTGTAATAGGAATAGTTGCACCTAATAAGCCTTCGGCTGTGTCTGCAACATAATGGTCTGAATGAATAATTTTAGGTAAAACTGATTTCGGAATATCAAATAATTCGAGTAATTCTTCATCCCAAGACTGGCTTTTTAAATTCATAAGCATAGTTCTAGAAGCATTACTTGCTTCAATCACATGTTCTGCACCTTGGGTTAAATTCCAAATGAGCCAGCTATCAATTGTGCCAAATGCAACATGTCCTTGAGCCGCTAAATTTTTTAAACCATCGATATTTTTTAAAAGCCAAACTAATTTTCCTGCACTAAAATATGGGTCTATTCTTAAGCCTGTTTTTGTTTGTACTAGCTGATTTAAATCTTGTTGAATAAGATCATTACACCAATCTGTCGCTCTACGATCTTGCCAAATGATAGCAGGGGCAAGAGGTTTACCTGTGCGTTTGTCCCAAATGACAGTGGTTTCTCGTTGGTTGGTTAAACCAATGGCTTTAATATCTTTGGCTAAAATTCTTGCATCTGCGAGAGCTTGTTGAACAACGGAAATTTGTGATGACCAAATTTCTTTAGCATCTTGTTCCACCCAACCTGATTGTGGTGTTTGTATGTGTGTTTCACGTTGAGCTGTCGCCTGAACAATGCCGTGTTCATTAAAAATAATTGCACGACTGGATGTCGTTCCTTGATCGAGTGCAAGTAAGTAGCTCATAGAAATGCATTTATAAGATTTGAAGCTTTAAATATTAGCGCAATTTTGTAAATAAACGCATCTAGTTGTGTAAGTGTGTAAAAAACAAGCATTGATTTTGGAGTTTTATGCTATGATGATTGGGTACTTTGGGGATGTTTCTGGCTTCGACGCTGGTGATGAAACTCATAGATGCATGCCGAGAGCGCATTTTCTCTCGTAAATCAAATTTGCATTTTTTAGTCGCAAACGACGAATCATACGCTCTAGCTGCCTAAGGGCAGCTTGTCCGCCTCTCCGAATACTTGTGGTTAGAGAGTCCGACTGAAGCGCACGCACACAAGTCCGTATTAAAGTCACGCCTCGGGGCTTTGTACTAAATTTAGAGGATCGCCTTAGCACCCTGTTCGTCGGGTCGCAACGGGTTAAACTAATTGACGATATCTAAGCATGTAGTATTCTCGAGCGTAATGCTGGCGGACGCGGGTTCAACTCCCGCCATCTCCACCAAAATTCAATTCAGAGATGTTCGACTGAATGTAAAAAAGCCTTTAAACTCAATGTTTAAGGGCTTTTTCATTGGCTGTATTGTCCGATACTATCCTAAGCTGTGTGACCCAATTTTTGCCTTTTGTGGGTAATTATTGGGAAAATTTACCCAATAATTTTTAGTCTAAATAAAGGGTAAATACAGATGAAATTGACTGATACGGAATGTAGAAAAGCACAACCTCAAGAAAAGCGTTATCGTCTTTCAGATGAAAATGGTTTATCACTCTTGGTCACAACAGTTGGACAAAAATATTGGAATGTACGTTATACCGTTCATGGTCAGCGTAAGTCTGAGTCACTCGGTCCATATCCAGAACTAAGTTTGAAGAAAGCAAGGGAGCTTGCACTTGAATTGAAATACAAACATTCCAAGTCAGTCTTATACGAAGACATCAAGCCATTCTTTAAAGAGGTTGCAGAGGACTGGTTTGAGAACCAAAGAGAGACTTGGTCATCTAAGCACATTAGTAATGTACGAGCATCTTTAGATGAGCTTTATATTGTTCTCGCAAACAAACGAATCAATCAAATCCAAGCACCAGAGATATTACAGATCATTAAAAAGATCGAAGCTAGAGGCTCATTAGAGGTGGCTAAACGTACCTTGTCACGTTGCGGTATGGTGATGAAGTATGCAATTGCACATGGATATAGATATGATAATCCTGCAAGTGATTTAGTTTATGCGCTTAAGAATAAAAAAGTGAAGAACTTGGCTTCATTACCTGAAACAGAAATACCAGAATTTTTGAAGCGTATTAAAGCTTATCCAGCAGATGCTCAAACCCACCATGCAATAATTTTGATTATGTTGACAGGTGTTCGAGTAAGTGAGTTGCTGCAAGCATGTTGGGATGAGTTTGATTTAGATATGCGTACATGGGATATTCCTGCTGAGCGCATGAAGAACGGTTTACCCCATCGAGTACCCTTAACGGACATGATGATTGATGAACTTCAAGCACTGCGTCTAACACACAACCAAAATTTGTTGTTTCCACATCGTTTAAATAACAAAGAATCCATGCGTAGTGAATCAATATTAGCTGTGATTAAGCGTTCTGGTTATGCAGGTCGAATGACAACACATGGTTTTAGATCCTTATTTAGTACAGTATTGAATGAGTCTAATCTCTTTAATCCTGATGCTATTGAACGACAACTCGCTCATGTACCCCAGAATCGTATTCGTTCTGCATATAACCGAGCACAGTATTGGGATGAGCGAGTAAAGATCATGGATTGGTATAGTGATAAAGTTAAGAAATGGATGGCTTAATAAACAGGTTTGCCATTCTCATCGCAGAATTGATCTGTATGGGCTTTATGAATAAGTTGCTCCAGCATTGCATTTTCATTCAGGTTATTAATGTTAGCTAAGAGCATTAATTCCTTCTTGGCTTTTTTAGTTAGGGGTAGATGATATGCTTTTTTTCCCTTTCCTTGATCTCTGAATTTTTTCTGTCTCCATGCTTTTTTGATTGTGTCGATTTCTGTTTCATAGAACAGATTGTTGTGGAAATAAGTTAAATCAAAATATAGATTTATGCTTTCTAAATATTCATTATTTGTTGTTGCTGGATTAAGAGCATACGTATTCTTCTTGCTTAAGTATTGATATGCCCATATTAAGAAATCTTCATTCGCTATATATTTTTTTAAATTTTTGTTGTGGTTGATTAGTTTTGAATATCTATAATCAATATCAGTTAAAACAAGCTCTTTGCTTGCTTTTGATAATATGATTTTTTGAATATTAAAAAAGTCATTTAAGTAAAGTTCATCTAAGGCAAAATTAAATTCATAGCTAAAAAAATAATCACTATATTGTGCATATCTCTTTAATAAATTTAAGAGTCTTTTATCCTTTATTATATTTCTAATTTCATTAATGTTAATAAATATATTGAAATTATGCTCATCATAATTTTTGATATTTTGTAATGTTGGATAATCTAAATCTTTAAGCCATATTTCTGAGAGTGTATCGATCTTTTTTAGATCGGGTGCGGTTTTTAATGCCATTCTCATCGTATATATCTTGTCGTTACAGCAACTATTGTTAATCGAATAAATTATGTAATTTACTAAATCAGTTTCCCTATTTTTAAAAGAGTTCAAAAGTTGATTGATAATTTCGGTTTTTTCGTTTTGGTATAACATCGCTATAAAATTCTACAGTAAAGATTAAGTAAAAATAAGTGGGTTATTTTTACGTTTACTACGCTATTTTTATGTAGTTTTTATTTAACTGTTTTTCTTATCGTTTCAAGATGTTTTGGTTTTATTGCCGTGGTGTTTGCGTAGTACTTTCCGTAGATTCATTCTACTTACTGTTATTGATAAACAAGGGTTTAGGGTTAATAGAGTATTACAATGTCTACTTTCATTGCTGTATATTTTTGTTGTATACAAAAAATAAATAAAAATTGTATTCATGATCTAAAATGGGTCTCATGTACAGATCTTTGAGTTGGAAGATAGATCTGATTGGACGATGATTTTTAGGGGCTGTAGGCAAAAGAGAGGTCTTAGTTGTAGTTGGATTTGCTCATTGGAATTACGCCTGATGAATTAACTTTAGCTTGAGTGATTTTTTAACTTTTTCCTGCTGTAAAAGAAATTTTAAGATAGTTGCATTTGGGGATTTATAGGATTAGCTTTATTTATTCGATGGGGTATTAGCAGGTTATTAATATTATTTATATTTAATCTATTATTATCCAGTATTCATTCTGATCTAATACTGAGTGATACTATGATCATTATTAATAGAAGTGAAGGTATTATTAATATAAGTGAAGATATTGAATTCTAGTAATTGTATCTATATCTGTATTAACCAATAGACGAATACTGAAATACATAAAGAATTAAAAAATTACATCATGTGTGTTTGGTATGAAATAAACCAAACACGAGATAATCATGGAAGTTAATCATCAAATGATTCGATCATTGGATATGTTAATTCGTACTGTTGTTAAAAATCAGATTTCAGTAGAAGATTTTATTCAGCAAATTTCTACTATCTCAAAACGATGGCCACTCAAACTAAATCCTGACTATAGCTACAATGCTTCGACTTTAATTGCGAATGAGGCGTTTAATTCTATTTTGACATCAGGTCGAGTGTTTACGCAGAGAGAAGTACATCAAGAATTATATGATTATATTTCTTCACAGCAGAAGCGTATTCAAGCAGAAGATGCATATTACCGAAATTGTGAAAAACAAAATCAAATTACTCTACACCATTACGTTGAACAGCTTCTTAAGCACTATGCACGATTGCTCGTTATACGTGTGGATTTTTCGATTCAAAAAAAATATCAGGCTGAAATTGATATTGAGCAATTTCAGGTCTATTTAAAAGTTATGAATAATCGCTACTCCAATCAAGATGGATGTTTTTCTGATCTACAGGGCTATGCATGGGCGATTGAGGAAGGGGTAGACAAAGGCCTGCATTGCCATACTTTGCTGATCTATGATGGAAATAAACATCAAAAGGATTTTTGGCTTGGATCACAGATTGCCGAGTATTGGACTGAATTAACAGAAGGAAAGGGGTACTGCTTTGTTTGTAATGATCCTAAATATAAGCAGCAATTTGAAGAGCAGGGTACTTTAGGGATTGGGATGATTCATCGTAACAATGCACAAGAAGTATGGAATGCCTTAAATATTGCTCGATATCTAGTGAATCCTGAAAAGGAGTTACAGCATCTTCGTGTTCGCTTGCCTCGAATGCGTACCTTTGGTACGGGGCGATTTGAAATTAAGAAGCGTAGAGGGATTAAAAAGCCTATTTAGTCTCTAAGCTTTTCCGACATGGATACCAGCCTATCAAACCGTCCGCTGAGGAAATTGCAAAACTGCATATTCTAAAGCGGACATTTCTATTTTGGAGTTACATATACATTTCGTATAAGAGATTTTATGTTAAATCAGAAAAATGGGATATGAGCTCCCATTTTTTAACTTCCGAACTATAGGTTCTAAAGTTTAAGAAAAATCTAATTCTTTTTCAAAAGTCTTTAATTCATGTCGAGCCATCGCTAAATTAGCTTTCTGACGATCCAATACAATATATAAGAACAGCATATCATTTGTTTCAAGCGGTCGTATTAAGTGATATTGCTTACCCAAAGTAATCAAAATATCATCAATTTTGTCATTTAGACCTAAAGACTTTCCTACCTTACGTTTAGCACGAATTACTTCTGTATTTCCAGCAGCTGCAAGTTCTAAATCTAGGCCGAATCCAGTAGAAGCTAATGTTAAACCACTTTCACTATCAACTAGTGCTCCAACAATAAAACCATCTATATCATTTAAATTTTCTAAGTTTAATCTAGCCATTGGAAAATATTTCCCTTTTAAATTTATTTGAAAATAGGCATTGAAATTTATTAGCCTAAGTTAAAAATCTCATTTTTATTGATTTAAAACAATGGTAAAAATTTACTTTTAGTCATAAATATATTTAATGAATGGCTTTGTTACACAAATAATTGAAAAATTACACGCTTCTAATTGAACCAAACTCAAGTGACAATTTTGGTATGGGAGGTGTCAGCATTGGACATTTTTATTCGGGAATAACATAAAAATGGGAGCCTTAAGCTCCCATTTTTACTGTGTTTTTTGAAATTATCGAAGAGCCTCTCTGACAAAAGAAGGGTCTTTGATAAACAGCTTAATTAAGGATTGTGCTGCTTTAGATGGCTTACGTACACCTTGTTCCCAGCTTTCTAAAGTACGTACAGATACACCCAAAGTATCGGCAAATTGACGTTGGCTTAACTCTGATTTTTGACGAGCTAAAGCGACATCTGTTTGAGTAATCGTATAAGTTTTTACGGGAGTATTGGCAAGCATTTCACCGACAGCCATAAGTAACTCAGCGCCAATATCTCGTTCCGCATCACGGCTTTCAATATTATTTAAGTGATTCATTCAGCTTCTCCACTAAAGCACGTAGTACTTTTTTATCGAGTTGATCAACAGCAGATTTTCCATAAATGGTGAGTAACCATATTTGTCCGTTAGCTAAACGGTTGTAATAGGTCACTCGGACTCCACCGCTTTTTCCTGTTTTACCAGATCCCCAACGAACTTTACGTATTCCACCTGAGTTAGGTTCTACATCTCCAACCTCAGGATTGGAAGCAAGAAAAACTTTAAACTCGTTGTACTCTTTTTCTGTCCAATAGTCTGAATAAAACTTACTGAACAAAGACGTCTCACATATTGTATACATCAAGCTTCCATAATATCTACTACTATGTAGTAATTTTACTGTACTACATAGTAGTACTTAATCAATAATTTTTTGGAATTTCGTATAATACCCATTATGTTAAATAAATTATTATTCATAAGTATTTGTATATTAATATTAAAAACAGCTCTAAATATTCTTAGTGCGATAGAACTTAAATAGGAGCTTTCAATTTGTTAATTTAGTCTTTTTAACCTCAATATTGAATAGAAAATATTCTAGATAGGTTCTTAGTAAGTTTTAAGTTATAAATGTAAAAATCACATCTAAATAGTAGAGAGAGTATGTTTTGCAAGATTTAATTTTTATTAAAAACATTCAAGAATGGTCTGATCAATATCCTTGGTTAGAAATGCTTACATCATTAAGTATTCTTATTGTTGTTGCCGTTATAGCAACTTTTGTTGCAAAACAATTTATTGTTAAAGGAATACGTAAAGTTATCTACAAAATTTCAGCAGGTAGGAGTGATATTGTTGCACAATATAGTGTAATTAGGCGTATTTCTAATATTGTTCCTGCTCTAATTATTATGAACGGAATTGTGACAGTTCCGCATCTATCAGATCGAGCAGAAAGCTTTATTCAAGTAGGTGCTCAAGCTTTCATTTTTTTAACGATTGCATTAGCTATTGCCGAATTTTTAAATATTTTTAATATCATTTATGAAAAAAATCCACATTCACGAAATAAGCCAATTAAAGGTTATCTTCAATTAATAAAACTTCTTGTTTTTGTTGTATGTGGATTGATGGTTATCGGAACATTTTTACAAAAAGATGTTTTTACATTACTTGCTGGCTTTGGTGCAATGGCCGCAGTATTAATGTTAGTTTTTCAGAATACAATTTTATCTTTAGTTGCTTCTGTTCAAATTGCATCTTATAACATGGTTCGAATAGGAGACTGGATTGAGATGCCATCTTTGAATGCTGATGGAGATGTAATTGATATTTCATTACATACTGTTACTGTTCAGAATTGGGATAAAACACTAACCACTATTCCAACGAATAAGTTGATTACAGATACATTTAAAAACTGGCGTGGTATGCAAAATACAGGAGCACGACGAATTAAGCGCTGTTTATTGATCGATCAAACTACAGTGCGCTTCATGACTAAAGAAGAGCAAAAAAAACTTAAAGAATTTCTTTTACTAGATCAGTATCTAGACTTGAAAGAAGAAGAGCTTGAAAAATTTAATAATCAATTAATAAATCAATCAAAATCTAACCATAGACGATTAACAAATTTAGGCACTTTTCGTGCTTATGTTGAATTTTATCTAAAACAACATCCAGGTATTAGCAAAACTCAAACTTTAATTGTTCGCCAGTTAGAACTAACTAGTGAAGGCTTACCACTCGAAATATATACGTTCACTAATACCACAGTATGGAAAGAGTATGAGAGTATTCAATCAGATATTTTTGATCACCTCATTGCAATTTTGCCAGAGTTTGGTTTAGGCCTATATATGGCACCATCAAGTAATGATTTAAGAAAACTATTTGAAACTAAGTGTTAGTTTAAGAAATAAATTTTAGAAATTTATGGTTGAAAAATAAAGATTATGTCGTCTTAATATATTAAGGAAACCCAAAATTAACATAATACACGTTATACGAAGTTCTAAAAATGAATTTATGGCACTGATTTTTATGTATTTTTAAAAGTTTAAAGCCTAGGCCAGTGTCTAGGCTTTTTTATTTCGTATAACAGCCATTATGTTAAGTGGATAGTGAATTGGTGGAAAATTCACTCTTTGCTTTGAGAAAAGCTTGCAGATCCTTTTCTAATTTGTAATCCTTGCCACCAAGGGTGTCTAGCTAAGCTAAGGCAGGTGTTTGTTGTAGTCGGGCCGCTACAATGTTGATAAAGAGCACCTGTATGTTTAATTTCAAGAGTTTTAATAAAGTCTCTACGGAAGTATTGACGATAAAAAATGACCTTCAGCTTAATTCTGAGCTGCAATTAATCAATAAATATAAAACTTCTACTTCTGAAGACTATAGACAAGCTATTGTTTTGATCTTTAAAGAACGGGGTTATACCAGATTAGAAATAGGTCAATTATTCGAAAGATAAATTTATAGTTTTCTATAATTAGTATGATACACACTATTTGAAATCGAAAACGGGAGTTATAAGCTCCCATTTTTAATAATTTTTTTTAAATCTTGTATAATGCTCAATAGATTAAATAGGTTATTTTTACTTAATTCGTTGTCCACTTTTATCAATGATCATTTCACCGTCCTCTTTGCTAAGAGCTCCTAATTGAGGTGCAGACAAAATATCTAAAACGAGTTCAGATGGTCTACATAGTTTTACCCCCAGTTCAGTCACGACAAATGGACGGTTAATTAAAATTGGATACTCCAGCATAAACTGAATAAGTTGCTCATCTGTCCAGTGCTGCTGATCCAACTTGAGCGTTTCAAAAGGTTCCACGTTTTTGCGAATAGCTTCACGTACAGAGAGACCTGATTTCTCAATTAAATTAATGAGTTCACTTTTACCTGGAGGGTTGAGAAGATATTCAATAATTTCGGGTTCTTCTCCGGTATTTCTAATTAGCGCCAGTGTATTTCTTGATGTTCCACACGCTGGATTATGATAGATCTTAACTTTTGATGACATTGGACTTACTCAGGATTTAATAATATTGCATTTATATATGGATATTCGTATATTCGCAATAGCGTATATTGGAGTATAGATTATGGATCAAGCAGATTTCTTTAAATGCCTATCTGACCCGACACGTCTAGATATTTTAAAAATTATTTTAGAAAGACAAAATGTATGTGTTTGTGAAATTACAGAGATATTACAACTGAGCCAACCTAAAATTTCTCGTCACTTGGCTTTACTTCGTAACCTTTCAATTTTGCTAGATGAGCGCAAGGGACAATGGGTGTATTACCGATTAAATCCTGATTTACCAGAATGGGTAAATGCAGTTCTCAATGTTTTGAATGATGAAGTACTGAATACACCTGCGAGCAATTTATCTATCTCTATGCAATGCGAGTAATTCAATGTCCGCATCAAAGCTCTCATTCTTAGATCGAAACCTAACTCTATGGATTTTCATTGCCATGGCATTAGGCGTATGTATAGGGGTGTTTTTCCCTCAAACATCTGTTGTATTATATAAATTAAGCATTAATACAGTGAATATCCCTATCGCAATAGGGCTTATTTTGATGATGTATCCACCACTTGCCAAAGTTGACTATGCAACCTTGCCTAAAGTCTTTGAGGATAAGCGTACCCTTACATTATCTCTTGTTCAAAACTGGATCATCGCACCTTGCTTAATGTTTGCTTTGGCAATTATTTTTTTACATGCCTATCCTGAATACATGACTGGTCTAATTCTCATAGGCTTAGCCCGATGTATTGCGATGGTCCTCGTCTGGAATGGTCTGGCATGTGGCGATAATCAATATGTTGCTGCCTTAGTTGCATTTAATAGTATCTTCCAGATCTTGTTCTTTAGTACTTATGCTTGGTTGTTTTTGACTTTCTTACCGCCATTCTTTGGGGCAGAAGCACAAATCATTGATGTAAGCTTTTGGACTATTACCCATGCTGTTCTAGTTTATCTAGGTATTCCATTCTTACTTGGTTTTTTAACCCGGCTGATTTTAGTCAAACAGAAAGGTTTGGATTGGTATCAAACTAAATTTATCCCAAAAATTAGCCCAATCAGCCTCATTGCACTTTTATTCACGATTATAGCCATGTTCAGTCTTAAAGGTGGTGAAGTGATTAGCCTTCCTCTAGACGTGCTTAGAATCGCTATTCCTTTGACGATCTATTTTGTTGCAATGTTCTTCATTAGCTTCTTTATGAGTAAGTGGATGGGCAACGATTACCCTAAAACGACTGCTATTTCCTTTACTGCGGCAGGCAACAATTTTGAATTAGCACTGGCCGTAGCGATTGCCACTTTTGGATTAGCTTCTCCTGTAGCCTTCACCACCGTGATTGGCCCATTGGTTGAAGTACCTGTATTGGTTGCCTTAGTGACAGTTTCACTATGGCTTAGAAAAAAAGTGTTTAAAGAGGTATGAATCTAATGAACTTACCAAATATTGATCTTAGTCTTTTAGAAAAACCGACTTTAGAAAAAATTCAGGCAAAGAACCTTGACCATCCTCCAAGAATACTGCTTCTGTATGGCTCAAATCGTGATAGATCCTATAGCCGTTTAGCTGTTCAGGAAGCTGGTCGAATCCTTGAATATTTTGGTGCGGAGGTGAAAATCTTCCATCCAAAAGGACTACCTCTCCCTGAAGATGGTGATATGCAACATTCAAAGGTTAAAGAACTACATGAACTCTTAGCGTGGTCAGAGGGCATGGTTTGGTGCTCTCCCGAGCGTCATGGCTCAATGAGTTCGATATTGAAAGCTCAAATTGATTGGATTCCATTAGCAGCAGGAGCAATACGTGCCACGCAAGGTAAAACCTTAGCTGTAATGCAAGTATGTGGCGGCTCTCAGTCATTTAATGCAGTAAATCAGTTACGTATTTTAGGCCGTTGGATGCGTATGATTACGATACCAAATCAGTCCTCAGTTCCTAAAGCATTTCTTGAGTTTGAGGAAGATGGTCGTATGAAACCTTCTTCTTATTACCGTAGGATTGTAGATGTAATGGAAGAGCTTTATAAATTTACACTTTTAACCAGGGGGCAATCAGCATATCTAACTGATCGTTACTCTGAACGTGTAGAAAGTGCGGGAGAGCTTTCAAAACGTGTGAATCAGAAGAGTATTTAGATTTCCTAAAATTAACATAATACGAATTATGCGAACTGAATTTTAAACAATAAAAAACCCCAACATCCTGTCGGGGTTTTTCGTATTCCGTTCTTGGTACGACATCCTGTTGTACCTCACATTCCTTGCGTTAGAACATAAAATTCCTTTTTACGTTCTGGAACATCCTGTTCCTGATGTATTAATCATATGAACTTTCAAGTATTGGAACTAGTAGCCATATACTGGAATTAATGTGAGCAAATGCTTACAAAGTTGGCTAAAAATTATCCCGGTTTTATCCGCAGAAATTGGGGATATTTTTTGCCCTGGCAAGTCCGGGAACATTGAGAAAAGTTTTAGTTTGATTAAAAAATGATCAATTTTATTGGCGGAATATATCAAAACTGTTCATAAAAAAGCCGACTTGTTTCCAGGTCGGTTTTTTGCTGTTTTTTAAGTCGGTCAAAAATTTTTAACTATATGAAAAACAAGGGTTTTATAAAGCGCGTTTCGTATAAGCGCCATTATGTTAAATGGTATCAATATTCGAGAAATTTTCTTTTATACTAAATGAAAATTTATGATATTTGACTCAACTTATGAATCCAACAATCGAGACAATTTTAAGAAAATTAGACAGCTTAAAGCTCACTCAAGATTTTTTCTTTGTGATGAATAAAACCACTCATTTAAGGTATGCAACTATTTATGAAACAGATGGAATAGGATTCAGAAATCTAGGGAATGCTGAAGATATATTTCAAGAAATACATGATCTTATGGATAATGATGAATTAGATAATGGCATCTACAGTTATTATTCTATTGATAAAAAAATAATCCACCACACTAACTACAATCCTGAATTATTTTGGGATGATGCAATGGAATTAGTCCTATATCAAACTTATGGAGTAATTCCATTTGATACTGAACGAAAAGCTCAATTAGAAGAAAGCCTTTCACAAGAAAAAATCAAGAAAACGCTTGTATATGCCTGTTATCTTAATTTAGTAGATGAAATAGATTTGTTACTTTCAAAAAAAATAAGTAAAGGTGAATTAAATAGAAATCTTAAAGGAATAGGAACACCTTTAGGTTTGAGCATTCAGGAAAATAATACTGATTTAGCTAAAAAGCTCTTAAAGCTTGGTGCAGATCCAAAGAAAAAATCATTTGCCTACACACCACTTGAATTGGCATTTAGATATTCAGATGAAATGGTTTTTTATTTTTTCGATCATTTTAAAGAGTATTTTATTAAGACAGTGACACAAAAAGGCTTAGCTATTGCGGGACTTAATCAGAACGCTGAAATTTATAAATTACTGATAAATTTAGGTTGTGACCCATTAGGTAAAGATCCAGTTTTCCAAATGCCACATGTTTTCGTAGATTATAATAATTTATACGGATTGCAGTTCTTAGCTGAATATGGGATAGATATGAGACATAAAAATAAATACAAGGAAACAGCTTTTGAAAGAGCACAGAAACAAGGGAAAACTGAATTAATAGACTATTTAGAAGCTTTTAATTAGTTTTCCTAAAATTAACATAATACACGTTATACGAAATGATGTGAGTTAGTTGTTATTTTTCATCATGTTATCTATGTTTAAAAAGCCCACTTCCCATTGAGTGGGCTTTTTCTTTGTTTTGAATGGTTCCACGCTTAATATCTAAACAATGTTCCACGATTTAATTTAGATAATCTCAATAATTAAAAATTTATATTGAATCGCTCTTATATTAAAACGCTTGCACTTGACGAGTCGTAGTTGGCTCATTATCCTTTGCGGTGCTGACCACATTGTCAGTCGGTTTTAGCAGGCCGTTTTACACAAGCACACCAAAAATGTATTTTTTTGGTGAGTACCCTCGTGCTCCCTCTGCGGTAGAACGGGAGGGGGACACCTTCGGGTGTGCTGATTCTTGTGTATCAGTCTGCTAACCCCTTTTCGTTCTGCCACCATTATTTAGCAGTGATGCGGTAGAACTTCTTATTACACAAGGAGTCCGCCATGCGCACCTCATTCTTTTTCTCTTTTTTTGATTCCATACCTTCATCATGGCTTCGATGTTAATTCACTGAAGTTTTTAAAATCTTGTTGGCTAATGGCATGAGTTTTATCTTTTTTGCTGAAGTCACCATAAAAAAATAATCATGATTTATAGGTGTGAAGATGCATCCATCTTTTTTGTCGGTAAAAACTTTACCGCGTTTTTCTGTACGTATTGTTTCTATATTTGTTTCCGCTGTTTTACTTTCAGCCTGCGCCCCTAAAATCGAACGGCAGTTTAAACAAGGCTGTAAAGATGCAGGGGGGAATAAGGCGTTCTGTTCATGTGTCTACACTAAGTTAGATGCACATTACGGTACACAGACCTTAAAAGACATTGAAGATATTCATAAAGTACCTGCGGACTTTAATGAACGGGGTTCAGCGTACACGCTGCAATGTCTCAATAAATTGAAATAAAAAAATAACTTCACGTATTTAGGATTTAAAAAAAATGAGAAATATGATTGGTTTCTACTTTGTTGTGGTCTTCATCTATTGGTTTTATTTAATCTATAACTATCCAGATTTGTACTCTAAAGCATTTTTATTTGGTAAAGCCCTGACATGGCCTTTTCAACTACTCGGATCGATCTTTTAAAGATCAATCCTGAACAGAAGAGGATCTATGATGACTGCAATGGCGATTCAATATTTTTTACAAGAGACGGCTTTGGGACATCAACTCAAAGCCGAAGAATGTATTTATATCGCACCAGATATTCCACATAAAAAGTTATTAGGTGCACAGTACTATTTACCACCGAACATAGAACGTTCAGAGATACTTTTAGTCTTAGATGACACTTTATTTGGCAGTGCGAAAGCAGGCTTAACCCTGACTGAATCAGGATTATTTTATCGTCCTGACTTTGGTTCGATGTGTTATTTCCCTTTTTATGCCTTAAAAAAAGCAGAGGCTCATTTGGGTGTACTGAATCATGACTTGATTCTAAATCAGGGGATTGTACTGAATTTGGTTCAACCTTCTCGGCAGGGCATTACGCTTTTTGCACAGCTCCTGAATAGCTTCTTAGTGCAACTACATGGCAAGGCACAATCTTCATCACAAAGCGAAGACCATTCAGTGCATGAGGATGGGGCAATGTCGATTGCCCAAGCCTTTGCCTTACTCAAGCTTGACCCAAAGCAATTAAATCGTATGAGTTTAAAGCAAGCTTACCGTAAACAAATTGCAGACTTTCATCCTGATCTGTATCAGCAATTGCCAACAGCAGTTCAAGTGTTACTGATTGAGCATGCACAAAAGCTCAATCAAGCACGTGATCTCCTGCAAGATGAGTTAACAACATCAGAATAAAGCAATTTCAAATACATATTACCAAGATGAAAGCAGCCTGATGAATTCAGGCGAGGGACTCATCTTATTCAGCGAGAGATTCAACAATGAAAATATTCATTCGCACCTTTTTTATGATTTTATTATCAATTGGTACTTTAACCGCATGTGGTTCAACATCCTCATCTTTAGATCCAGATACCTTTAGTGTGCAAACTTCAGTAGAAGACACCAGTAACTGGTGGGCAGGTTATCAAACCGCTTCAGTACTGATTATTCGTTCCAATGTTCCCGAGCAAGTAGATGTCACTAATGTCACCGTGAATAATGGACAGTGTACTTATCAGCATATGGATTTCCCACGTTACTTCCAAATGGGGCAGATGTTGAAGTTACAACTGAAGTGTCATGTCAGTAATGTGGTGCGTGTAGAAATCGAAACCACTGAAGGTACACTCAGTTACAGCTTTAACTAAGCTTAATTTAACTTTATTCAATTCAACTTAACTTCAGTCACCACTGTTATCTAAGCCATGTCCTTTCGGGGGCATGGCTTTTTTTATGGTTTTATATCGGAATAACTACAATGAAATATTGTCCATATTGCGGATCAGAGCAACTGATTCGTATTGATCGACTGTCTACTGGGAATGCCCATCCATCCAGCAGCTTATTTTCTTCAGCCACCATTACAGCAATATGTACTCAGCTTGCACGAGGGATGAAGATCCCGCCTTTAATTGGTACAGCTGTGGGGATTGTGGTGAGTGGGGTAGCCATCGCGATTCAAGAACACCTCACCCCAAAGAAACTGCCTGATTTGCTATCCGTGATGCTATGCACTGATTGTCAGCAAAGTTTCGATTATCCGAATCCAGATCAACCCTTTAATACCCATACGACAAGCTAAGGAGAACATCATCATGGCACATCATATTGAACACATGGCTTATGTGGGTGATACCCCTTGGCATGGTCTAGGCAATCAGCTTATACAAAAACAACCGATTGAAGTCTGGGCACAACAAGCAGGAATGGATTGGCGGATTGAATCTTCTGATGTCAGTTATATGGCCAAGAACCAACGTGGGCAAAGCATCATCATGCCCTTTGAAGAGCAACGTGTGCTGTATCGTTCTGATACCCATGCACCCTTATCGGTTGTCAGCCAACGCTATCAAGAAGTACAGCCGATTGAAATCCTCGAATTTTATCGAGATTTGACTGAGCAATCAGGCTTTGAGTTAGAAACCGCAGGGGTATTAAAAGGCGGTAAGAAGTTGTGGGCTTTAGCACGAACAGGACAATCCACCGCTTTAAAAGGCAAAGATGTCAGTAACGGTTATATTCTTCTCGCCACTGCATGTGATGGTAGTTTAGCAACCACGGCTCAATTTACCTCAATTCGTGTGGTGTGTAATAACACCTTAGCGATCGCACTGAAAGGTGCGAATGCCAGTGCAGGTGTGGTGAAAGTCCCACATAGCACGAAGTTTGATGCTCAAAAGGTTAAACAACAATTGGGTATTTCAGTGAATAGCTGGAATGAACATATGTATGAAATGAAACAACTAAGCCAGCGTAAAGTATCACAGCAAGAAGCTGCTGCTTATTTCGATTCTGTATTTAATAACAGCACGATGCTTGATGCTGAAGAGAACATTATTCAGTTCTATCGCCAGGTTGCCTCATCAAATGTTCAGAACCAAGCCAATAAAACAGAACCGAATGGCAGAGCGATGACCAAAGCGATGAACATGTTTAATGGTCAAGGGCGAGGAGCAGAGTTGTCTTCAGCTAAAGATACCGCTTATGGCTTGTTATGTGCGATGACGGAATTTGTAGATCATGAACGTCGAGCCATGAGTACTGATCACCGTTTGGATTCTGCGTGGTTTGGGGCAGGTGCTGGATTAAAACAACGTGCCTTAGACAATGCTTTACAGCTTATAGCCTAAGCAGAAATCTATCCTTTCACTTCAGATTTAAAACGCCTGAATTATTCAAAATTAACATCAATGCACATGACATATCACAACCTGTCTGACGAAAGTCAGGCAGGTTTTTTTATGTCGTTTGTTTCACTGCATACAACGATGAGGAAAGAATCATGAATCAAAACAATCTCTCTATTCAATCACAGCCCGTCATTTCATCAGGTGCTGTTCTTTCAGAATTGATTACGCATAAAAAAGCCAATGCAGCGAAACGCTTAGTCAATACAAAAAACATGGCCTATCAAGATTGGTTAAATATCCGTAAACAGGGGATCGGCAGTAGTGATGCAGCCACTGCTTGTGGTTTAAATCCCTATATGTCGATGCTTGAACTGTGGATGATTAAAACAGGACGCCAAATACAATCCATTGAAGATGAAAGTACAGGTGTTGCACCCTTGTATTGGGGTAAACAACTTGAACCTTTAGTGGCTGAGTATTACAGCATGCATACCCATCATAAGGTACGTCGAGTCAATGCTGTGTTACAGCATCCTGACTCTGACAAATCTTTTATGTTGGCAAATCTTGATTATGCTGTGGTGGGCAGTGATGAGGTACAAATCCTAGAATGTAAAACCGCAGGAGAACACGGGGCTAAACTCTGGCGAGATGGTGTTCCCTTATATGTATTGTGTCAGGTACAACATCAATTGGCTGTCACAGGAAAACAAGCCGCACATGTCTGTGTACTGCTGTGTGGTCATGAAACCAAAATCTTTAAAGTCTCACGTGATGAAGCGGTGATTGAACAGATCATTCAAGCAGAGCGTTATTTCTGGGAATGTGTTGAATGGGATACTCCACCTGCTGTGGATGCAAGTACCTCTGCTGCCAAAGCCATTCAACATCTGTATCCCGTGCATATCCCACTTTCAGTAGAAGATCTATCTGCACAATCTGAAGCCAATCAACTATTTGAACAGTTGCTTCAAAGTAAGCAACAGATTGACGCTCAACAAGAGATCTTTGAGCAAAGTAAACATCAGATTCAAATGCTGATGAAAGATGCCGAGCGAGCTGTGTTTCAAGCTGGTTCTGTGGTGTGGAAACGTGCCAAAGACAGTACACGTTTAGACAGTAAAGCACTCCTCAAAGCACAGCCTGAATTATTAACCCAGTACCCACTGCATAAGACAGGTAGTCGTCGCTTCAATATCTATCTTGATTGATTCAGCTCAAGAGCTCGCCAACCTTAAACACACAGCAAAGCCATCCCGTTGTGTCCTTCCTCCATCACGGAGGAAGGACGAGGAACAGCTTTGCTTCTTCAACATGCCTCAAAAAGAAAGAAATGCAGAACTTTTTCGTCTTTTAGGATGTGACATCCCAAAAGAAACGATCTGGTTGCAAGGCAAAAGAGTCATGTTGTCAAAACATATCTGAAATGAATAAAAAATTAATACGAGGACATATTCATGATTAAAGGTCTAGCCATTACACCACCAATTTTAGGGCGTATCAGTATTGGTCGAGTAGTCGAGAAAAATGGAAAACGACTCCCTGAAAAGGATGATCAATTTACCATTACCAGTCAGATCCAAAATAAAGAGGGCTGGGTGAAACATCCCTTAGATGAACAACTTCGTGTACAAGCACCGAATCAAAAACTTCGCAGTATCCCAGTGCGAATGCTATTTAATGATCCTGATTTGAACTTGCGAGCAGCGTACACAATGTTTGACCGTCAGACAGGGCGTCCTGTCTGTGTGGGAAATGGAGAAACTTGCCAACGTTTAACAAATCAAGGAACAGAGCAACATCCATGTCCATCTCCTGATCTGTGTGCTTTAGCACAAGGTGGGCATTGCAAACCTTATGGACGTTTATATGCCAATTTAGATGAGTCGGATGAGATGGGGAGCTTTATTTTTAGGACGACTGGATTTAACAGTATTCGCACTTTGGCAGCACGCCTACGTTACTACCATGCAGCTTCAAATGGTCTTCTTTCATGCTTGCCACTGCAACTCACATTACGAGGCAAAAGTACCACACAAAGTTATCGCCAACCTGTGTATTACGTCGATCTGACTTTACGGGATGGAACAGACTTACAGTCTGCGATTCACACAGCACAAGAGATCAATAAACAAAGTCAACAAGCTGGCTTTAACCAACTTGCCTTAGATCAGGTGGCACGAGAAGGATTGGCCAATGCACAATTTATACAAGAGTCGATGGAGGTATTTGATGAGTTTTATCCAGCTGAACAACAGGATCAATCCACAACTGAAACCGTACATGTAGGTTTATCACAACAACTGAAACAATCGGTTCAGCAGGTGAGTTAAGGGCACTAATTTTTTACGGAAGTTCCTATTCATTTGAGCGAACAACCGCTCGCATCAATGATTAGGAGAAAAGCTCATGAATGCGCTTATCGGTCAAACATTTCAAATGAATCAACTCATCAATATTAAGCAGGTTGTAGAAATTGTAGGCGTAGCACGTTCTACAATCTACGAGATGATGGATGAAAATTCCCCGTATTATGATCCGACTTTTCCGAAGAAAGTTAAAATCACACAAAACCGCATTGGTTGGTCAGCTTGGGAAATCCATCAGTGGATTGAAGATAAGTTAAAGAATAGGGAAGGATAAGGGGGAGCTTTCGCTCCCTTATTTTTTTTGTTTTTTAGTAAACAAAGTTTGATTTTTAGCATAGCATTTGGTCAGCCTCGACAAGGAGATCTGATAGTAAGATTTCAGGATGATTAGCAAGAAATTGAACAGTTCTCAGAGTTTTGGTTTGATTTGAGGCCGCCATTAGTTTAAAACAGCTGACCATGATTTTAAGATAGCGGATCATTCGCGTTATGGTAGTATGTCGAAAAGCACAGGGATAGAAGAGTAGCTCAATAATTTATCCCTTATTTGCTGATACAATTCGTTTAGATTGCTTTTCATATTATTAAAAAATGTGATGCAATTCAATATTTTAAGTTGCCCCCGTTTGATTGATTTCTATGCAAAAATTAAGTCCAGATAATTCCAATCATAATTACAAGTTCATGGCTGATATTTCAGAAAATGAAATGAGCCGCCAGCTCCCTGAAATTCTCGATATACTCTTAATTGATCGAACATTATCAACGCTTAGATCGAAGAAAAATATTATTTGGGCGAATGAAAATTACAATAGCTATGGTCAAAATTATGTTCCTTCTGCCCAAATTAAACCAGAACTCATTACGGGTGAAAAGGGAGGTATTATTAAACCACGTGCTTTAAAAACACGTGAGCTTCAGAAGTTGCGTACTAAGTCAAAAGCAGAAGTTTTTACGCCTTTATGGGTTGTTAAAAAGCAAAATGATGTGGTTGAGCAAAATTACTTAAACGATGATATTGAAACGTATGTGAAGCGCAAATGGTTAGAAATCGCTTGCGGTGAAGCCCCTTATATAGCTACACGTTATGACATGGAAACAGGGAGAGAAATTTCACTTCATGAGCGTGTAGGTTTTGTTGATCGTAAATTGCAACGAATTAATAGGGAAATAGATGATAAAGCAGAATGGCAGAGACTTGTTGAAGAAGCTTATAAATCGAGTTATGGGTTTGAGTGGAATGGAGACTCACTGTTATTAGCACGTGAAAATTTACTTTATACTTATAAAGATTACTATTTTTCTAAATGGGGGTATGAACCGACTTTAGGGTTATTAAAAAATGTCGCAGAAATAATCAGTTATAATATATTTCAAATGGATGGTCTAAAATATATTGTTCCTTTATCAGAGAAATTTGAGCTAATTAAGCAATTGAATCTCCCTCTTGGAGGAGAACAAGAAGAATGGATTAAGCATTCAGGTAAGCGTGTAAAGATTATGAATTGGGATAAACAAAAGATGGAATTTTTTGATAAGGGGTTAAAATGAAATCAAATCTATCAGTGGAAATTAAAACAACTAAAACAGTTTATCCGCAAATTTATGCTTATATCACCCCTAACTACGCTAAAAATGACGGGTGGATAAAAATTGGTTATACGGAAAAACAAAATGTAGATGACCGTATTAAACAACAAACTCAAACAGCTAGTCTAGATTACGAAGTTTTATGGAGTGAAGCTGCAAAATTTAATATTTCAGATGAATGGTTTAAAGATAAGCAATTTCATGCTTATCTGCGTACATTTAAAAAGATTGAACAGCGTGAGTCTACTGAATGGTTTTTTTATAATGGTTCACCAGGAAAAGCACTTGAAGATCTTAAAGGCTTTAAAAGTAGAAAATATGATCAAAGTCATCAAAAATTAACGTATAAATTGCGAGCAGAGCAGCAGGCAGCCGTTGAGCACACCCTTGCTTATGCTAAAAATAATCCACAAGGAAAATTTCTTTGGAATGCGAAGCCTCGTTTTGGCAAGACGCTAACTACGTATGATTTTGTGCGTCAATTCGATGCTCATAAAGTATTAATCGTTACGAATCGTCCTACAATTGCCAATTCATGGTTTGATGATTTTGAAGCTTTTATTGAATGGCAAACTGATTTTGCTTTTGTCTCAACAAGTGATTCTTTGAAAGATAGACCTGTATTGACTCGTGAAGAATTTCTTGCCCAAACAGCTAGTGGCAAGAAACGTATTATTGCTTTTATTTCTTTGCAAGATTTAAAAGGGGCGATCTCATTTGGTGGGTGTTACGATAAATTATCATGGGTAAAAGATTACGAGTGGAATATATTGGTTATTGATGAATCACATGAAGGTGTTGATACATTTAAAACGGATATCGCATTTGACAACATCAATCGTAATTTTACATTGCATCTTTCAGGCACACCATTTAAAGCGGTTGCCTCGGGTAAATTTATCGAGGAGGAAATCTATAACTGGACATATAGTGACGAGCAGCAAGCTAAGGCTCTATGGGATGATCCTGAAGAAAATAACCCTTACGAAAAATTACCTCGTTTAAATTTGTTCTCATACCAAATGAGTCAAATGATTAGCGATACAGTCAATAAAGGCGCTGATATCGATGGTCAGAATATAGATTTTGCATTTGATCTTAAAGAGTTCTTTGAAACGGATGAAAAAGGTAAATTTGTTCATGAAGCTGATGTGAATAAATGGTTAGATTCACTTACCCGCAATGAAAAGTATCCATTTTCAACTAAAGCATTAAGAGATGAATTAAAACATACCTTTTGGTTGTTAAATCGAGTTGCAAGTGCTAAAGCTTTACAAAAGTTACTTAAGCAACATCCAGTCTTTGAGAACTACGAAATTATATTGGCTGCTGGTGATGGGCGTACTAGTGATGAAGATGACCAAACCATCAACCAAAATTCACTTCACCGTGTGCGTGAAGCAATCAAGACTAAAGAAAAAACGATTACCTTATCTGTTGGGCAATTAACCACAGGCGTAACTGTTCCGGAGTGGACAGCTGTGCTTATGTTATCCAATATGAAATCACCTAGCTTATATATGCAAGCTGCATTTCGGGCACAAAATCCATGGACATATACAGTAGATGGAGAAGTAAGACAAAAAGAAAATGCTTATGTATTTGACTTTGCACCTGAACGTACTTTGATTATTTACGATGAGTTTGCAAATAATTTATCGAATCAAACCACGAACGGTGGTGGTACAAGTGATGATCGTAAGAATAACATCAAAATTTTACTAAACTTCTTCCCTGTTATCGCAGAAGATCATGAAGGGAAAATGGTTGAGTTAGATGTTGAGCAAGTTTTAACGATACCTGAAACTCTAAAAGCACAAGAGGTCGTTAAACGTGGCTTTATGTCTAATCTCTTATTCCAAAATGTGTCGGGTATTTTTGCTTCACATGAAGTACGAGAAATTTTAGAGCAACTCAATCCTGTAGATACAGGCAAGGTTATGCCACGTCAAACTGATGAACCTATTAATACACAAAATGTTCAAGTAGATGAAGAAGGTGATGTTGTTGTTTCACATGAGATCGTGGTTGCAAAAACGGAAGCACATTTTGGTGAAAAAGTTTATGCTGACGTTACAGCGAGTGTCGAAAATATTACTAATACAGCAAGTCCGAATTTAGCTAGTGCAGTCGCAAATTCTTTTAAAGATAATGCACAAGATGCTGTCAAAGAACTTGCCAAAGAACAGGGATTATCTGCAAAAGTTGCTGAAGCAGTGGTTCAACAATCAGCCAATGCTATTGCTCGTGAAGTTGAAGTTGTACAAAAACATGCAGAGATTAAGCTGAAAGAAGCTGAAGTTGAGTACACAAAAGTAGTGTCTCAATCTCAAAATAATTTTTCTCAAGTTGAAGCTGCAAAAGCTAAATATGAAGAGAAGAAACAAAAAATCGAAGAGACATTTAAACAGGAGATTCAACAAACTGTTGCAACCAAGACACAGGAATTAGCACAACAAACAACACAGGTAATTCTTGAAAAAGCGGAAGAGAAAAAGAAAAACTATGTTGAAGATGATGTTCGTGCTCGTTTACGTGGATTTGCTCGAACAATTCCTTCATTTTTAATGGCGTATGGAGAGGAGGACACTACCTTAGAAAACTTTGATAGTACTATCAAAGACAATGTATTTAAAGAAGTAACAGGAATTACCTTAGAGCAATTTAGAACCTTAAGGGATACATATCAGTTCTTTGATGCTATGGTGTTTAATCAGTCGGTGCAAGAGTTTTTGAAGAAACGTTGTGAATTGGCAAATTATTTTGATGAAACGCAAGATGAAGATATTTTTGACTATATCCCACCACAAAAGAACAACCAAATTTTTACGCCTAAAAAGGTGGTGAAAATGATGGTGGATCAATTGCAGGCAGAATCTCCAGATTTATTTAAAAGTTCTGATAAAACCTTTGCTGATTTGTATGTGAAATCAGGTTTATATTTAACAGAAATTGTAAAACGGTTATATGTGGGGTTGGAAAATGAAATTCCAAATTCAGAGCAACGTTTAAAGCATATCTTGGAAAACCAAATTTATGGTTTTGCCCCAACAGAAATTATTTATCGTATTGCCCGTAACTTTATCTTTGGTTTTGATGAACAGGCTAAAAATATCAGTGATTCACATATTGTTTGTTTAGACACGACGCCTTTTGCAAAAGGGGAAGGTGATTTTGCAGCTAAATGTGATGAATTGTTTGGAGAGAAAAAATAATGAAATTTGATGTTGTTGTGGGAAATCCTCCATATCAAGCATTATCATCCGTTAATAATAAACAGGATGCTGTTTATAATTACTTTTATGATTTAGCTGCAAAAGTAAGCTCAAAATATTGTTTAATTTCACCAGCTCGTTTTTTATTTAATGCTGGTTTAACAGCAAAAGAGTGGAATCAGAAAATGCTTTCTGATATGCATCTTAAAGTTGTATATTACGAACAAGATTCGGCCAAAGTATTCCCTAGCACTGATATTAAAGGCGGTGTAGTTGTTCTTTATAGGGATATAGCTTATGAATTTGGAGCGATAAAACATTTTATTCCTAATGAAAATTTAAGGAAATTAGCTTCTAAATTTGAAGCTAGTCCGGAAAAAAACTTACCCTCAATTATGTTTGGTGGTCGTTCGGATTTAAAATTTAATGTGTTGTTTCTAAAGGACTATCCAGACTCACCTAAAAGACGTCTTCTACAAATACAACGTAAACATCCTGAAGTATTGGTTTTAGGTGCAAATGAAGAATATGAATTAAAGTCATCAACTTTCGATTCTTTAGATTACGTTTTTTTAGAGAAGGAACCTATTCAGTCGCAAAGTTACTGGAAAATACTAGGTTTATATAAAGGGGAAAGGACTTATCGTTGGATTCTTAAAAAATATATGACAGCTAGATATCCATTAGAAAATAATTTAGAAAAGTTTAAAGTTTTTGTACCTAAAGCAAATGGAAGTGGTGTGATAGGTGAGACACTAAGTACTCCTGTGGTTGGAAAACCATCCGAATCGGCAACTCCGACCTTTATTTCTATTGGGGCATTTGATACAGAAATCGAAGCTATTAATTTAATTAAATATTTAAAGTCTAAGTTTTTAAGAGCACTGCTTAGTATTTTAAAGATCACACAAGATAATCCTCCCTTAAAATGGGCTCATATTCCATTGCAAGATTTTACTGAAAGTTCTGATATTGATTGGAATCAGTCTATTCCTGAAATTGATCAACAGCTTTATGTGAAATATGGTCTTTCGCAAGATGAAATTGATTTTATTGAGACAAATGTAAAGCAAATGGAATAATTAATTTCAAAGCAGATTAATTTTCAATATCTTTTACTTAAATGGGTAGTATGGTATTCGGAATAATTTTTACAGGAATAGGTTACTAAAATTTCGCATAGTTATTTTTAGTATGATTTTAATTGTGTCGAATATTCACTGATTTGAAAAACCGGTTAGACAAAAGAATGGCTGTTACTTTTAATTGATTTAATTAATGAAGTTATGGAACATGTAAAGGGATAAGTAATTAAAACAGTATTTTTTGATCCTGAGCAGTCTAAGCTAGTAAATTATCGGCGAATTAAAAATAAATAGAGAAGACTATGGCTAATGCCATAGTCTTCTCTATTGTGTGGGTAATATTGGGTAATATTCTAAAGTTTAAATTTTTTTAACAACTAGATTTCATTAAAGAATTTGGGTGAGTTCAATTGTCACCACCTCAAAAAATATAAGATAAACTTAAGTTAAGTGATATGTAAAAATTTCAAATAAATTAACTTAAATGTCGAAATTTAGTGAAAATCAAGATGCATTGCATCAAATTATTAGGCGATAAATGAGCAGCAAGGAGCTTTCCGAGTCAGGTGAATGAGATCCATGCACGTATAGCCGTATTGAACAAATTTACAGAATTAGGTCGTTCTTATACCTAAGTTGTCACTTGAGTTTGGCTCAATTAGTGGAGTATTGCCTTTCAAATCTTTGTGCAACAAAGCCGTTTAAAATAAGTAAATATTAAAAATAATCACAAAAAATTCATGCCGATATTTGTATGCTTTCAGCGAATCTAAATCGATTCAAATTTTATAAGTGAGTTGATGAAATTTATTGCAGCTTAAGGGGCGCATAAAATCAGCTTTTACTATTTTTGTGACTAAAGATGAGAATGAAGTGAATCAATTTTCTGAACAAGACTTATCAAGAATTATAGAAATGGCTTGGGAAGATAGAACCCCTTTTGAAGCCATCCACCGTGAATATGGTTTAAATGAAACGACAGTAATCAGCTTAATGCGGAAAAACTTGAAAACGTCGAGTTTTATAATATGGCGTAAAAGGGTTGCTGGACGTAAAACTAAACATTTGCAGTTACGTTCGCCAGATGTAATTCGGGCTTATTGCTCAAGACAGTATAAACGGTTTTAAATATTTGATTTTAAGTGTTGTTGAGTTTGGTTATTACATCGTTAAGGAAAATATCCCACTTCCTTGCAGCAGCATAGCCATTTGTTTCAACAGCTCAATGTGCGAAAGTAGCTCATTCAGATATTTTTTGATAGACGTTATTGCTTCATCATTTATCACTTGTTAACCCAACTGAGATGATACTGATGATGGAAGGTGGATATTGCTTACTTTAAAGTTGTTCAATTCATTGAATACAGTATTCAGATTTTATTATTTAGTCAGCGACGTATGGAATAACAGTTGTAAATGATGCATAAGGTGATTTTAAGCGAGAAGTCAGCCTAGCGTATTTCTAATCCAATACTACTGAATCAAATTATGTAATCTTCACGTTTTGTTCACATCTACCTACGTTATCTTAGATACATAATTAAAGAAGGCTTTAAAATGAATATTCTATCAAAGGTAATTGCGGGTACAGCATTAGGGATTAGCTTAAGTCTATCAACTGCTGCTCAAGCAGAAACAAGTGCGCCCCAAGCAGTAAACAAAGTTGATATTCAGCGTTATGCAGGTCAATGGCATGAAATTGCCCATTTACCTATGTATTTTCAACGTAAATGTGTTGCAAACACCAAAGCACAATATACAGTTAATCCTGACAAAACTATGACTGTATTAAACAGTTGTAGTACTAAAGATGGTGGAAAAATTAACTCGGAAGGTGTGGCTTATTCTCAAAATGAAGGGAATAGCAAACTGAAAGTGAGTTTTTTACCTAAAGGCTTAAGATGGATGCCATTTACGAAAGGTCATTACTGGGTTCTTCGTATAGACCCTGAATATAAAGTTGCACTTGTAGGTGGACCAAGCGATAAATATTTATGGATTTTGTCGCGTGATGCTCAAATTGATGATGTGACATATCAGTCTTATTTAAATACTGCAAAGCAATATGGTTATGATGTTGAGAAATTGATTAAAACTCCACAACAACCTTAATTTGTATAATTTTCTCTTTTATAGGCCGAACTCATGTTTTTTTAGTTCGGTTTTTTTATTTCAGACTTTCGCTTCACATAAAATTCATCTTTTCATCACTAAACTTATGAAAATGAACACAACAATTTGAACTAGGAATGATTCATGTTGAATAGTCTGATGCGATGGATAGATAGTTGGTCGATGCCTACATCTATACAAACCATTTCAGCTGGAAATGCAAAAATTCAATGGGTTCGAATTATTCCATTTATTTTACTGCATTTAGCTTGTTTGGCTGTGTTTTGGGTGGGTGTGTCGTGGTTTGCGCTGTGTTTTATGCTAGCGTTTTACATCATTCGCATGTTTTCAATTACTGCATTTTTCCACCGATATTTATCGCATAAAACATTTCAAACTTCTCGAGTTATTCAATTTATATTTGTCTTAATTGGAACAATGAGCGCACAGCGTGGACCTTTGTGGTGGGCAGCACATCATCGCTATCATCATCGTTTTACAGACACAGAGCAGGATCCACACTCATCGACATATGGTTTTTGGTACAGCCATGTGGGGTGGTTCTTAAATGACTATAACTTTGCCACGCGTAAAGAAGTAATTAAAGATTGGTTGAAATATCCAGAACTTATTTGGCTAGATCGGTTTAGTATGCTTGTGGTGTTACTGACTGCGGGCTCAATTTATCTATTGGGTGAGTGGTTGGCTATTGCACATCCTCATCTTGGAACATCGGGCTTACAACTTCTGGTTTGGGGTTTTGTTGTATCTACAGTTTTGCTAATTCATGCAACTTTATGTATTAATTCTTTGGCACATCTTTATGGTCGCCGTGATTTTGATACTCAAGATCAGAGCAGAAACAATTTATTTTTATCCATTATTACTTTAGGTGAAGGTTGGCATAACAATCATCATTTTTATGCTGGAAGTACACGCCAAGGTTTTTATTGGTGGCAAATTGATGTGACTTATTACATTTTAAAAATTATGTCTTGGTTTGGTCTAGTTTGGGGAATGAAACCAATTCCTGTACGAATTTACGAAGTAAGTAAGATTTCTCAAAAGAGAATACTTAACAAAGACACGACAAGCATCAAAAACAATGAATCTGGGGAAGTATGATGAAAATTGCCATTATTGGTTCAGGAATTTCTGGATTGTATGCCGCTTTGAAATTAAGCAAAACTCATAAAGTCACGGTGTTTGAAAAAAACTCATATTTTGGTGGGCATACAGATACGCATAAACTCAATATTAACGGTGAAAAAGTTTCCGTAGATAGCGGATTTATTGTTTTTAATGATCATAATTATCCGCTGTTTAGCCAAATGATTGCGGAGCTTGGCGTAGAAGCCCAAAGCAGTAATATGGGATTTTCTGTAAATAATCAAGTGACGGGTTTGCAATATAATCCTTCAAAAAAGTTTTCTTTATTGTGTCGTCCACAAAATTTTCTCAATGCCAATTTCCGCAATATGCTGTCGGATTTATTTAAATTTTATGCAGCGAATAAAGACCTTGATTTAAGTAGTTGCGATGCAGATTTAAGCATTGAAGAATATTTAAATAAAAATGCTTATAGCGAAGCATTTCGTCAAGAACATCTGTATCCAATGTGTGGTGCGCTTTGGTCTTGCCCGCCAGAGCAAGCAGGAGAAATTCCATATAAATTTGTTGTGAGCTTTTTTCAGCACCATAGAATGCTTCAACTTAAAGATCGACCATTATGGCAAACTGTGAAAGGTGGTTCTGCGACCTATGTTCGTGCAATACAAGCACAATGTAAAAATATTCAATTTAAACAAGTTGGTGTGACTTCTGTTACACGTTTAAAAGATGAAGTGTTAATACAAACAGATGATGCAACGGAACAATTTGATTGGGTTGTTTTTGCCAGTCATGCAGATGACACGCTTGCTTTAATGCAAGATGCGACAGAACTAGAACAAGATGTGCTTAGGCATTTCAAATATCAGAATAATCGCATGGTTGTGCATTGTGATACGAATATTATGCCGAAATCGAAGCGACAGTGGGCAAGTTGGCATGTTCATGTGACTCAAAGTAAGTCGTCAGAGCAAACGCCATTCCAAAACTCGAATATCCATTACGGTTTTAGTTATTGGATGAATAAGTTGCAGAATTTAAAGTGCAAAACACAAATCTTCTCAACGCTAAACCCAAACTTCGATATAGATACGAAATATATTTTTGTAGAAAGACATTATCGACATCCTGTATTTGATGCAAAAGCTATTGATGCTCAGTCACGTTGGATGGAAATTAATGGGCAAAATCGAAGTTCATTTTGTGGTGCATATTGGGGTTGGGGTTTTCATGAAGATGGTGCACGTAGTGCTTCTTGGGTGGTAGATGACATTCTTAAAACTACACAAGTAGTAGCATCACATGCATAGATATAGTCTGGCAATTGCACAAAGTCATATTCGGCATAGACGTTATTTGCCAAAGTCACATGAGTTTTCTGCGCAGCTCAAATATCTATGCTTTGACCCAGATAAAATTGAGGAATTTAGTCAAAAATCATGGTTATGGTCAATAAAGCGATGGAATGTTTTGACCATAAATGAACATGATTTTTTAAATATTGAATCGGGGAATATTCGTCAGAAAGTTCAACGAATTTTACTTAAAAACAATGATTTTATTGTTAAGCCAGATATGGAAATTCGAGTTGTAGCGTTACCTCGAACACTCGGTTTTCGCTTTAATTCTGTTGTGTTTTATGTGGTCTTTGATAATGCCAAAACACCTTGCTTTGTATTAAGTGAAATTACCAATACACCTTGGAATGAACGCAAAGTTTATATTCATGACTGTCGTGAAAATGCAGTGCAGAATTCCTCATATCAAAGTCATCAATTCGAATTTAAAAAAGAGTTTCATGTTTCACCATTTATGCCGATGGATTTAGATTACCGCTGGCAATTTAGCTTTTCTGAAGAGCAGACCATCATTCATATGCAGTTGTTTCAAACGGGTGTTTTACAGTTTGACGCAACCATGCAGTTTTCATTACAGCCCATCACACTTCCTTCACAACAGACGCATTATGCTATTTCAAGTGTGCTGGAGCCATTCAAAATGGTGATAGGAATTTATACAAATGCCTTTCGTTTATGGAAGAAGAAAATTCCTTTTTATCGGCACCCTAAAAAAGACAATGGAAAGATTAAACTATGAAGACACTTGTTATGAGTGAATCAGATTCACTACCAGTTGTTTTACGTCATTTACTTAAATTACGTCATGGTCAAATCATATTTAAAGGGGTTTGGAATGGCAAGGTTGGTGAACAAAGTGATTTAAAGGCTGTTATTCATGTTCACGATAAAAAATTGATTGAATTGTTGTTTCGTAATGGTGTGTTAGGTGCAACAGAAGGTTTTATTTCGGGATATTGGACAAGCGAAAACTTAGTTGAAGTGGTTCAGATTTTGGCACGCAATAGAGATGTGCTTGATCGAATGAATCAAAATGTATTTTCTAAAGCAAGCCAATTGTTTTTGAAGGCTTGGTACAGCAGTCGTAAAAACTCAATTGAGGGAAGTCGTAAAAATATCGCAGATCATTATGATTTAAGTAATGAATTTTTCAAATTATTTTTAGATCCAAGCATGATGTATTCAAGCGCTGTTTTTAAAGATCCAGAGATGACTTTAGAGCAGGCTTCAGATTATAAAAAAGAACTTATTTGTCAGAAACTTCAACTAAAACCACTCGATCATTTAGTTGAAATTGGTAGTGGTTGGGGCGGCTTTGCAATTTATGCGGCACAGCATTATGGCTGCAAAGTGACGACTATTACAATTTCGCAAGCACAATACGACGAAGCTGTTAAACGTGTAGAAGAAGCAGGTCTTTCACATCGTGTTGAAATTCAGCTTAAAGATTATCGTTTGTTAGAAGGTAAATACGACAAACTAGTTTCAATTGAAATGATTGAAGCCGTTGGAGAACAGTATTTATCAATCTATTTCAAACAGTGTCGTCAACTGCTCAAACCAAATGGTCTTGCACTTATTCAAGCTATTACCATTGAAGATGCCCGTTATGAAAAAGCGCTAAAAACCATTGATTATATTAAGCGTTATATTTTTCCAGGTAGTTTTATTCCATGCATTAGCATGATGACTCAAGCAGCATCTGAACAAAAATTACGTTTAAAACATTTAGAAGATATTGGTCAAAGTTATGCACAAACATTGCATTATTGGCGTGATGCATTCCTTGCACAACGTGAACAAGTTTTAGCTCTCGGTTTTGATGAAGACTTTATTCGCATGTGGGATTTTTACCTGTGTTACTGCGAAGGTGGTTTTAAAGAAGGTGTGATTAGTGATGTTCACTTGCTGTTTGAGGCAAGTTCTTATTAATGCATTGGCTAAATCAGATGAATCGGGAGTAGCGCATGTTCATTAATTTTATATGGCTCAATATTTTTCTGATGCTTTGTGCTTGGTTATGGGTGAGCTATAACAAACGTGCAGGTTTAGTTGATGTAATTTGGGCATTTGGTATTGCACTTAATGTAATTTTAGCATCGCTAATATTTGAAACAGCACCGCTTATTGTTCGAGTATTTTTAGCTGTTGCAAGCGGAATATGGTTTCTTCGATTAGCTTGGCATTTATTACGTCGTTATTTTTATGAAGCTGAAGAAGACACCCGTTATGCCAACATGCGCCGTGCAATGGGTAAATATCAACATCTTGGTTTTTTAGCTTTCTTTTTATTCCAAGCAGGGCTAATTGTTCTTTTTTCTTATCCAATGTTGGCATTGTTAAATATACCAATAGAGCAGTGGAATTCATCAACCACAATTTACCTTGTAATTGCTGCAATCATTATGTCGGTGGCATTTTGGGGTGAAAGTTTGGCAGATGAACAATTGTATCGCTTTAAACAAAATCCTGAAAATAAAGCGAAAACAATGGATCAAGGATTATGGCATTATTCGCGTCATCCTAATTATTTTTTTGAATGGTTACATTGGTTTGCTTATCCAGTTATTGGTTTAGCGGCTGGTGTATATAGTCTTTGGATCTATCCAATTCTAATGTTGTTGTTTTTATATTATTTGACAGGCATTCCATTTAGTGAACAACAAGCCTTGAAACATCGTGGTGACAATTACAAAGATTATCAAAGACGCACTTCTATTTTTATTCCGTGGCAACCCAAAGAGTAGGTAAACAAATGGATTTTATGATTCAACAAATTTTAAAGCTAATTGAAAGTGGAAAAATTCCAGATCAAGCAATTCGTGCTGCAATTCGTACATTAAGTAAAAAGCGTCTTACTCAAGAAGGTCGTTATGATCCTGAACTGGCTGCAAAGCGATATATGGAAGTTTTACACATGCTTGAAAGCAGTGAAATTGCCATAGAAACAGATAAAGCCAATGAACAGCACTACGAATTGCCAACTGAATTTTTCCAAGCAGTTCTGGGTAAGCGTTTAAAATATAGCGCAAGTTTATTTAATAAGGCATCTACGACCTTAGATGAAGCAGAAGAGTTTGCTTTAGCAACGTATTGTGAACGTGCACAATTACAAGATGGACAAGCGATTTTAGAAATTGGTTGTGGATGGGGTTCGCTCAGTTTATGGATGGCGGAGCATTATCCTAATGCGAAGATCACCGTCGTTTCAAACTCTTCAACACAGCGTACTCATATTCAAGAACAGGCACGCCTGAAGAACTTTAATAATTTGATGGTAATTACTTGCGATGTAAATGTTTTAGAACTTGAAAAAGCATCTTTTGATCGTGTTGTATCGGTTGAAATGTTTGAGCATGTGCGTAATTATCAAAAGTTATTTGAAAAGATTAGCACTTGGCTAAAACCCGATGGTTTACTTTGGTGTCATATTTTCTGTCATCGTTTTTTACATTATCCATTTGAAATTAAAAATGAATATGATTGGATGTCTAAGTACTTCTTTAGTGGAGGTCTAATGCCATCAACATCTACCTTCTTGCATTTTCAAAATCATTTACAGCTTGAACAGCACTGGCAATGGTCAGGTCAGGCATATGAGCGAACAGCAAATGCTTGGTTAGATAATATGGATAAGCAAGAACAAAGTCTTAAACCGCTATTTGAAAAGACTTACGGTAAAGATGCTCAAGCTTGGTGGCAGCGTTGGCGTATTTTCTTTATGGCATGTGCTGAATTATTCGGTTTAGATCAAGGTCGCGAATGGGTAATTGGTCACTTCTTGTTTAAGAATAAAGCGGTATAATCATTAAATATTTTTATTAAAAATCAATGGAGAGATGAGTTTATGTTGAAGCTATTTCGCAAAAAACGTGCTCATCCCTTAGGTGAGGTTTTTAATAGATATTACTGGTTACAAATAGGATTTATTGCACTTTCAGTTGTGATTGGTATTGCGTGTAGTGCGTGGGTGATTAAAGGAACATTGCTAAAAACTGCCTTAGAACAGGAAATGGCGCATTATTGGGAGCGTTTGGAGCGGAATCCGAATGCAGATTTACCCGATACGAAAAACTTATACGGGTATCGTTGGGAAAAAGACGTACCCGCTAAGTTTCAAAACATGCATTTAAATTATGGTGTAAGTCGTTATTTTATTGATGGTAAAGACCGTATGACTGTGTATGGAGAGCGTAATGGTCAGCATGTTTTTTTAGTCTTTGGTGAAAGCAACGTTAATAAGCTTGTTTGGTTATTTGGTCTTGCACCACTTATGGTTAGCTTATTTGTTTTATATAGCTTGCTTTGGTGGTGGAACCGTAGAGCAAGACGCTATTTTTCTCCAATTACACGTTTAGCCAATGCTTTAGATAATATTGATTGGGAACATCAAAATAAAGAAGCATCTCCATTTCAAGGCATTAGTACAGATTCCAATATGGAAGCTGAATATTTAAAACAAGCTTTGGAAAAATATCATCAAGTTTTAAGTGAGTTTATTAACCGTGAACGTGAATTTACGGGAGATGTAAGTCACGAGCTAAGAACACCACTGACAATTTTAAAAGGTAATGTGCAGTTGTGTCAGACGCGTTATGGCGAAAGCAAATCGTTTACACGGTTGCATAATACAATTGAAGATATGCAATTGTTGGTAGATACACTTTTAGCAATTGCACGAAATACAACAAATACATTGGTGGCTGAAGAAGCAAGACTTTCAGACTTTTTAAATGACCTAGTTCAAGATTTAAATTCTTCAAGTCAGCTAAAAGGCATTAAAATTAATTTGAAAATTGATGAAGATGAAAAGCTACGTAAAATTTATCCATCTATGAGCAAAATGGTGTTTGGAAATATTTTGCGTAATGCCTTAAATTATTCTCAAGGTTCACAAATAGACCTTATTTTACAAAAGAATAAAGTTCTTATTGCAGATAATGGCATTGGTATTCCATTACCAAATGATGCAAAAGTGCAGGAGTTGTCTGGACTTCAATTGCAATTAGAGGTTAAAGGTCATGGAATTGGTTTACAGTTGGTGCAAAAGCTTTGTAAACAATTAGGCTGGCGTGTTGAATTGTTTGATCGTCAATATTATTTACATACACATCATGATTTAGATTTAGAAAACACCACAGGTTTAATTGTGGTTGTGTATTTGAATCAATAGAAGATAGTATTTGAAGTGATCTACAGTTTTAATCAGCTATAGATTTAAGTTTCTGTAGAAATTTTTAGTCCAACACCTGAAACTGTCTGAATTAGTTTTTGCTCAAAAGGTTTATCAATCATTTTACGAAGGTTATAAATATGACTTCGTAAAGCATCACTTTCAGGTTCTTCATCGCCCCAAAGTTCCATCATTATTTCTTGTTTAGTTAAGATATTTGGTGCATTTCGTACAAGAAGTTTAAGCAATTTGAACTGAATAGGTGGCAACTCAATCACTTGCCCAGCTCGATTTACATATTGGCGCGCAGGGTCTAAAATTAAATCTGAAATTCTAAGTTCACGATTTGAAACTTCACCTAATGAGCGTTTAATTAAAGCTTTAACACGCATCACTAATTCATTAAAGTCAAAAGGCTTAACTAAGTAATCATCTGTACCAGATTTAAAACCTTTCAGTTTGTCATCTAAAGTGTCACGTGCTGTGAGCATTAATACAGGAATATCCATACTTTCTTGATTACGCAACCATTCACACAAATCATAGCCAGAACCATCAGGTAGGTTAATGTCTAGAAGGAGCATGTGATAGGGACGTTGTTTTAGTAAATTACGTGCTGCATCTAAATTACGTGCATGATCGACCACAAAATCATGTTCTTCTAAAAATTCACATAATGTAGATGCTAATTCGTGATGATCTTCGACCATAAGAATAAAATGCTTTGACATAAATTTTGCTTCTGCACTTAATTTAACAATTGTTGTTTTAATTTAGCACTAAATGGCGCTTTGCCGAGCCAAATTACGAAATATTGTTGGATTTGTTGATCTTTAATTTTACCCAAAACACGATTATTTAAAGATAATATTAATGTTTGATTTGTATGAACGTAAGATAATTTATATACATCACCTTTTTTTACTGGACGATAAAGTGCCGTAACTTGGTGAAGTACTGAATCATCTTTTAAGTTATTCATATTTTTTTTCAGAAAATGCGTTGCAGCACGCTTAAAAGCCCATTCAGGAATATTTTCAGTATAGTTAAATTCCATCTGAATATTTTGTCCTAACCAAGGCTTATTGCAATTTTCAGCTGCGTAAGTTGCTGTACCTACAATTTTTTTACTCACAAGTAATTCACCATTACCACACTGTTTTTCAGTTTTTGCAAAGCTAGGCATACTGATAGCGGAGGCTATCAGTATGCTAGAAATTAAGGTGATTTTTTGAAAGGGAGTAGCCATGAGTAAGTACCTCCTACATACGGTAATGAACGGTATAAGCCATCAGCTGGATCCCAGAAATCTTGCTGGAAAATAATTTTATTATTTTCATTAATTTTCATTTCACTAATACCATGAGATGCCATAGTGCGAGTTGTACCAAAAAAATTGAAGTCATACACCATAGACCAATGTACGTATGCTGAATCTTGATAATATGAAGTGTTAAGAAGCTTAACCGTTACATTACTAACGCGTTTATTCATGCCTTTGAAGTGCTCAACTAAGTCACTACGCGATGAAAATTGTGACAAAGTATCATTGATAAAGAGTTGCTCTGAATACAAACGACTGGCTTTTTCTACAAATTCTGGCGTACCCAGAGTATTAAAAGTCGAAGTAAATTGGGTGCCTATATTTAATGTGCTTGCTTCATTTAACATTACACCTTGGATATTGGCTCTAGCTTTTGCATACTCAGATGAGTAACTCGGAATACTTTGACATCCTGCTAAAAATAAGAGCGGTAAGAATAAGGCTGTTGCCATTATTGTTTTTACAAGTCTCATGATTACTGTCCGTATTAAGATTATGTTTATACTTTAGGCAGCATGCCGTGAAAAGAATGTGAAAATAGAAGTTATAGATGAGAAATTGAAGGCTTTATTGCACAAGCCAAGCCTAGAAGGTTTATTTAGCCATATAATTTCAATATGAATAAACCTACTCCTAAAATCTATGGCTCAACTAACAGGTCTTCCTATAATCGTGCCCTCATTAACCGAGGTAATATTTCCATTTGGTTTGATCCAAACAATCAATGGTATGTACAACCACAAGGCAAGCAAGGTCGAAATCAAACTTACTCTGATACTGCTATTCAATGCTGTTTAATGATTAAATCTTTATTCAGACTCTCTTTACGTATGGTCACAGGTTTTGTTCAAAGTCTAATTAAACTGTGTGGATTAAATTGGACAACTCCGAATATCAGCGATATTCGTACAGTAGGCTTTGTCGAAGACAAAAACATATTGATATCGCGATTAGCTATCAAAAAAATAGTGATGGATTACATCTACTCGTAGACTCAACTGGCTTGAAGTTTCTAGATGAAGGTGAATGGAAACGTAAGAAATATGGACCTGAATATCGTCGTCAATGGCGTAAGCTTCATATTGGGATCGATGCTGAAACCCTTCAAATACGTGCACAACTCACGACAAATAATGTGAGTGATTCGCAAGTACTCGGTGATTTACTTGCTCAAATTCCGTTAGATGAACGAATTGATTCGGTCTATACCGACGGTGCTTATGATACGAAGTACTGTAAACAAGTCATTTTAGATCGAGATGCACATGCGATCATTCCGCCAAGAAAAAATGCAAAACCATGGAAAGATCAACAAGTAAGGTCTATAGAGCGGAATGAATTACTAAAAACAGTGAAACGTTTAGGAAGAACGTTTTGGAAAAATGGTCTGGTTATCATCGTCGAAGTTTGGTTGAAACTAAGATGCATTGCATCAAATTATTAGGCGATAAATTAATAGCAAGGAGTTTTCCTAGTCAGGCAAGTGAGATTCATGCACGCATAGCTGTATTGAATAGATTTACAGAATTAGGTTGTCCTCTCATACCCAATTGTCACCTGAGTTCTGTTCAAATGAGCAGAGTGCTGTCTTTTAAGTCTTTGTGCAACAAAGCCAGCCATCCAACGTTAGGATTTGAACTTGGGTACTGTTTTTAACACGCATGAATCAAATATAAAATGCAATATTATAACATTATATTTTATTCACCGTAATGCTCATTTTTTCAATTTATATTTCTGTTTTGGACTCTTTGGTTTATCAGGGAGAGTCCGTTCAAGTAAACCAGCTTCCAATGCGGGATTTAAATAATTTTTTTGAAATGTTGCACGGTGTGATAAATCTAATAACGACATGAGTTCACTCAAGCTATATTCTTTATGCTCCATCTTTTCAAAAGACGCTTAACTGAATCGCTAACTTGAGCGGTGTCTTGGTCGCTTGCACTAGATGCCACAATAGCATCTAGAATCATTTGTAAAATAAATTCGATAAATGGTGCAGAATCAGTACGGTCTGTGCTTGCTTGAAGTGCATCATAGTACGCTTTTTAATTTTGGTAGATTAAGCTTTCAATAGGAATATTCAGAAAAATAGGATTCCATTGACTCAAAATCAAAGTTTGCCATAAACACTCCATACGTCCATTTCCATCAGCAAATGTATGTATGAACTCAAATTCATAATGAAAAATTGAACTTTTAATCAAAGGGTGTTCGTAATCAGCAGCCAACCAATGCAATAAATCGTTCATTAAACGATTGACCTGATTTGCAGGTAGAGCCATATGTACAACTGACTGACATATATGTCATCATTTATATAACAAATATACATGGGTTTTTATGAAAATCTCACCAAGCAAAAGCCTTTTTTATTATTTATTAATTTTTATAAGTAGCCAATCAATCTATGTTTTACGTATTTTTTCTAATTTTTTAGCAAGATTAGTTAACTTATTAAAAATAAGTAAAACATCACAAACCATTAGATTAAATGTAAATATTGCTTTTCCTGAACTAAGTAAAACAGAACGTGAAAAAATTATTCAGAAAGCTATTCATAATGAAATAACTTCTTATTTTGAGTTTTTTAGTATTTGGGGAGCCAACTCTAAAAAAAACCTAGCTCGTATTTCAAATATATATGGAGAAAACTTGCTAATACAAGCTTTAAAAAAGAAACAAGGGCTTGTACTTCTTCTACCTCACTTTGGTACTTGGGAAATTCTAACCACTTATATTTCTCAATTTACTGAATTAACAATCATGTATCAACCTGTAAAAAATCAAACAGCAGATCATTTTTTACGTCAAGCACGTAGCAGAGAACCTGCAAACTTAGTTCCAACAGATGAAAATGGTGTTCGACAAATTTTTAAAGCTTTAAAAAATAATGGTGCAACTATAATTCTTCCAGATCATAGTCCACACCATCTAAGTACTTTGATTCCTTATTTTGGCATACCACTTTCATCTAGTAATCTTAGTTCAAAGCTTATTCAAAAAACAAAAGCCAAAGCATTGTTTTTATATGCAATGCGTAACAAAGAGGGGGGATTTGATATACATATCGAAACGATAAATGAAGCCATATATACAAATTCAGCTAATAATGGCACTACCATTATTCATCAAAAACTAGAAAGTCTTATTAAACGCCATCCTGCACATTATCATTGGAGTTATAAACGCTTTAAAGCCAATCCTAAACTGTATGATCTTTACAATATTCCACATGAAGAGGCTCTTAATAAAATTAAAGAAAGTCGCTCTCTAAAAATCTAAGGATATTTAATCAAACAGAAACAATGATTAAAGTTTAATCAAAATCAAGCTTTACTGTTAATTATCAATAAACCATGTGTTAAAAACATCCACAATATCTGTGGGTAACAGTGCATTTAATATTAATTTGCTACTTTATTAATCGATTTATTTAATAAATCAACTTATTTTTAATAAAGTTTGCTATATAGCTTAAGCAAGCGTATAACAACATACATTGATGCGGGATGGAGCAGTCTGGTAGCTCGTCGGGCTCATAACCCGAAGGTCGTTGGTTCAAATCCAGCTCCCGCTACCACTAATAGATTCAGAGTTTACAGCCTAATCTACACATACAGATTAGGCTTTTTTATTTAATTGATATTAATTTAAATAATATCTGTTATACTCACCCTAGAATTATAATTTTATTGTTTACTAATTTTATTTTGTTTAGATCTAAATCAAATCTTTCATTTTATTACAAAGTCTAGCTTCAAAATTATTTTCTAATTATTAATTACATAATATAGGAAATAAACTATGTCTAATTTAACAACTGGTACTGTAAAGTGGTTTAACGAAACTAAAGGTTTTGGTTTTATTGCTGCAGATAGTGGCCAAGATGTATTCGCACATTTCAGTGAGATTCGCGCAACAGGTTTCAAAAATTTAGCTGAAGGTCAACGTGTAGAGTTTAATATGCAGCAAGGCCAAAAAGGCATGCAAGCTAGCAATATTGTTGCTATCTAATGAATACCTTTTTGGTTGAAGTTAAAGATCAATTTAATAAGAAGTATTCTGTAAAGGGTACTTTTCATCACCAGATAACAGAGGCAACAAAGTCTAAAGAAAATATTAAGTTTATTACTGTAAATGATGAAGAAATCAAACCTAGTTTTGATTTACATTTCCATAGTATAGATTCTGGTAAAATCTTTAAACTAATTTAAAATATATCAAAAACAAATGTTTAATGTATCTTAAAAGCTGTTAATCTACACTAGATCGAATCCGTGAGCGGTACGGAAGTGTTTAGGTTGTTAACGGAATTGCGTATTCTCTAGAATCAAATATTTTAATAGTTGATTCGTCCTAAACAGTTAACGCAGAGTATGAATTCGCACCATACCGATCGACTAAGTCCACAGCTATCCGTGGACTTTTTTTAATTATTTTAAAAAATTAATGCTAATGTAAAATTGTAATTTGAATTGTAGGCATATGCCTCTTTGATATCAGTATAGATCCTCTCTGATTTTTAAATATTTATATTATTTCTACTTTTACATGAGCTCAAATATGAGTGAATGAAAATGAATATGTCTAATGGTTGGACTACGGCAAAAGCAGTGAATGGAGATACCATTCGAATTAATATTATTCCTTTTGAAAAAGAACAAAGTACAGTTTTAGGTAAAATTCTTGTAGAAGTATCGAAACAGGTTCAAATCGAATCGGGAGAGAAATTTCATATCAATTTAGATGGCCGTTCTTTTTTCTTGGGAACAAATAAGCTATACAAAATTAAAGGCTTCTGTTGCTAAAAATATCAATAGTAAATTTACGCACTAGAATATGAGGTATGGCTGTCATTATACCTATATACCCTATACGAAAAAGCCAGACAGAATATCTGGCTTTTTATTGTCTAAATTTAGTGTTATAACCCATTTAAAGTGTCTATATTCTCACCAATAAAAATGTTTATGTGTGCTAATAACAGGAGGTTTTCACTTAGGAGCTTCTAAGCAGCTAACTGATAAAAGTCATCTGCTATTTGATTCGGTGTCTTAAAATTCAGACCTTTTTGACTTCTACTTTGATTAGGCTTTGTTACACAAACCTAGCTTAGAAGGTTTATTCAGCAATATAATTTTAGAATGAATAAGCCTACTCCTAAAATCTATGGCTCAACTAACAGGTCTTCCTATAATCATGCTCTTATTAATCGAGGTAATATTTCCATTTGGTTTGATCCAAAGACTCAATGGTATGCACAATCAGAAGGCAAGCAAGGTCGAAATCTGATGTATGCTGAAAAAACAGTTGATCTTATATACTCAATACAACTCGATATGGTTTAAATCCCTCTAGTACAGCCTCGGAAACCAATTGAATAAAGGCTTCAGTTTTTCCATAAGCCATCCATTGATCCAAAGCCTCATAATAAGCCAACCTATTTTCAACTGTGATAACACAGGGTGGATAACCAGCTTTAAGTAATTCAAGGTTCATCAAGAGACGCGATGTACATCCATTGCCATCAATAAATGGATGAATACCAACAAAATCTGCATGCACTTTAGCTGCACGTTCAACAGGATGACGTTTATGTGCTTCTGTGTTGTACCAATCGAATAGCGGTGCAAGTTTGTTACTTAAAGATGTATAGTCAGACAGAGTACTCTGATAGTATAAATCGTTGAGATTATTTGAAGTGATTAGATGAATGTTAAAAATTTGTTCTGTTGAAAAGTTTTCTTTTTTACGAATGATGCTTCGAATGTAATTAATCGCTTTTTTTTGATTAATTACATGTAAATGATCCTCTAGGGTTTTACCCCCTACAGCAATTCCCTCTAAAACTACTTTAGTTTCAAGTAGACTGAGTTTATTGCCTGAGATGGCATTCGAGTTATAGATCAAGCGTAGAAAAAGATCTTCTTCAATATTACTTGATGTAAAGCTTGACAAAGGTCTGCGTTGATCTAGCCTATATTTAAGGTCATCTATAAGGGTAAACAAATATAAAATCTCGGTGTATTCATCACGACTTTGAAAATTTGTATTTTTAGAGTTTAATTAAACAAAACTTTATACGCTATTTAGGGATCTAATGCGATATCAACCGCCTTATACCATTACTTCAAAAATTATTCACTTGGTATCACAGATCAGTGAATCAATAGGGCGTTTGACTGCATTAATTCAGATTGAAGACAGTCTGAAGTTGCGTAAAGCAAATCGTATTCAAACCATTCAAGGCTCTTTGGCGATTGAGGGAAATACCCTTAGTACGGAACAAATCACCGCTATTCTAAATGGTAAGCCTGTAATTGCTCCGCCTAAAGAAGTACAAGAAGTACGTAATGCACTAAAAGCATATGAAGAAATTCACAATTGGCATCCTGAGTTTAAGCATGATTTACTCCAAGCACATCAAACCTTAATGGCAGGCTTAATTGATGAGGTAGGGCAGTATCGCCATGGTGGTGTAGGTGTGATGTCAGGTGATCGAGTTGTACATATGGCTCCACCTGCAAATCAAGTTAATCGTTTAATGGGTGATTTATTACATTGGTTGGCTGAAGGGAATGAACACCCTTTGATTAAAAGCTCAATTTTTCATTATGAATTTGAGTTCATACATCCATTTGCAGATGGCAATGGGCGTATGGGGCGTTTATGGCAAACTTTAATTTTGAGTCAATGGAATCCTATTTTCCTAAATATTCCTGTTGAGAGCTTAATCTATCAAAACCAAAAAGCGTACTATGATGCCCTTCGGGCAAGTACAGATCGTGCTGACTCTGCACCATTTATAGAGTTTATTTTGCAAATGATTCTAGATGCTATCGTAGCATCTAGTTCAAGCGATCAAGACACCGAGCAAGTTAGCGATCAAGATACCGTACAAGCTAGCGATCAAGTTAAGCGTCTCATTGAAAAGATGGAGCATAAGGAATATAGCTTGAGTGAACTTATGTCGTTATTAAATTTATCACACCGTGCAACATTCCAAAAAAACTATTTAAATCCTGCATTGGAGGCGGGTTTACTGGAAAGAACGCTCCCTGATAAACCAAAGAGTCCAAAACAGAAATATAAATTGAAAAAATGAGCATTAAGGCGAACAATTTGTAATGTTATGATGTTGCATTTTGTATTGGATTCACGTGTGCTACAATTAAGTACCCAAATTCAAATCCAAGAAGGGCTTTGTTGCACAAACCTAGCCTTAGACGCTTATTTAGTAATATCATTTCAAAATGAATAAGCCTGCTCCAAAAAACTATCGTACAACAAATTGGTCCTCATATAACCGTGCTCTAATAAATCGTGGAAATATTTCCATTTGGTTTGATCCCTCTACTCAATGGTATGCTCAACAACAGGGTAAACACGGAAGAAATCAAACCTATTCTGATGCAGCTATTCAGTGCTGTTTAATGATCAAATCTCTATTCCGTCTGTCTTTACGTATGGTCACTGGCTTTGTGCAAAGTCTGATTAAACTTTGCGGATTAAATTGGACAGCTCCGAATATCAGCGATATTCGTACAGTACGCTTTGTAGAAGACAAAAGCATATTGATATTGCAATCAGATACCAAAAAAGTAGCGATGGGCTCCATCTACTCATGGACTCTACAGGCATGAAGTTTCTAGGTGAAGGTGAATGGAAACGCAAGAAACATGGGGCTGAATATCGTCGCCAATGGCGTAAACTTCATATTGGGATCGATGCTGAAACCCTTCAAATACGTGCACAACTCACGACAAATAATGTGAGTGATTCGCAAGTACTCGGTGATTTACTTGCTCAAATTCCGTTAGATGAACGATTTGATTCGGTCTATACCGACGGTGCTTATGATACTAAGTACTGTAGACAAGTCATTTTAGATCGTGATGCACATGCCGTAATTTCTCCAAGAAAAAATGCAAGGCCATAGAAAAATAAGAAATTGGGAGCTTTAGAGAAAAATGAATTATTGAAAACAGTCAAATGTCTAGGAGGAACGTTTTGGAAAAAGTAGTCTGGCTATCATTGGCGCAGTTTGGTTGAAACTAAGATGCATTGCATCAAATTATTAGGCGATAAACTCAGTGCAAGGAATTTTGACAGTCAGGTCAATGAAATCCCTGCACGTATAGCCACATTAAATAAATCTACAGAATTAGGCCGACCTCATACCCGAGTTGCCACTTAAATTTGAGCAATGTGGGTAAGCTTTACCTTTAAAATCCTTATGCAACAAAGCGGTTTACCAAGAAAAATTTTCATTTTATTAACATACAATATTATGAAAAGAGATCTATTTATTGAGAGTAATACCAGTTAACACAGGCATTCGCCAAAATTTGTGTCGTATCAAAACTCACATCTAAAATTGGCGATTGAATTGCATGTAAGCCCAAAGGAATTTCTGTACAAGCTAAAATAATCGAAGCTGCACCTGAGTCAATTAAACGCTGACTTAAATCTTGAAAAACTACACCTGCTTTTTCTATTTTATTGCGTTTTACCGCATAGACAGCAGGCATAAATTCTTCTTCAATCTCTTGATCAGAGTTGATGACAAAAGGAATGTCATATTTGCTAAGTTCACGTTGATATAGCTCAGTTGAAAGTGCACCTTTAGTGGCTAAAATACCAACTTTATCGCCCGTTTTATGGAGGTTAAAAATCTGCTGTACGGTAACGTCAACCATATTTAAAATTTCAATCGAGCTGTGTTGCTGTAAATTTGCATGCCAAAAATGCGCTGTATTACATGGAATAGCCACTTTAGAAACGCCACTGTATTCTAGAATTTTTAAGCCATGTAACATTGCATGTAAGGGACTTTCCCCTTGGTTTTTAAGGGCAAGTTGTCTATCAGGAATTCCACCGTGATTCCATACAATGGTTGGAATATGTTCCTGATCTTTACTTGAAGGGCTTGCATCGAGCAGGCGCTGTTGAAAATCAACCGCAGCACCTGGTCCCATGCCTCCTAAAATTCCGAGTGTTGGAAGTTCTGAAAAATTAGTCATCTTACAAACGGTATGCATCTTTTTCAGAGAATGTAGAGCGGTAGCCGAATAGACCTACAGAACCACCTGTGTGAAGGAAAATCACTTTGTCATCTTTAGTGAAATGACCTTGACGTATAAGACCGACTAAGCCTGCAAAGCCTTTACCTGAGTAAACAGGGTCAAGCAAAATACCTTCAGTACGTGCAAGTAATTCAACTGCCTCAACCATACTATCTGTTGGAATACCATAGCCATCACCAACGTAGTCGCTGTTCGCAATAACTTTTTCACGTGCGATTAAATCTGCTCTTAAACCAAGGTGTTCTAAAGTCGCACGAGCAAGTTTATAAACATTTTCTTCTTGTTTAGATTTTTCAGCACGAACTGAAATACCTAAAACGGGAAGGTTTGAGTTTGTTGCAGCAAAACCTGCTAATAAACCAGCTTGAGTACCTGTACTGCCAGTTGCATGAACAAGATGTGAAGGCGCTAATTGAATTTGGTTAAGTTGGTTAATTAACTCGATTGCAGTTGATACATAACCTAAAGCACCAATTGCATTTGAACCACCACCCGGAATGATATAAGGGCGTTCACCTTGAGCTTCTAACTCCTTGGCTTTGGCTTCTAAAGCAGCAGCCATATCTGTGCTACCCGGAACAACTTCAATTGATGTTGCACCTAAAATTTCATCAAGAAGTAAGTTACCATTGTTGTAATATTCAACTGCACCATCGCCCACACGTTGCTCTAAAATAACAGAGGCTTTTAAGCCAAATTTGTTTGCTGCAGCAATAGTTTGACGTACGTGGTTTGACTGAGTCGCACCCTGAGTCAGTACGTGTGTTGCACCTTTTGCAATTGCATCACCAATTAAGAATTCTAATTTACGTGTTTTGTTACCACCTGTCGCAAGACCTGTTGCATCATCACGTTTAATATAAATTTCAGGGCCGTTTAACGCTTTAGTAAGGTTAGGTAAAAATTCAAGGGGAGTTGGCGCGTGAACAAGTTTAACGCGCGGTAAATGACTTAATAACATAGCTGTGTCCTGTGGTCTTAGTGTACGAAATCGATCATGCGGCTTACTTCTGTGCGCATGACTTCTAAAATATGTTTTTTGGTGTCGATGAATTCTTGCTGTGGCGTAATGTTTTCAATAGTTCTATGACGTGGTAAATGCACAGCAATATCTTCTGCAATACGTCCCGGATGTCCTGCCATGAGCACAATGCGATCTGCCAAAAGTAATGATTCATCAATATCGTGAGTAACAAATAGAACCGTAGTTTTATTGTCTTGCCAAAGTTTAGTGAGGGTTTCTTGCATCAAAATTCGCGTTTGAGCATCTAGTGCACCAAAAGGTTCATCCATGAGTAAAATTTTAGGTTTAGTAATCCATGCGCGGGCAAGTGCTACACGCTGTTTCATACCACCTGAAATTTGCCAAATACGATGATTTTCAAACTTTTTTAAACCTGTTTTTTCAAGGTAATATTCAGTTTGTTCCGCAATGTATTGCGCATTGGCTTTGGATTGTTTTAATGGGAATTGAATATTTTCTTTTACCGTTAACCAAGGGAAAAGTTGTGCTTGTTGGAAGACCACCGCACGGTCTATACCGGGTCCTGAAATTCCTTGTCCATCGACTAAAATATTGCCTTCTGTCGGTTGTTCAAAACCTGCCAGTAAATTCAAAATAGTCGATTTACCGCAACCAGATGGCCCAAGTAAGCAAACGAATTGACCTTCAAAAATCTGTAAATTGATATCTTCAAGAACGGTATTTTCAGTTTTATTTTGTTTAAATGTTTTTTTAACATTGTTGAGCTGAATAAATGATTGAGTCATTATGCTTTTCCTGTCCAAGGTGCCCATTTTTGTTGTGCTTTAACAATCAGCCAATCCAAAATGTAGCCAATACTGCCAAGTAAAATAATTCCGACGATTACCACATCAGTTCTTAAATAAGAGCCTGCATTAATGATCATCCAACCTAAGCCTGAAGTTGCTGCAACCATTTCTGCTGCAATCAGTGCAGTCCAACCAATACCAATAGATAAACGAATGCTGGTAAAAATTTCAGGTAAAGACGAAGGCAAAATAATGCGGAATAAAATGGCTGTACTGCTTAAACCCATTGTTTGACCAGCTTGAATTAAACCGTTTGGAACGTTATGGCTTGCAGAGCTTGCACCTACAATCATGCTGAGGAAAGTAGCAATGAAAATAAGAAAGAATTTAGATTCTTCACCAATACCAAGCCAAACAACCACAAGTGGAATGAGGGCAATTTTTGGAATTGGTCTAAGAAATTGAATAAAAGGATCTAAAATTGCATTCAACACTGGACTACGACCCATCAGTAAACCAAGCGGAATTCCAATAAGTGTAGCAATCAAAAATGCAAATACGGCACGTGCTGTACTGACAAAAATATGTAAGTAGAAGGGTGCATCTCGGTAGCCATTTTTGAATAGATCAATAACGGTATCGAGAATCTGTAAAGGAGATGGAAGAAGAATGGGAGAAACCAGTTTTAATGTACTGGTTAACTGCCAAAGGAAGATGAAAACAATCAGCGAAATTACGCTGATTGCCTTGCTTTTAAGCGAACTGAGCTGAACCATCATAAAACCTTATTGAGCTGCCTCAATAACGTATGTGCTATTAATATTTGGAGCATAGCTTTTTGGTAAGTCAGATTGTTTTAACTCACCTATACCCACTAAGAATTTAGAGATATCGAGTGCTGCTTTCGCAATACCTGAATTTTCATCATCAGGTTTTGTACCTAAGTATTTTTCAGTACCTTGTTCTTTCAATGGAACGTATTGAATACCTGCTAAAGTTGCTGAAACTTGCTCATATGGGAGGCTTAAATATTTCGCCACTTTTTCAGAAGCTGCTTTAGGATTTTTTTGATATTCATCTACTTGAACTTGGTATTCTTTTAAGAATTTCACAACAAGGTCAGGGTGTTTCTCTGCAAATTCTTTACGTACAGCAAAGTTGTTATAAACCAAGATTCCTTGATTATTTAGCTGTGATGTTGCAAAAATTTCTTGACCACCTTGCTGTTCAATCTGCTGTGTAAATGGCCCCCAAACATAAGCAGCATCAATATCACCACGTGTCCATGCAGATATAATTTCAGCAGGCTTTAAAGGTAAAAGTTTGATTTTTGATTTATCAACATTTTCTAAAGCCAATACTTGTTCTAAAGCATATTGTGCTGTTGAATTTGGTGGGAAAGCTACACGTTTACCGACTAAGTCTTTTACTGACTTAATTTCAGGTTTTACAATTAGGCGCTCAGCAGTAGAAATAAGGCCTTCTAAGCCAATTATCTCAATAGGTAAGCCACGTGTAATACCTGCAACAGCAGGGCTTGAACCAAAACGTGCAATATCAATTTCATTAGCAGCAAAGTAGCTTAAAACATCTGAACCAGATGCAAACTCAACCCATTTAATTTTTGTACCGAGTGCTTTTTCAAAGTCACCATCTGCTTTACCTAATACCCAAACACGTGGTCCACCACCCCAAGCGAAGCGAACTTCTTTGGGTAATTCTGCTGCTGTTACAGGTGCTGATGATTCGGCTTTATTTTCATTGTTTTTTTGTTCACTATTGCCACAACCTACTAAAAGTGTTGAGCCCAAAATCCCTAAAGACAATGCTAAATTTTTAATAGTAAATAATGATTGAACAGACATTTCTATATCCAGTTTTATTGAATTTTGGATGATAGTAGTGAGAGTTTTTTATAAAGCAAAATATGAAAAAGTGGATTTTATATACCTAAAAGAGAAGTTACTTATATGAAGAAAGAAGAAATTTATATGCTATTTATGAATAAATTGATTTTATAGGCTGTGTGATGGAAAAATTAACCATATAAAATTTATACGGTGGAAAGGTTTAATAATTTTTTAGTAAGTTTTATTTGTAAAAATTATTTACTTATTATAAAAATAGATAAAAACTCGAATATTTCAGTAATTCAGAGGCATGTGTTGGAAAGAAGGCTTTGTTGCATAAAAATTAAAATTTCCCATACCGAGATAGGGTAGTATCACCATGGCAGTGTAGGAATGATGTCAGTTGATCGTGTTGTAGATATCACTTCACCTGAAAACTTAAAAATCGTTTAATGGGCGATTTATTACATTCGTTGGATGATAGTAACGAAAATTTGTTGATTAAAAGTTAAATTTTTCATTATGAATATGAGTAGCTTTGTTGTATGAACATTCAATAACAATTTGATTTTAAGGGTTTTATTTATCTTCTTTAATCTAGATTTAAAATCAATAGAATAAGAGACTTATTGCTTTATGCAACAAAGCCATAAGCATCTAAAAAAGTTTTTGGATTAAATTTAGATGAGAACTTGTTTAAACCCAATTTTTTTATATTTTTGTACAAGCTACTAAATACCTAATACAACCTGATATGGTTTAAACCCCTCTAGAACAGCTTCGGCAACCAACTGAATGAAAGGCTCAGTTTTTCCATAAGCCATCCATTGATCTAATGCTTCATAGTAGGCTAAGCGATTTTCAACTGTAATAACGCAAGGTGGGTAACCACTTTGAGCAACTCAAGGTTCATCAAGAGACGAGATGTACGTCCATTGCCATGCCTAAAAGTCCGCATGTACTTTAGCAGCACGCTCAATAGGATGAAGCTTGTGTGCCTCCGAATTATACCAATCAACTAATTGAGTCATCTTGTCATTCAATAATGTATAGTCGGGTGGGTTAGTCGTAGCACCTGAAATTAATACATTTTGCTGGCGATAACGTCCTGCATTGTCATCATCAATATTTTTTAGAATAAGTTGGTGGATATTGCGAATCTGCCATTCAGAAAACGGTTCTTCTTTTCGAATAATATCTTCAACGTAGTAAATAGCATTTCTATGGTTGATTGCCTCGAAATGTTCTTGTAATGCTTTTCCACCAACAGTTATGCCTTCTAAACCGACTTTAGTCTTTAGCAATGTGAGTGTATTGCCTTCAATTGCATTTGAGTGATATGTCCAACGTACAATAAGATCTTCTTGTAAATTTTTTACAATTGCAGGGGAAAGAGGACGATGCTGATCTAATTTTGTTTTAAAGTATCAATATTTTCAAACATAACTTTGTCCCTGAAATTGTACTATTGAATGATACATGAAAAAAAGAAACATATAGGAGTAATGATATAACATTTCATTTTATATTGAATTCACACATGTTAAACTTTTACCCAAGTTCAAATCCTGAAGGTGGATTTGAACAAAAATTAGTTTTAGTATTCAATGCACTAGATCTAATTTGGGTAAAAATTGGGTACAAAATTTATCTATTATATAAATTAATATTTAAAATTATTGAGTTAGGTTCTGAGTTCAATCGACGCCATCCCCACCAAATACTTAACTTTATATGACTCAATATGACGAAACATAAAGTGGAAAGGCTTGATCCTAAAGGGGTTAAGCCTTTTTTATTGCCTAAACATAAAAGCATATAGTATTGGGTTTCGTGTATCCCTCCGTGTATTCTTGAATAAAAATTGAATCCGAGGGATACAAGGCTAATCAAAAAAAACTGAAATAAAACGCCGTCCTTTGTCTGATACGGTGCTTGCTAACCTTGAGGCTGAATAAAAAGAATATCGAGAGCTTGATGGAAATGGCTTATATTTTTATCAAAGCTGATGGTAATAAGTCTTGGTAGTTACGTTAGGCTTTGTTGCACACAGATTTAAAAGTTAATACTTCTCGAAGTAACTAAAATTTAAGTGGTAACTTGGGTGTGAGGACGCCCTAATTCTGTAAAAAAGACAGTTAAACGTCTAGGCAGATCGCTTTGGAAAAAGTGGTCTGGTTATCACTGTCGAAGTTTGGTGGAAACTCAGCCTTTCAAACCTTTATGCAACAAAGCCTAATGTTGGTGTAAACTTTGAATGGTAAAGAAACATATTTATTTTTCTTGAAAAGTAAAAGATCACATATGTGATCTTTTTTAGTATAGATTTTGTCTTGTTTGAAGTTTATAAATAGTGATTGGATAATTTTTCTATAATAAACATAATCAGGTTATACGAAATATTTTCTATTAATCATGGGTTTTTGATCTCAATTAATCTGCCACTACCTCAAAAATATATATCCAAAAATTCCCCCTTTAGTTATCATTTTCTTGATTATCTTTACATATTGTATAAATTTAACATATTGTATTAAAACGTATTATATCAAGAGAAATGAGTGGAATTAAAACAGCTAAAATACTTTATCACAATTGTAGAATCTGGAAGTCTAGGTAAAGCTGCACAAAAATTAGATGTAGGTACGTCTGCTTTAAGCCAACAAATTGCAAAGTTAGAAGATGAACTATCTACCCGCCTTTTAAGCCGGACTTCTACAGGGGTTACACCTACTCCAGCAGGTTTAGCTTTTTTTAAACAGGCACAATTATCATTACGTCATGTACAGTATGCTATTGAAGCAGCACACTCTTCACGTTTAACAGGTCATGTCAGTGTTGGATTTTCACCTAGCATTGCTTCAGTACTTGGTGTACCACTGATGAAGCTGATGTTTGAAAGATATCCAGATATAAAAATACATTTAGTTGAAAGTTTATCGGGGAATCTTGCGAATTTGATCAATGCGAGACAACTTGATATTGCCATTATTTTTACACAAGACGTTGATCCGAATTGGGCTGTACAGCCACTATTAAAAGAACAAATGTTTTTAATGGCGAATAAAGAGCTACTGTTAGAAAAAGGATTAGCAGAGAGCATAGAAAATGGAAGAATTGACCTAGAAAAAATCAATAAACTTCCCTTGGTATTGCCTAGTCAGAGACATGGTCTGAGAAAGTTTTTAGATCAAAAAGTGGAAATTTTGAATGTTGATTATGAAATAGATGGACTTCATTTATTGATGCATTGTGTTAGCCAATTGAATATGGCGACTATTCAACCTGGCAGTGCTTTTTTTGACTATATCAAATCAGAGCTATGCTTATTAAAAGTAATTGAGCCTGAATTAGATCGAATAAATTATTTAATTAGTATTTCAGAAGAAGAACTTTCACCTGCAAGTTTAGCCACGAAAGTTGCAATTAAAGCATGTGTTAAAGATTTAATTAATCAAGGATTATGGCCTAGTGCTGAATTATTAGACTTTTAGCCTATTTAGTAAAAGTAAATACCTATTTATAAATAAGCCATTACGGTGTCTTAGTTTTTGGTCTTAAATTGCATCAAATTCGAAAGGGATGACATCGAATGCATGATGTAATTGTAATAGGCGGTGGTAATGCTGCCTTATGTGCTGCTTTAACAGCGAGTGAAGCAGGAGCATCGGTTTTATTGATTGAGGCAGCTCCAAAAGAATGGCGTGGAGGAAATTCGCAACATACTCGTAATTTGAGATGTATGCATAATGAACCTCAAGATGTATTGGTTGATGCTTATTCAGAAGAAGAATATTGGCAAGACCTATTAAAAGTTACTGCTGGCAAAACCAATGAACATTTAGCACGATTGGTTATTCGTACGACAGCAACATGTCGTGATTGGATGCGCTCACACGGTGTCAATTTTCAACCACCACTTTCAGGTGCACTTCACGTTGCAAGAACAAATGCTTTTTTTATGGGTGGCGGTAAAGCATTAGTAAATGCTTATTTTCGAAGCGCAAAAAATCTTGGTATTGAAATTCTTTATAACACTAAAATTATTGATCTTGATATTCAAAATAATACTTTTAAAGCTGCGATCGCTGAAGATGGAACACGCTTTGAGGGAGAGGCTTGTGTTTTGGCTGCTGGTGGATTTGAGTCTAATCTGGAATGGCTTAAAGAGGCTTGGGGCCAAAATGAAAATGGTGAATGGCCTGCAGATAACTTTATTATTCGTGGTACGCGGTTCAATCAAGGTAATCTTTTAAAACTCATGATTGATCAAGGTGCCGATATTGTTGGAGATCCATCTCAATCACATTGTGTTGCTGTTGATGCGCGTGCGCCATTGTATGACGGAGGTATTTGTACACGTATTGACTGTGTATCTTTAGGCATTGTTGTTAATAAAAATGCCGAACGTTTTTATGATGAGGGTGAGGATTTTTGGCCGAAGCGCTATGCCATTTGGGGGCGTTTAGTTGCTAAGCAACCAAATCAAATTGCGTATTCTATTATTGACTCAAAGTCAGTGGGTAAATTTATGCCTCCTGTGTTTGAAGGAACTCAAGCAAATACGATTGAGGAATTAGCACTTAAACTAAAGCTAGATGTAGAAACTTTAAAACAGACCGTCCAAAACTATAATAATGCCTGTGTAAAAGGTGAATTCAACCATACTATTTTGGATAATTGTCATACTGAAAATCTTACTCCAGCTAAAACACATTGGGCTGTGCCATTAGATCACCCTCCTTTTTTTGCTTATGCGCTTAGACCTGGCATTACTTTTACTTATTTGGGATTAAAAGTTGAAGATGATGCTGCCGTTCGTTTCAACGATCAAGCAAGCCCAAATTTATTTGTGGCAGGTGAAATGATGGCAGGAAACGTATTGGGTCAGGGTTATACAGCAGGTGTTGGGATGTCGATAGGGACAACATTTGGTCGTATAGCAGGGAAAAATGCAGCGAAAGCTGGGTTTAAGCAGGGAGTTTGATAATGAATGCTGAAGTAAAAAAAATGATTCCTGTTGTACAGCTGACAGACAACGAGCAACAAGTTAAACAGGCACTGCAAATTTGTAATGCATGTCGGTATTGTGAAACATATTGTGCTGTCTTCCCTGCAATGACAAAACGCTTAGAATTTACGCAAGCTGATATCCATTATATGGCGAATCTATGCCATAACTGTGGTGCTTGTTTACATGCTTGTCAATATGCACCACCACATGAATTTGGAGTGAACATTCCGCAGGCAATGGCTCAAGTTCGTTTAGAAACATATCAACAATTCGCAGTGCCAGCATCATTCGGTGCAATTTATAAGAAAACTGGGATTCCTTTAGTGAGTGGAATGTCAGTTTTATTCTTTGTGATCATGTTAATTGGTGTTTGGTTAAATGGAACTAACTTATTCGGTCAGTATCAGGGCGATTTTTATGCCATTTTTCCTCATAACTTTTTAGCAGGGTTATTTGGATCTGTTTTCATACTATCTTTTGTTTTACTTGGTCTAGGAATAGCAAAATTTTGGAAACAAACTTCAAAAATTATTCCAGAAGGTGTCGCTCAGCCTGATATTTTACAAGCATCAAAAAATGTTCTGACTTTAAAATATCTTGATGGTGGCCATGGAAAAGGTTGCAATGAAGATGATGATCGATATACGAAGATTCGTCGTGTATTTCATCATTTTACAATGTACGGTTTTCTTCTGTGCTTTTTGGCAACCAGTGTTGCGACCATGTACCACTATTTTTTAGGTTTACAAGCACCTTATGCTTATACCAGTTTGCCCGTTATCTTAGGAACTTTAGGTGGGATAGGCCTAATTATTGGTCCAATTGGCTTGCTGTATTTAAATTATAAACGTCATCCTCTACATGGTGATGTAAATCAAAAACCAATGGACCGTGGTTTTATCTTTTTGCTTCTCTTGATTAGTGTAACTGGTTTGGTTCTTTTGGCCTATCGAGATTCATCTGCAATGGCACTGCTACTGATCATTCATTTAGCAACAGTCATGACTTTCTTTCTCACAATTCCTTTTGGTAAGTTCGCCCACGGATTTTATCGTAGCGCAGCCTTGCTGAAATTTTCGGTGGAGGAGCGTATTGCCAAACAAAAGACAAAATAAACACCCAAACCACAGTTAAGACCAAGGAGGTCGATGATGGAACTAGGTAATTTTTATACTCAAAGCATGGATAGTTAAAGGAAAGGAACTCTAAAAATGAATAAATATAATCTATTGGTACTTGCCTGTGCGAGTGCTGTTATGGTCGGTTGTGGTTCAGGAAATGCATCACGTGAAGCAGGCCAACCTAAACGAGCAGAATGTATTGCCCCTGCAAAACCAGGTGGTGGTTTTGATATGACATGCAAGCTTATTCAGTCTGGATTTAAAGAAACGAAAGTTTTGACAGATCCAATGCGTGTAACCTATATGCCTGGTGGGGTTGGTGCTGTTGCTTACAACAAAATTGTAAATAACGATCCATCAAATAATAATGCAGTTGTTGCATTTTCAACAGGTTCTTTACTCAATCTTGCGCAAGGTAAATTTGGTAATTTTACTGTAAAAGATGTGCGTTGGTTATCTGGAGTGGCTGTTGATTATGGTCTAGTCGCAGTTCATAAAGACTCTCCACTAAAAAATTTAGATGATTTGATGAAAAAACTAAAAGCGAATCCTAAAGAGGTGAGTTTTGGTGGTGCAGGGAGTGTAGGCGGTCAAGATTGGATGCAAACGGCAATTTTAGCTAAAAAAGCAGGTGTGAACCCATCTGATATGAGTTTTGTGGCGCTTGAAGGTGGGGGGGAGGTGTTGACTTCTCTCCTCGGTCAACACATTCAGGTTGGGGTTGGTAATGTCAGTGAAGTTGGGTCTCATTTAAAGGCTGGAAATATTCGGGTATTAGCTGTGTTTTCAGGTAAACGATTGGAGGGTAAGTTTGCAAATCTTCCGACTGCAAAAGAGCAGGGGTACGATCTTGAATGGCCTGTGATCCGAGGGTTTTATATGGGACCAAAAGTAAGTGATGAGGCTTACAATTGGTGGAAAAGTGCTTTTGATAAAATGATGGCTAATAAAAAGTTCGATGTAATCCGAGAAAATCAGGATTTACTTCCTTTTGAAATGACTGGTGAAGAACTAACGGATTATGTATTTAAGCAAACTGCTGAACTACGTCAGTTATCTGAAGAATATAAATTATCAAAATAATAAAAGTGCAGAGTTAAGGTTATTTAATTCTGCTTTTTTTGAGGGTAGATGATGAAGTATGAACGTATTCTTACAGGAATTATTGCAGCTTGTGGATTATTTTTATTGATCTATGCATGTAATTTTGAGGCACCAATTTCGTACGATCCTGTTGGTCCGAAAGCATTTCCAATTTTATTAATGGGCTTGATTACTTTCAGTGCGATATATCTTACTGTACGACCAGCCATTATGTTTGAGCCAGTCGAATTAGGATGGACAAAGCCACTTTTAATCAAACTCGTACTTTGTACGATTGCATTGACATTTTATGCGGCAGCTTTTGAGTTTCTTGGATTTATTCTTGCAACGTTATTGATGACTGTTGCACTTGGGAAGCTTTTCAACGGAAAAACAATACCAATTGTGATTACAGGGTTGGTATTGAGTATAAGCACTTATTACATGTTTGATCGTGTATTAGACGTGCCATTACCTCTTGGGCTCTTTGGTTAAGGACAACGATGAAATGGACATTTTAAATTTTTTAATGGCTGGTTTTGAGGTTGCTTTACAACCACAAAATTTGTTGATTGCTTTTATTGGTGCATTCATTGGGACTATTGTTGGATTGTTACCGGGATTAGGGCCGATTAATGGTGTAGCAATATTATTACCTTTTGCTTATGCATTAGGTTTACCAGTAGATAGTGCATTGATTTTATTGGCTGCTGTTTATTTAGGTTGTGAATATGGTGGCCGTATTTCTGCAATTTTGTTGAATGTACCAGGTGATGCTGGTGCAATTATGACTACATTAGATGGTTATCCATTAGCACAACAAGGTAAAGCAGGTATTGCCTTATCGCTTTCATCTATCAGCTCCTTTATCGGTAGTACGATTGCATTTATTGGTATCGTTCTATTTGCGCCATTATTAGCGAAATGGGCTGTGGCATTTGGGCCAGCAGAATACTTTGCTTTAATGGTTTTTGCGATAGTTTGTTTGACTGGTTTAGTTAGTACGCAGCCTTTTAAAACATTAATTATGGCGCTTATGGGTTTAGGTTTATCGACTGTAGGTATGGATGCAATTACAGGTGTATATCGTTTTACCTTTGATAGTGTAGGTTTAAGTGATGGAGTTGCATTTACAACTATAGTTATTGGTTTATTCAGTATTAGTGAAATTTTATTATTACTTGAACGTACGACGATCGGTAAAGTCGTACTTGAACAAGGTAAGAGATCACTATTTAACTTTAAAGAGTTTTTCAGTGCATTGGCAACAATCATTCGTGGTTCGTTGATTGGTTTCTTTTCTGGGATTTTACCTGGAGCAGGAGCAAGTGTTGCAAGTGCGATGGCCTATACTACTGAGCGTAAAATGGCGAGTGACAGTAGTAAATTTGGTAAGGGTGATTTACGTGGATTAGCAGCACCTGAAAGTGCAAATAATGCGGCTGCCTGCGGATCATTTGTACCAATGCTAACACTTGGTGTACCTGGGTCTGGTACAACAGCGGTGATGATGGGTGCATTAACCATGTATAACATTACGCCAGGGCCACAACTGTTTGCAGAGCAACCAACATTAGTTTGGGCATTGATTGCTTCTTTAATGATCGGAAACATTATCTTATTAGTGCTTAACTTACCGTTAGTGGGTTTTTTTGCACGAATGTTATCGATACCAAGTTATATCTTGATTCCAATCATTGCTACAGTGAGCTTTGTTGGTGTATATGCAATCCACAGTACCATATTTGATTTGCTATTGTGTATGGGGCTTGGAGTCATTGGTTATATTTTAAGGAAATTTGATTTCCCACTTGCGCCTTTAATATTAGGTTTTGTATTGGGTGAGTTAATGGAATCGAACTTACGTCGTGCCTTATCTATTTCTCAGGGTGAACTTAGTATTTTGTGGCACAGTAATATCAGCATGGGACTTTGGGTCATGTCTGCCTTACTGCTGATTTTACCGATTGTGCGTAAATATATGTTTATTAAGAAGCAAAAATCTTAATTTAACTTTAATAATGGTCAGCGCTCGCGCAGGCCATTATGACTTAGAATCATGAAAAAAATAATATCAAATATCAAAGGACGAGTAATTGTTCAGTTCAGAGTATTACTCGTAAATTATCTTCATGTTTTTTTACCGTAGCTGCTGGTCTCCCTATTGGCTATTTTGTTGTAGGACATTCTAAAAATGTCATTGACTGTAAAAGATCTAGGTCTGACAGTACAATTGATACAAGGTTTGCATAATTCCCAGTACTTTTGGATCGCTTAATTGGTAAAAAATTTGCTTACCTTCACGACGTGTCGAGACGATTTCATTTTTGCGAAGCACCGTAAGTTGCTGTGATAAAGAGGGTTGATGAATGTCTGTACAATCTTCTATTTGCTGGACATTTAATTCACCATTGATTAACACACATAAAATTTTTAAACGGTCAGGGTTTGAGAGAACTTTTAAACAATTTGAAACGGTATCTACCTGGGTAAATTCAATTTTTAAGTTGTCGATAGAGATGTTCATAGACAGTGTCCTGAATTCCTAAAAGGCAAAACTGTGAAATTTCACGCATAATAACATAAAATCACTTGATTAATATATTTAATTATATAATATAAGTTTGAATATTGTTAATGGCATTTTCCCATGAATGATTTTTTGATTGCGTTTATTGGCGGTGCTCTACTGGGAATTTCAGTGGTGGGCTATCTTTATGTTCATGGTCGCATTGCGGGTATTAGTGGTTTAATTGGTCAGGTACTAAATATTCAAACCGTCTTTAAAACCCCTGCAGTTTGGTTTTTGTCAGGTTTAATCATTACGCCTTTTGTTTACGGTCTATTTGTACAACCTGAAATTGTATTAGCGGCAAGCCCACTAATGATGATTATTGCTGGTCTCTTGGTTGGTTTTGGTACACGTTTAGGTTCAGGCTGTACCAGTGGTCACGGTATTTGTGGCATCAGCCGTTTATCAAAGCGTTCAATTGTTGCCACTATGACCTTTATGTTTGCTGGTTTTGTCACGGTATATGTGGTTCGTCACTTGATCGGAGCATTCTAAGATGAAAAATATTTTAGCCTTTATTTTTGGTTCGCTCTTTTCTGTGGGCTTAATGGTATCAGGCATGTCGAATCCACAAAAAGTAATCGACTTTTTAGACTTGTTTGGCAATTGGGATGCCAGTCTTGCTTTTGTGATGATGGGTGCAATTGCGGTGGCATTTATTCCATTCCAAAAAGCGGTGCGTAGTGCCGCACCCAAAACAGTATTTGATGAACCGATTGAGTTACCAAGCAACAATAAAATTGATCCAAAGCTCATCATAGGTGCGTTAATGTTTGGTGTAGGTTGGGGCATTGCAGGAATTTGTCCAGCGCCAAGTTTTACTCTTATTGGCTTAGGTCATTATCAAGTGTTGTATTTTATTGTGGCAATGCTTGCAGGTGTTTTGATTCATCGTAAATGGTCTGGAGCATAAATCATGCAACAAGCAATAGTTCAGGATTTTTTTGATCAAGCGACCAATACTTTTAGTTATGTGGTGAGTGATCCTGTAACGAAATACTGCGCCATTATCGACAGTGTTTTGGATTATGATTCGGCATCTGCAACTACATCGACCACACATGCAGATCAGATTATTGCCTATGTTAAAGCACAAGGTTTAAGTGTTGAGTGGATTTTAGAAACCCATGTGCATGCAGATCATCTCACTGCTGCGCAGTATTTGAAGTTAGAACTCGGTGGCAAAATTGCTATGAGTCATAAAATTGCCTTGGTACAAGAAACCTTTAGTGCGATTTATAACTTAGACATTAAACAATTTAATGCTCAACAACCTTTTGATTATTTATTTGATGATCATGAGTATTTTAAAATTGGTGCGTTAGATGCCTATAACATTCCAACACCGGGGCATACACCTGCATGTTTAAGCTATGTGGTGGGTGATGCAGTGTTTGTGGGGGATACTTTGTTTATGCCAGATTATGGTACGGCACGTTGTGATTTCCCTCGTGGTAGTGCAGACATATTATTTGACTCGGTACAAACGTTGTATAAATTGCCTGAAAACACCCGTGTATTTTTGTGTCATGATTATTTGCCTGAAACGCGTGATGAATATATCTGCCAAACTGATATTCAGCATCAAAAAACATTCAATATTCATATTCATAATGGCACAAAAAAAGCTGAATTTGTGCAAATGCGCAATCAACGTGATGCGACTTTAAGTATGCCAAAACTAATTTTGCCATCAATTCAGATTAATATGAAAGCAGGTCAATTTCCTGAACCTGAGGAAAATGGAGTTTCTTATTTGAAATTACCATTAAATTATTTTAATCAATAATAACAGTGAAATAGCGCTAAACCTATTTTAATGGGTTAGTGCTATTTTATTTTAACCATCAATATGAATATCTTGATGTGTACAAATTCGATAGAATTATTCTTGAGACTCATTATTTTCCCAAACATCAATAGCATGTTGTAAATGCTTCGACTTGACATAAATTGTTGCGGCAGTAGTTGCAGATAATTGTAAATCACAGTTTTGTGGCAAGCGTATCCATGTTCCTGTTGGATAGATATTTGAATCGGAAAATAATTCACCATCAATAATTAATATTTCGATGCCTTTTTCTTTTCTCTCAGCAAACTTCTGATGCGCCTCCAACTTTTCTAAAAAAGTTTTTTCAAATTTTGACTCAAACAAAGGACAAATATGCCGACCTTGGTTCAATATCCAGTTATTTGGATTGGATGTATTGATGCGAGTCGGTTCTAATTCATTCTCTGTCATTTGCATGAGTTTAACGAAAATTTTACAACCACTTTCACTAGATACTTGGTGTGCTGATTGGTGTGGATTACGCATGTACCAGCCAGCAGGATAATGATGTTTTGCATCCTCAGTGAAAACACCCGATAGCACCAATACTTCTTCGCCTAGAGGATGATGATGTTTAGGAAACTGAGATTTTGGTGCAAATTTCACGAGGCTTGTTGCTCGTGCTTTTTCCTTACCTATTCGATCAAGCATCATACGATTGACTTCACCACTAGGGGATTTGACCCATCGATAATCTTGAGGTGTGATGATTACTGGTTTTGAGAAGTCAGCATGGATACGCATACAGAGAATTTTTTATAGCAAGAATAATAAGATTAGCATAGATGTAAGTCTAAAATTTTGCTGGTTATACATATAAGTGTTTAATGAGTACGAAGTTAAAAAGTTATTTGTACTGAATTTACCTCCTAATCTGCGCTGCTTTTAAGATCTAATGCAAAACATTTAAGTTTATTAAGTTGTGGATTAGATTCATATCATTTTTCTTGATGTTTTGATTGTTTTTAATCATTTATTCTTTAAATATATCAGTTTTTTTATTTTTTGTAGATTGCATGTGCATCTTGATCTAAAAATTAATTATTTACTGCACTTAGTGCTGTTGTCGTGTATGTCACTCGATAAGATTTGGCATGTAAATTATAGCTAAGTTTAAATATTCAACAGAATTTATGGTACTGATATTAATAATTTAAAATTAATTACTTAGAGTAGTAATGCGCTATGATAAAGCACAGTGAGTCTTTATTTGGAGGGGGCAATGAATTTTTTAAAAAAGAAAAACAAAGCAAGTTTTGTGTTTTTTATTCTTGTGCTTTATTCATGTATTGGTACCGCTGTGGGTTTTTTATTTATTGATTATTTGATTTAAATACTCCAAGTTAATTTTTAAAAGTAAAAAGCCGAATGTTGAATTCGGCTTTTGTTTTAATAAGATTTCAATTTTTCAATAACTTCGTCAAGAGCTTTGATACGCTTTACTTCGTCCCATAATGCTTTTGCTTCAGGATAGTGTTTAGACATCATGCCTAACCATTGTTTATAACGTCCGACCATATTCATTTCTTTTTTATATGTACCATTTAAAAAACGAATTTGGAGAGTAAGTAATTCATTCCAAGTGATAAGCGGAGTATCTATGTTTTGACGGATACATTGCGTTAAATCGGGTGTTGTTACTGCACCACGACCAATCATTAAATCTTCACAGCCCGATTCTAATTGGCATTGTTTAGCATCTGCATTTGTCCAAATTTCACCGTTTGCAATGACATTAATTTTTAATGCTTCACGAATAGGGATTAACTGATCCCAAAATGCAGGAGGTGTGTAGCCATCTGCTTTTGTTCGAGCATGGACTGTGACCCAAGCTGCACCAGCATCTTCAATTGCATGTGCATTTTCTAGTGTGAAATTTCTATCCATATAGCCCAAGCGCATTTTTGCCGATACCGGAATATGGTTTGGAACAGCATCACGAACGGCTTTTACAAGCTCATATACAACGTCAGGTTCATCGAGTAGAACAGAACCTCCACGGTGTTTGTTGACTGTTTTTGCGGGACAACCAAAGTTCATATCAATAGCAGGTGCGCCAAGCTTGGCTGCACGAATTGCATTGGCTGCAAGCATTTCAGGATCATTGCCTAAAAACTGGATATGTACAGGTGTTCCTGCTGCCGTTTTACCATCGTTGAGTAATTCTGGGCAGTATTGATAAAAAATATGGTCGGGTAAAACCGAGTTGGTGACACGAATGAATTCGGTTACACACCAATCGAAACTGCCTACGGATGTCAGTACATCGCGCATAATTGGGTCAGTTAAGCCTTCCATGGGTGCAAGCACAAGTTTCAAAGTGTTTTACCTGATGATGAAAAAGGGTGTTATACGTCTAATTGGAAAGCTTGTCTAGTTGAAATAATAAGTCGATTTAAAATAAAAAATGGCTATATCAACGTATAGCCATTCTTTAAAGATTTTTACTTAATTAAAAATTAAGAAATACCTAAGAAATGAAAAGGTTTTGTTACTTTGAAAGATGTATTTACTTTTCCTGAGTAAATATTCGATTGATCTTTACCTAAATCTAACTTTTTAGTTTGACCATCATTAAAGTTAATTTCTTTTAAATCGACCCAGAAGATACTTGGTGAAACAGCAGATTCAAAGAAATATAAGCTATTTTTTTGATCGGATACTGTGCGCCAGCGTGTAGAAGAGATATTCGGTTCTTCTTCTGTGTTTAGACCAAATGGTACAGATGTATTGCGAATAACACTAAAAACACTCGCTAGCGTATCTTTTTGATTTCCATGTTGAGGAACGGCATTAATGTAGAAAGATGCGCGAGCAAAACGGTCAGATGCACGGTTTGTACCTGGAAGCATGACAGTACCGCCAATCTGCTGCCAATAACTATTGAGCGCTAATTGTTTATCAAAAGTAGGTGAGTTAGTGACTACTTGGTATTTACGGTTATGGTGAATAACTTGTTTGCCCGCAATATATTCAATAACAGCGCTATCACCTTTAGCATCAGAGATTGCAAGGTGAAGTGTCGTTAAACGCTCCTCACCAGGAACAGAGTCGGATACAACAATAAACGGTTCTTTTTCAAGTGCTTTAATAGCTTCATCAACCGTAGCAAAATTATCTAGTACATATTGTGCCCATAGAGAAATGCTTATAGGTGGTTTTTTTGAGGTTTTCGGATCTGGATATTCTGATTCAACTAACCATAATAAGTTTGCAACCAAGCCTTTTTCATTCATGCCATCTGTTGTTGAAATATCATAACCCGTTGCGACAACACTACCGTATTTAGAGGTCCATTTTATAGATTGTGGTCCAGCCATACCTGTGCGGCTTACATTTTTAGGTAAAATCCACAAATTTGTTTGTACATCAGATTTCCAGTCCATAGATCTGGCAGTCATAATATTATTGTTATCACCTTGATACACAACACGTGTACAAGCCATAGCGATATCAGCTGCTAATAAAAGAGAGATGGCGCAAAGTGTTTTTTTAAACTTATGTCTCATTTCGCTAGATTCCTTTTTTAGAAAATTGGTACATTGAAGCCAATCACAGGGCCTTTTTGATTAATATCCCAGTGGAAATCACCAGATTGATAGTCCTGCTTAAAGTAGCGGTAACCAGCTCGGAGGTTAATCGTGCGACTAAATACAGGAATGTTATAGCCAATATAGGCATGCGTTGAGAGTGTATTTTCAGCACCAATTGTCACTTCAGATGCGAAATTCCATGGAGAGTCAAAGTTATATCTAAAACGTGCGCCCCAGAAAAGTTCATTCCAATGTATATCTGCTTGTTTCGTAAGTCCGAGGGCAGCTAATGTGGCTTTTGCTTCAGTGTGATGCACGCCAATAGTTGGTTCAAAAATAACTTTGGGTTTCTTGAGCTTGGTTTCAGTGGGTGATTTATATGCTTGATAGTAAATACCATAGCTTGTCTGATCTAATTTTGTTTTTAATGCTAATGGTATATTCAGAACTTGTTCATCTTTAGATGTTTTGACGAGTTGTTTATCGATATAAAATCCCCAATCACCTTTACTAAAATCAAGATAACTCATATAGACTTGATCGAGATGCTTTATCGTATCACTGAAGGGCTGGTCTACATCATATTTAATATTTTTTTCACTTAAAGTTCCGTTTACATCTGCTGCAAAAACATAAAAATTCGCATTAATTTGCGGCTTTCCCTCAAATGATTTTGTAAAGCTATTTTCTGCAAATATTGTTGGACTACACAAGGTCAGCATCGTGAAGATAATTTTTTTGTGTGTGTTCATAAGTACTTACTCTATTTTTTCAATAGACTTTAACAGCTTTATGTTACGCAATGAAATAAAATAATTAGCATGCAGTGTAGTTTTTGTGTAATTGAATAATCACAAGAAAAGGATGTTGAAAATGAAGCCTTATTTTTAATAATAGGCTCTCAGCATTATTTACCTAAAATCATTTCCAACACAAATTTAGAACCAATAAAACCTAAAGCCAATAAGAAGAAACCCATAATGGTAAAGCGAATGGCTTTTTGACCACGCCAACCAAATTTATAATGACCAATGAGTAAAGAGCCATAAATAAACCAAGATACAATACTAAATGCCGTTTTATGTGCCAAATGCTGACCAAAGAAGTTTTCTATAGTGAGAAAACCAAAAGCTAGCGCGACTGTTAATAAAGTAAAACCAGCCATTAGCATATCAAATAGTAGGGTTTCCATTGCTTGGAAGGATGGTAGTAAACCTACCCAAATACGACGTTTTTGCTTGTTTTTTAATTCACGGTTTTGGAACCATAAAATTACGGCTTGAATCGTTGCCATAAGTAGAATGGCATAAGCACAAAGAGAAAGAATAATATGAATATCTAAAGCTAGAGAGTGTTGTTCAATAAACTGTTTTGGTTTGCTAAAAACAAAACCTAAGATTAAACCGCCAGCAGCGACAGGAATTCCTAATAAATTCATAGCCGATACAGGACGATAAGTGCTAAAAAGGGCACTTAACAACAACATTAACCCCGAAGTAAATGAAACCAAATTAAATACATCATAATTAATACCAATAGGCGTTAACATATCGCTATATATAACAGCACCATGCAGAACTAAGCCTAAACCTAGAACAACACCAAAAAACCATTGGTTTGTATCATTTTTTGATATTAAGTGACTAAATAGATACCAAAATGCTGTCACATAAGCGACTAAAGCTAAGACTGTATAAACCAGAGGCAGGCTAATCATGACGAACCTTTTTCAGGATGATGGATATTCATTTATATAAATTCTACTCGAACTACAGTATCCTATAGCATTCTATGCATAAATTTTCTATTTTAAAGAAACATTTTTTTGCAACAACCATTTTAAGCGGATTTTGCAATGTTTGATACCTTAACGGAACGACTCACGCAGAGTTTAAGAAATGTTACTGGCTCAGGACAGCTAACAGAAGATAATATTAAAGATACGTTACGTGAAGTACGTATGGCACTTCTTGAAGCCGATGTTGCATTACCTGTAACTCGTGAATTCATCGCGAAAGTTAAGGAAGAAGCGTTGGGTCAAGAGGTGATGACACAGTTATCACCAGGTCAAGCTTTCGTTAAAATTGTACATAACGAATTGACTAAAATGATGGGTGAGGCAAATGAAAGCCTAGACCTAGCAGCAAAACCACCTGTTGTAATCCTACTAGCGGGTTTACAAGGTGCAGGTAAAACCACAACTGCTGCGAAACTTGCACGTTTTTTACAAGAACGTCAAAAGAAAAAAGTCGCAATGGTATCTGCCGATGTATACCGTCCTGCGGCAATTAAACAGCTTCAAACAGTTGCGGGTGAAGTTGGCGCAATTTTCTTTGAATCTGATGCCAATGAAAAACCAATTGATATTGCGAATCGTGCAATTGCACAAGCAAAAATTCAATTTGCTGATGTATTAATTGTCGATACAGCAGGTCGTTTACATGTCGATGATGACATGATGGACGAAATTAAAGAGCTTCATGCTGCAATTAATCCAACTGAAACATTGTTTGTAGTCGATGCAATGACAGGTCAGGATGCTGCAAATACAGCGAAAGCCTTTAATGATGCATTACCACTTACAGGTGTAATTTTAACGAAAACAGATGGTGATGCACGTGGTGGTGCTGCTCTTTCTGTTCGTGCAATCACAGGTAAGCCAATCAAATTCTTAGGTATGGGCGAAAAGCTTGATGCCTTAGAGCCATTCCATCCTGAACGTGTTGCACAACGTATTTTGGGTATGGGTGACGTACTTTCTTTAGTCGAAGAGCTTGAACGTAAAGTCGATAAAGAAAAAGCCGAAAAAATGGCGAAAAAATTGCAAAAAGGCGGAAGCTTCAACTTTGAAGATATGCTCATGCAATTTGAACAAATGAATAAAATGGGTGGCATGATGGGCTTCTTAGATAAGTTGCCTGGCATGAGCAATGCAGGTCTACAAGACGCACTTGCACAAGCTAACCCAGAAAAACAAGTGAAGAAAATGGAAGCGATTATTCAGTCGATGACACTGAAAGAACGTCGTAACCCTGATCTTATGAATCCAAGCCGTAAAAAGCGTATTGCCGCAGGTTGTGGTATGGATGTTGTTGAAGTGAACAAACTGATTAAACAACATGCGCAAATGGCGAAAATGATGAAGAAATTTGCTAATCCATCTGGTATGGCAAAAATGATGCGTTCATTGGGTGGCTTACAAAAGCAATTCGGTGGTGGTGGTGGTATGGGACCATTATTTGGTAATAAGAAATAATGATCAAACTCATATTATAAAAAAAGGCGCTTAATGCGCCTTTTTTTATACATGATTTTTATGATTAAGCATTGTGTTCAATATAACGCTGTAGCCCGCATAAGAGTAAATCTGCTTCTATAATCGGGTTATATTCTGCTAAAAATTTAGCAAAAAGCGGTGCATCGCCCCCCGTTAAAATCAGTTTTCTTGGGCTTTGCTCAAGCACATTTTTAATAATACTGACCAATCCTAATAAAATACCATGATGAACAGCATCTATGGTGTTTCTTCCAGGACTAAGCTCATCAAAAGCTCCATCTGGAATTTTAATGCCTTTGGTGTTTTGAATCAGTGAGTCACGTTGTAAATATAAGTTTGGCAGAATATAACCACCTAAATGATTTAATCCATCTGCTAAATCTATGGTTAATGCTGTGCCACAACTAATTACACAGTATTTTTCATTGGTGTTATTGGCAACGGCAAGAACTTGTAGCCATCGGTCAATACCTAGCTGGGTTGTATCATCATAACCACAACTTAAGCCTGCATATTCAGCATGAACTTTGGCACAAATGATAGGAACATTTAGTTGTTTTAAAATTTTACGAATACGTTCATTGCTTTGTTGATCTTGAACAGAAGATACACCGACTTGATGAATACCTAAGTTTTTAAAATGTTGAATAAGCCCTAATAGTAAATCGGCAGGAGACTGCAAATGCAATTCAGCTGCATGTTCAATGATTTGATTATTTTTCGTGACCCAGTATTTAAGGCGAGTATTACCAATATCTAACCATAAATTTTTCATTGTATTTACTCTTCACTTGACTGACTGAGGCGTAAGCGACCTTGATAAAAAATTTCTAAACCATTTTTAGTTTGTATTTGAATTGAGCCATCGTCTTGAATACCCAAGAATAAACCATTAATTTGCCCATTTTGATGTTCAAGAATAACCTGTTGGTTCATAAAAGCAGCATGATGATTAAAACGTGCGCCTAAATTATAACAATGATGATCGAACCATTGTCCTGCTTGTTGAATGGCGACATACAATTCCGCAATTAAAGAAATACGATCAATATGATGTAAGCCAATTTCTTCTAAAGATGTGGTGTTATGTTTAATTACATCATCTTGTATTGGCGCAAGATTAATACCGATACCAACAACAGCTTGGGTCGCAGAAATGGGTTCTATTAGAATTCCACCTAATTTTTTATGATTAAAATATAAGTCATTTGGCCATTTTACGTTAAGATTCAACCTTTCTAAACTTGGCATTTGAGTAATATTAAGTGCAACTTCCAAAGCCAAACGTCCATCTATTGGTGTTTGAACATTAAGTAGTGTGCTTAGGTAGATATTACCTTCGGGCGAAACCCATGATCGTTGGTTTTGTCCACGACCTTGAGTTTGTTTTCGACTGCAAATTAAAATACTGCTAATTCCTTTTAAAGCAACCTCTCGAACATCGTCATTGGTCGATGCTGTAATTGGTTTTAGGACTAAAACTTCAGGAAGTTGATTTACTTCTGTGAGTTTTTGTTGCAGTAGGCGAGTATCTAAATCCATCAGAATTTTTAAATATGGGAAAGTAAGACATGGAGTTAATCATATATTTGTTGATTGGTGCAATTGCAGGATTTACCGCAGGCTTGTTTGGCGTGGGTGGTGGATTAATTATTGTACCTATTCTCTATGTCGTATTTACGCATTTAAATTATGATCTGAATGTTGTGATGCATATGGCTGTAGGAACTTCACTTGCTACCATTATTGTGACTTCAATTAGTTCTGTATCTGCACATCATAAAAAAGGTGCAGTATTGTGGAATGTTGTTCGTAATTTGGCACCTGGTTTAGTTGTTGGAGCTTTTTTAGGTGCAGGAATTGCAGACTTACTTTCAGGGCAAGGGTTACAACTTTTGATTGGTTTTTTTGCACTTTGGGTTGCATTTAAAATGTTTAGAGGCGCCAATGCGGTGATTGATCCTTCTAAACAATTACCATCGACAGGTATGCAGGTTTTAGCAGGCGGTGGTATTGGTGTTGCATCTGCAATATTTGGTATTGGGGGAGGAAGTTTAACTGTTCCATTTTTAAATAAATGTGGTGTGGTGATGCAAAAATCTGTTGCGACTTCCGCAGCATGTGGTTTACCTATCGCATTTGCTGGTGCTTTAGGATTTATGTGGTTTGGTCATGAAGCAAAAGTAGATGTGCCAAACACTATTGGCTATATCCATATTTATGCCTTTATTGGTATTAGTGTAATGAGTTTTATGACTGCAAAAATTGGGGCAAAAGTTGCACATTTACTTTCGCCAGCGATGCTAAAAAAATGCTTCGCAGGTTTGCTTACAACAGTTGGGCTATATTTTGTTGTGAAAGGCTTAACAAGTTTCTTTTGAGGAAAGTTTAAATTGGCTGTATAGACAAGAAATTGTCTAACAATGTCATAGTTAAAAGTTGTTTTTATCTTTAAATATAAATGAAGGGTAAATTAAAACGAGCGTTTGTATCCATATAAAAAATAGGAACAATATGCAACAACATGACACAGATAGCCTGTCGGAGCAGATTGCTCAGCATATTGCTGAGCAAATTATTAATGGTGAATTGGTTGAAGGTGAGCGTATTCAAGAAATCCGCTTTGCACAAGAACTAGATGTAAGCCGTGGTTCTATACGTGAAGCTTTACTTATATTGGAACGTACACATTTAATTGTAATTTATCCACGTCGTGGTGCTGTTGTGTCGGAAATGTCGGCGCAACAAGTCGCAGCTTTATTTGATATTACTGGATTACTGTTGGGGCAGGTTGTTCAGCGAATTACAGATGTATTTTTTACTCATGATGCTGAACATTTAAAATGTTTATTAGAACAATTAAGTGAAGAATGCCGTTTGGGGCATACAGAAAAATTTTACGATTTAATTTTTCAAGGTTTATGGAAGCATCAAGACAAGGTGAATAATCCGTATTTAATGAAATATTATAAAGAGCTGTTACCATCGTTACGTAGAAGTTATTTTTTAACTTTAAATACTTCAAAAAGAGAGCTACAAGAGTCGCTAGAATTGTTTAAACTTGTGGTAGCTGCAATAGTGAGTAGAAATTCGCAACAAGCAGCAATAAATATGGAAGATTTTTGTCGACACTTACGTGATTTAGTGTTGGAATCTCTAACACGAATGAAACAAATAGAACTTGCGTGGGCAAGACGCTCGCGCCGTTAATTAGGACATTATGCGTTTAAGCAGCTTAAAACTTTCCGGCTTTAAATCATTTGCCGATAGCACAACACTAAACTTTAAAGCGAATCGTACTGCAGTTGTGGGGCCTAATGGCTGTGGTAAATCGAATGTAATTGATGCCATTCGTTGGGTAATGGGAGAGTCTAGCGCTCGTCAATTACGTGGCGGTAGTATGCAAGACGTTATTTTTACAGGAACGGCAAAGCGTAAACCTGTTGGGGTGGCAAGTGTAGAGCTTCGTTTTGATAACACTTATGGAAAATTAGGTGGAACGTATAACGCATATAATGAACTTGCTGTGCGCCGTCAGGTGAACCGAGATGGTAAGTCTGAATATTTTATAAATGGCACAAAGTGTCGTCGTCGGGATATTACCGATATTTTCTTGGGAACAGGTTTAGGACCTCGTTCTTATGCGGTTATTGAACAGGGCATGATTAACCGTTTAATTGATGCAAAACCCGAAGAAATGCGGGTATTTATTGAAGAAGCGGCAGGTGTTTCGCGTTATCAAGCACGTCGTCGTGAAACGATGTTGCATTTAGAACATACCACGCAAAATTTATCTCGTTTAGATGATATTGCTTCTGAACTTCGCTCACAATTAAAAACTTTAAAACGTCAGTCTGAAGCAGCGGTTCAGTACAAAGAATTAGAAACGCAAATTCGGACCATTAAAATTGAGGTTTTATCTTTCCAGTGCGAACACAGTACACGTTTGCAGGAAGAATATACGGTTCATTTAAATGGTTTGGGTGATACCTTTAAATTGGTGCGTTCTGAGTTAAATACGCTTGAACATGATTTAACAGCTACAAGTGAATTGTTCCAACGTCTCATTCAGCAATCGACACCATTACAAAATGAATGGCAACAGGCAGAAAAAAAACTGGCTGAGTTGAAAATGACTTTGGAGCAAAAGCAAAGTTTATTGCAACAAAATACATCGACTTTATCTCAATTAGAAGAACAAAAAGTTCAGACCAAAGAGCGCTTGCAGCTAATTGAATTGCAATTGGAAACTTTGCAAGAGCAGCAAGAAAGCCAAGCTGAGCAATTGCAAGTACAAGAAGGCCAAAGTCAAAATCAATCGCAAGGTTTTAATGATTTAAAAGTACAGCAGCAACAGGCTGTACAACAATTTGAGCAAGTGAAAGCGCAAGTCGAAAAGCAACAACAGCAAAAAATGCAGATGATTGCGCAAAGTGAACAGCTGACGAAAAATATTGCTCGAATTGAACAGCAAAAAGAGACGTTGCAACAACAAGCTCAGCAAATTCAAAATCAATATCAGCAAGATGATGTTGATCAATTGGAAAAGGACAAAGCGCAATTTAGCCAAGAAATAGACGTTTTAGAGTTGGCGTTACAAAGCAAAAAAACTGAATTAGACACAGTACAAGAACTGTATTCACAGCAAAAAAATGCGGTGAATCAGTTGAAGTCTGAAGTTCAAGTTTTACAGTCAGAGCAAAAAAATTTAAATCAGCTCATGATTAAAAATAGCCCTAAGACAAATGTGCAGGGCGAGCAACTCATGCAGCGTTTAAAGCTGAATGAAGGTGGTAAAGCGCAAGCCAATTTAGTTGAAAAATTCTTATCTAAATGGTTGTCTGCACAGGTTTTGGAAACATCAACGTCGTTCCAAGAAAGCATTGCACGTCAGTTAAAACCATCTTCTAAACAAGGAAAAATTCAGTTAGATGATTTACCTTGTTTAGCTGATTGGATTGAAACACCTCAGCATTCATTGTGGCAACAGGTTGCTGTTTCAGAAAATTTAGAACAAGCCTTGAAGCTTCAATCTCAACTTTTAAATGGTCAAAGTATTTTGACTTTAGATGGTTATCATGTTGGTTTAGATTGGGTAATTGGTCTGTTTTATGATGATGCATCTCAGGCGGGGCAAGGCGCATTAAGTCATCGTATCCGTTTAGATGAAATTGAACAGATTTTGACTGAAAAAATAAATTTGCTTCAACAAGCAGAAGCTGCATTGCCTGAAATTTTACAGCAAGCTCAAGTTTTGCAAAAAAGTATTCAAGATCAGCAAGAACAGCTTAAGCAAGTACAAAAATCATTGCAAAATGCAGATTTGAGTTTGGTGAAAATTCAAAGTGCTGCACAGGCATTTAGTGTTCAAAAACAACAATTGCAAAGTCAGCTACAACAGCTCGATGAGCAGTTGGAAGAAGATGCAATGCAAAAAGATGATTTGGAAATCGATTTGCATTCATTGAATTTAAAGCTTGAACAGGTTTTACCAAATTATAAAACCATGCAGTTTCAAGTGGATGAATTAAGTGAAAGAGTTGAAAATTCGCAACAAAATTTACAACAATCTCAGCAAGAATTAGAGCTTGTACGCCGTCAATCTGTGCAAACGACACAACAAGTTGAGCTGTTAGAAAAAGATGCATCATTCTTAAAAGCTCAATATCAACAAATTTTGGCGCAAATGGAACAAGCGAAAAAGTTTGTAGATCCTGTGCAGTTAGAACTCCCAGCTTTGCAAGATCAGTATGCAGAACAGCTCGAACAAACGGAGAAACTGCAAAAAACTTGGGGGGAGTGGCAGGTTGAACTCAATAATGTACAAGAAAAACAACAAAGTTTGACTGAGCAACGTCATCAGCATCAACAGCAAGATGAAAAGTTACGCACAGAATTAGAAGCAAAGCGCTTGGCTTGGCAATCTGCAAAATCTGATTTACAGCATTATTCAGATCAGTTAAAAGAGTTGAATAGTGAAGTAATAACAGGCTTAAATATCGACTTGGTTTCACATCAGCAGAAGCTTGAAAAAGCCCAACAGCAATTTGAAAAAATTGGTGCGGTGAATTTAGCTGCTTCTGAAGAATATGAAGAAGTTTCAGCGCGTTATGCAGAACTGAGTCATCAAATTGATGATTTGAATAAAACGGTCGATCAGTTACAAGCAGCAATGAAAAGTATTGATCAAGAAACGCGTAAATTATTTATGACCACTTTTGATCAAGTGAATGTGGAGCTTCAAAGTTTATTTCCAAAAGTATTTGATGGTGGGGAAGCGAGTTTAAGTCTAGAAGATGACTGGCAATCGGGTGTTAAATTGATGGCGCGCCCACCAGGTAAAAAGAACAGTTCGCTTGCCTTGCTTTCAGGTGGTGAAAAGGCGTTAACAGCACTTGCATTGGTTTTTGCAATTTTCAGATTAAATCCTGCGCCATTTTGCGTGCTAGATGAAGTAGATGCACCTTTAGATGATGCAAATGTAGGACGTTTTTGTAATCTTGTAAAAGAACTATCCGAACAGGTTCAGTTCATTTACATTACACATAATAAACTGGCAATGACCATGGCAACAGATTTACTCGGGGTAACCATGCCAGAGCCAGGAACATCAAAATTAGTGACCGTAAATTTAGAAGAAGCAGCTGAATACGGCTTAGTCGCGGAGGCATAGAATGGAAATTACAACACTTGTCGGAATTGCAATTGCCGTTGTTATTATGGCGTTCGGCTTAAAACTTATTTTTAAAAAACCAAGAGATACAGCGCCATCTTTAGAAAGTGAATTGCAATTTAACGAAGATTGTCAAAAGCCAATTATTCCAAGACATGTTCGCGATCAATTACAAACAACAGATTCAGAAGAAAAAGTTCGTGTTGAACCAACTTTAGATACTCAACAAGTTCAGGCAGAGTTCGAGTTCGATAAAGAAGAACCGAAACTCAATGAAGAACTGAAAAAAACACCTGAAACTATTGCTGATGAAATTACAACAGAAGCAAAAACAGTGGTTGACGTAGATGAAGAGTCATCTAAAAAAGCTGAAAATAATGCAGATGTGACCATTACTGAAAATGCTCCTACAACGGAAGATGCCGTAAGTAACAATGCAAAATTAGAGCCTACATTTAGCTTAAATACCAATATTGAGAAAGCTGAAATTTCTGAATTTTCAGAAGAAAGTAGTATTTTAGATGCACATTTATATGAACAAAAAATGGTAGATGATGAATGTGCTTTAGTGACGGCAGAATCATTTATTGCATTAAATATTTTGGCAAAAGGTCGAGCTCTTTCGGGTGAAAAAACTTTAAAAGTATTGCTTAAATATGGTTTACGTTTTGGTGAAATGAAATGTTTCCACCGTTACAATGAAGATGGCACTAAGTTATTATTTTCTGCATTGAAAATTGTAGATTCTGACGCAAGTACAGAAGGTTTTGACTTGGAAACACTTTCTACAGAAGAAGTAAAAGGTTTAGCATTATTCCTTGCACTTCCGCATAGTGATGTACAAAATGCCTTTGATACAATGGTGAGTACTGCAGGACTAATTGCTCGTGAAATTGAAGGTGTTGTTTGCGATCAAGATAATTTTGAACTCACACCTCAACTGAGAGAATACTGGCGTCATCAAGCTATTGATTACCGTTCAGGGCAGTCTGCAAAAGCTTAATTAAATTGAGTGAAGCAAATTGTTTGAAGTGAATTGAAAGCTAGATTTTAGCTTTCTATAATATGCATTATGCAAAAAATTTTAGGGCGGAATACCGCCCTTTTTTATGGTGAATATATGACACAAAATTCGGCTGTCGTTGCGCAAATGCGTCAATTGATTCAATTACTGGCTCAACACAATCATGCCTATTATGTAATGGATCAACCAACTATTGAAGACAGTGAATATGATCAGTTATTTCATCAACTTAAAGCTTTAGAACAACAGCATCCAGATTTAGTTCAGCTCGATTCACCTGTAAATAAAGTAGGTGGAAAGCCATTATCAAAATTTGAAAATATTACGCATGTTGTTCCAATGTTGTCCTTGGGAAATGTTTTTAATCAGGAAGATTTATTTGCTTTTGCTCGACGTGCAGAAGAGCGTTTACCAAATCAAAAAATTGAATACGATGTCGAGCTCAAGTTCGATGGCTTAGCTATTTCATTGTGGTATGAAAATGGTGTTTTGGTACGTGGCGTAACTCGTGGAGATGGCGAAACAGGCGAAGTTATTACGCAAAATGTAAAAACGATTCGTAATTTGCCAAAGGTATTAAGCTCTGAAAAGGGTGCGATTCCTGAACTGTTAGAAGTTCGTGGCGAAGTACTTATGCCGAAATCGGGCTTTGAAAAACTGAATGCTGAAAATGAAGCAAAAGGCGAAAAGACTTTTGCTAATCCGCGTAATGCAGCTGCGGGTAGTCTGCGTCAGCTTGATCCAAATATTGCGGCATCTCGTCCACTTGCATTTTATGCTTATGGTATTGCTCAGTGTGAACCGCACCATGGTCAAACAACTATGTCTGCAAGTTTGGAGTGGCTCACTCAATTTGGCTTTGCTGTAGGTGAACGTCATTTTGTATGTGAAAGCATTGAAGATGTTCAAAAAGCGTATGAACAAATCAATGAAGAACGTCCAAATCTCAGCGTTGAAATTGATGGCATGGTGATTAAAGTCAACGATCTTAAACAACAGCAACAATTGGGTTTTTTAAGTCGTGAACCACGTTGGGCAACAGCCTATAAATTTCCTGCTATAGCGGCTTTAACTACAGTGGAGAATATTGATTGGCAAGTTGGACGTACAGGAACACTTACCCCTGTAGCACGTTTAAACCCTGTTGCTGTTGGTGGTGTGACGGTTTCAAATGTGACCTTACACAATATTGGTGAAATCCACCGTTTAGATGTGCGTGTGGGCGATACAGTCAGTGTTTACCGTAGTGGCGATGTAATTCCTAAGGTTGAAAAAGTTTGGCCTGAATTTCGTCCTTTAGATACGGTGGAAGTTCATTTACCTGAAACTTGCCCTGTGTGTTCATCTCCTGTTGTCATGCCTGAAGGCGAAGCGCTCGCACGTTGTTCGGGTGGTTTATATTGTGCAGCGCAACGAATTGAAGCGATTCGTCACTTCGTTTCACGAAAAGCCATGGATATTGAAGGTTTGGGAGATCGTTGGGCGGAATCTTTACTACATTTAGATTTACTCAAAGATGTTGCCGATATTTACCATTTGCATGAGCATCGTGAAAAATTACTCACGATTGAAAAAATGGGTGAAAAATCGGTTCAAAACCTGATTGATTCAATTGAAAATAGTAAGAAAACGACATTTGCGAGTTTTATTTTTGCTTTAGGCATTCGTGGTGTGGGGGAAACAACAGCACGTATGCTTGCCAATACCTTCCAAACTTTAGAAGCGCTTCGAACAGCAGATTTAGATGCTTTAAAGAAAACGCCCGATGTTGGTGGTATTACGGCAGAGTGGATTATCGACTTTTTCCAAGCACCACATAATTTAGAAGTGGTTGATCGTTTAATTGCGGCAGGTATTCATTGGGATGCGCCTGTTGCACCAACTCGTCAGCCATTGAATGGCGAAAGTTGGGTGGTAACAGGTACACTGTCATCTATGGGGCGTGATGAAGCAACGCAGTTATTACAAAGCTTAGGTGCTCGCGTAAGTGGAAGCGTTTCAGCTAAAACAAAGTGTGTTGTTGCAGGTGAAAAAGCGGGTTCTAAATTAGACAAAGCTGAGAAACTTGGCGTGCCAGTCTTAAATGAAGAACAATTCATTGCGTTGATGAAAGAATATGGTCAAATAGAAGACTGATCTATCTAGAAGATAATGTAAATAAAAAAGACACCGAGGATCATGAATCTTGAGGTGTCTTTTTTATTGCTACTTCAATGCTAGAGTTTTATGAGTGGGGTATAGGATAGACAAATAAAAAAAGAGGGATCGTTATTGTGAGTTGAATTCACGTACAATATCGATTCATTGGCAGATATAGATTCTGTCTTATTGATTTTGTTCTCCCGTTGATTATTGGCATCCACATGGCGCAAGCAAAGAAATCTTTTCCGCAACAAAAATCGGAATTACATGCACGAAATCTGCATCGCAGTCGTTATGATTTTCCTCAGTTAATCAAGAGCTGTCCGGAACTTGCACCCTTTGTCAGCCCCAATCAATATAACGATCTTTCAGTAAATTTTTCTGATCCAAACGCCGTGAAAATGCTTAATAAAGCATTGCTCAAGCATTTTTATAATATTCAATATTGGGATATTCCCCAAGATTATCTTTGTCCACCTATTCCAGGTAGAGCAGACTATATTCACTATTTGGCTGACTTGTTGAGTCTGAACAATAAGGGGCAGATTCCAACAGGACATGCCGTTCACGTATTAGATATTGGGGTGGGTGCGAACTGTATTTATCCGATCATTGGGCATCAAAGCTATGGTTGGAAATTTGTCGGTTCAGATATTCATTCTGCATCGGTTAAAAGTGCTCAATTTATTGTGGAGGCAAATCCGAATCTAAGAAAAGGGATTCAAATTCGATTGCAGAAGACACAGAGTAATATTTTCAAAGGTGTGATTAAACCTACAGATCGTTTTGATTTAACCCTGTGTAATCCACCATTTCATGCTTCACAAGATGAAGCAAATGCCACCGCAACGCTAAAATTACGAAAACTTGGCAAGCCTGCTGATCGCACTAAGGTGATATTAAATTTTGGTGGGCAAAAGAACGAATTATGGTGTGACGGTGGTGAAGAGCGGTTCGTTTGTCAGATGGTACAAGAGAGCACACAATTTGCTGAACAATGTTTGTGGTTTAGTACACTTGTTTCCAAGAAAAAAACATTGCCTATGCTCCTAAATACCTTGCGTAAGAGCGGAGCAGTAGATGTGAAAACGATTAAAATGACGCAAGGGCAAAAAGAAAGTCGCTTTGTGGCTTGGACTTTTTTAGATTCAAAGCAACAGCAAGCATGGAAAAATGCACGTTGACTTCAGCGTAGGTATTTAGTCATGTTGAGCAACACTTAGCGTTTTTGATTTGTATCCGCTGTTTGAATATATGCATCATGATTTTGAATCTGGTTTCAGAAAACCATACGCATTGATAAAAATCTCTTGTATTGGGCTTCTTCGAGTATGTGTTATGAATATTACAAATTTTAACCAATCCTAAAATTAAGGATTTTTGTTGTTGAAATAAACATCATGATTTGCAACATGTTGTTTTATAAGCGGGTATTCATTAAACATAACTGCAAATGCAAGTACTTCTCATTTTAATTATATAAAAATCATATATTTACGGATAATTTAATTTTGCATATTGTTGTGTTTTTCTCCATAATAGAGTCATAAAGGTATGGAGTTTTAAAAATGCGTGGCAATCCAGAAGTCGTAGACTATCTAAATATGTTAATTGGTGGTGAACTGGCTGCTCGTGACCAATATCTTATTCATTCACGTATGTATGAAGATTGGGGCTTAACTAAAATCTTCGAACGTATTGATCATGAAATGCAAGAAGAAGCACAACATGCTGATGCAATCATCCGCCGTGTATTGTTCCTAGAAGGAACACCAAACATGAAGTGTGAAGAGATTGAAGTTGGTACAGATGTTATTTCTTGCTTAAAAGCAGATTTAAAACTTGAGTATCATGTTCGTGAAAAATTAGCGCAAGGCGTGAAGCTGTGTGAAGAAAAAGGCGACTACATTACGCGTGATATGCTTCGTCAACAAATGGCGGACACAGAAGAAGATCATACTTATTGGTTGGAAAAGCAACTTCGCTTAATCGAACTTATTGGTTTACAGAATTATATTCAATCTCAAATGTAAAATTGAGATATAAAAAATCCCGCTAAGTGCGGGATTTTTTATAGGGGAGCTTTTACTTAATACCTAATGCATTTTTCATAATAAAGAACATATCTGTTTGATCAATTAGTCCTGAAATATTTGCAGCATACGGACCATAAGCAGCGGTATGTACTTGAGCACCTGTATGTTCTTGGCTTTCTGTTGTAGACGTTGCATAGTTGATGGTCATTGGCGCATTGTCTTTTGTTAATAATTTGACTGTTTTACCAGGGCTTTTTGATTCATTTGGAATGATCTGACTTGTATGTGCATGATCACCTGTCACAATAATTAAGGTGTCAGGATTATTCTTTGCAAACTCAAGTGCAACTTGAACCGCTTCATCTAAAGCGACAGTTTCACCAATTTGACCGCAAGCATCGGCAATGTGGTTTGCTTTATCAATAGATCCACTTTCAACTTGTAAGAAAAATCCTTTATCATTTTGTTGAAGTAACTCAATTGCTTTAGTTGTCATTGCTTTTAAGCTAGGGGTAGATGCACTACGTTCTGGGTTAATTTTACATTTCTCCGCAGCACGTAAGTTACCATTTAATTCTGCATTTGGTCCTACCCAAGATACAGGTAGATTTCCTTCTGCAAATAGACCTAAAACAGGCGTATTTTGATTTGCAGATTTCACAGAATTTAAGCCATTTAAATCGGTAATGACTTGATAATTTAAAGCTTTTGCCTGATTTAACAGTGTTTGGTCTTTATATTTTCCTGCTTTGGCTTTTTCTTGAAATGTTGTGAATCCACCGCCCAAAGTAACATCGGCACGTGCTTGTAGAAGCTGTTCTGTTACAGAGCCTAATCCACCATTTTCTAGTGCATTTGTAGGACATTTTTCAGAGGTTGCTTTGGGGCCATAGCATTTGCGAGATGTAACATGTGCCACTAAGGCAGCAGGTGTTGCATCTTGAAGTTCTGTTGTTGTGACATTACCTGTTGCATAGCCTGCTTTTTTCGCTAAGGATAGAATGGATTCATGCGGTTTTGCAAAAATATCGATACCTAAAGCACCATTGTAGGTTTTAGTCCCAGTAGCCCAAGCAGAAGCAGAGGCTGCAGAATCTGTCACGTAGTTAATAGTTTTATCTTTATCAATTGAATAGTTAGTATATGAACCTGTAAAAGGTAAAACATCTAAACCTTTAAAATAACCAGATGCACCTTCTGCATAATTACGTGCAGAGGTAAGTTCTGAATCGCTTGTACCATCGCCGATAAATAAAATGACATGTTTTGCAGGGCGATTATTAATAGATGCTTTTAATGCTTCTGTGCGATCTTCTTTTAAGCGGGTTGCACCACCAAAACTTGTTAAATCACCTTTTGTTGCGGGCTGAAGTAACTGCCCATTGGTTATATTTGTAGGTGTTTTTACCGTAGTACAAGCAGAGAAACTAGCGATTAAAACAGGAAGTAATAATAATTTGAATTTCATTTGTGCCATAAACTTAGTTGAATATTTTCAAATTAGGCTAAAAGCTTTATGTTTAAAAACGATTACAAGAGTGTTTATAATTTTTAATTAAATGAGCTTTTATGCTTTGCTGTTGTTTATATCTCTTGAGATAATCAATAGATAGAACAGTTTTAAATGAATGGAATTATTTTGAAAAAAAGTATTTTGCTAATTACGGGCTGGGGTGGTGGAACCAAACTTTTACAGCCGTTAAAACAACAACTTGAAGCAATAGATTTTCAGGTTAAATTGTTGAATATTTTTGATGTTTCAGATGCAGGAACTTTGCAGAAAAATATTAAAATCGCAAAAGAATATGATGTATTGATGGGGTGGTCTTTAGGTGGTCAACTTGCCACAATTTTGGCAGATGAAATTTCAAAACAATATCAACAAAATAAAATTCTTATCACTTTAGCTTCAAATCCGTGTTTTGTTGCTAATGAAACGTGGCACACTGCAATGGATCAACCGACATTTCAAGCCTTTAAACAATCATTTAAAACAGATGCAGTTGCAACCTTAAAGAAATTTGGATTTATGGTGTGTCAAGGTACAGATACAACCAAGCAAGATTTTTTAACTTTACAAAGTTTAATACAGCCACAAAATTTGGATGTACTCAATGCAGGATTAAACTGCTTGGAACAATTAAATAATGTAAGTATCTTAGAAAATTACACAGGGCATCAGCTACATATATTTGCAAAGCAAGATTTTTTAGTTAGTTACAAAGTTGCAAGAAATATTCAAAAATTGGCTGCAAACTTTTTAGAGGTTGAGTTGATTTCAGGATCACATGGCTTTCCATTATTTAATATTGAAGATGTAACTAGCAAAATCTCCCAATATTTAAATAAAAATAAACAAATCTGAACATAACTGACTTTTCTCGCAATTTATTTCTTCTTCATGCAGGTTTAAGATGCGAATAATGAAAGAAACATATCTGCATGGAGCATGGGATGACCGAATTAACAGATTTAGAGTTTGATCAGCAGCATCTGTGGCATCCCTACACATCTATGACTCAACCTTTGCCTTGTTTTAAGGTAAAACAAGCGTATGGTGCGACTATTGAACTCGAAGATGGGCGCACTTTAATAGATGGTATGTCATCTTGGTGGTGTGCAATTCATGGCTATAACCATCCTGAACTGAATAAAGCAGTGACAGAACAACTAGAAAAAATGTCACATATCATGTTTGGTGGTTTAACCCATGATCCTGCAATTCAATTGGGGCGTTTACTTCTAGAAATTACACCACCAAATTTAACTAAAATATTTTATGCAGATTCAGGTTCAGTTGCGGTAGAAGTGGCACTGAAAATGGCAGTGCAATATTGGTCGGCTCGAAAACAACCTAAAAAAACCAATTTTATAACAACACGTTCGGGTTATCACGGTGATACTTGGAATGCGATGTCTGTATGTGATCCTGTCACAGGTATGCATCAAATATTTGGTACAAGTTTACCGAATCGTATTTTTGTTTCTGCGCCTAAAACTCGTTTTGATGATGAGTGGAATGCGCAAGATATTGCAGAACTAGAACAAGCTTTCGAGCAACATCATCAAAATATTGCCGCTTTAATTATAGAGCCAATTGTACAAGGTGCAGGAGGTATGCGCTTTTATCATCCTGAATATTTACGCCAAGCTAAATTGCTATGTGAAAAATATAATGTGTTGATGATTTTTGATGAAATTGCCACAGGTTTTGGGCGTACAGGCAAATTATTTGCTTGGGAACATGCTCAAGTTCAGCCAGACATTATGTGTATAGGTAAAGGCTTAACAGGTGGATATATGACACTTTCAGCAACATTAGCTTCTACTGAAGTTGCCGAGACGATTAGCCAAGGTGAGGCGGGTGTGTTTATGCATGGACCAACCTTTATGGCAAACCCGCTTGCATGTGCTGTTGCTTTAAAAAGTACGCAATTATTATTGTCACAAAATTGGCAGGAAAATATTCAAAGAATTGAGCGAAATCTCAAAGAAAAATTAGCATGTTTAGCATCACTTTCTTATGTTGAAGATGTCCGTGTTTTAGGTGCAATAGGTGTGGTTGAGCTGAAAACTTCGGTAGATATGAAAACACTACAAGCACAATTTGTTGAGCAGGGAGTTTGGGTCAGACCATTTGGGAAGTTGGTATATGTGATGCCGCCTTATGTTATTAGTGATAATGAATTAACAGCATTGTTAAAGGGAGTGGTTCATGTTGTACAAACTATGCAGGAGCAAGTGCAATGAGCTTGTTGAATCACTATGCCGAAGCGTTAGATATACTTAAGCAACAAGGTAATTTTCGACAGTTTAAACCGAATATTCAATGTGGTCGTTATATTGAAATAAATCAGAAAAATATGCTGAATTTATCTTCAAATGACTATTTAGGGCTAGCTTCAAATATATTATTACGTGAACAGTTTTTTGATGAAACACCAAATGCTCAGCGTTTAATGAGTTCATCATCTTCAAGATTACTCACAGGTAATTTTCCTGAATATGAACAACTTGAACACAGTTTAAGTCAACTTTTTCATGGTCGATCTGCACTGCTATTTAATAGTGGTTATCACATGAATATTGGAATATTGCCTGCTATTTGTGACAGTAAAACTTTGGTTCTAGCCGATAAATTAGTGCATGCCAGTATTATTGATGGTATTCGTTTATCTTCTGCGAAATATGTACGCTATCGTCATAATGATTTAGCACATTTGAGCGTATTAATTGAAAAATACCAAGCGGATGAAAGTATTCAGCGCATTATTGTAGTGACAGAATCCATTTTTAGTATGGATGGTGATGAAACCGATTTACGTGCTTTGGTTGATATTAAGCATCGATATTCAAATATTATGCTTTATGTAGATGAGGCGCACGCAATAGGCGTACGTGGGCAACAGGGTTTAGGTTGTACAGAACAGTATAATGTTATTGATGATATCGACTTCTTAGTTGGAACTTTTGGGAAGGCACTTGCGTCGGTTGGTGGTTATTTAATTTGTCATGACATTATTCGAGACTATTTAATTAATACTATGCGCCCATTAATTTTTAGTACAGCGCAGCCACCTATTTCAATGGCATGGACACAATTCATTCTAAAGCGCATGACTACTATGCAAGCAGAGCGAAAGCATTTGCAAAGTATGAGTAAGCAATTAATAGATCAAGTGAAACAGAAAGGGTTTAATTGTCCATCTACATCGCAAATTGTTCCTGTAATTATTGGTGATTCTCAAACTACGGTAGAAAAAGCACAGTACTTACAGCAAGCAGGTTTTTATATTATGCCTGTGCGTCCGCCAACGGTACCCAAAGGAAGTTCGCGATTACGTATTTGTTTAAACACAAATATTCAAGATGCAGATTTGGCGAAATTGGTTCACTTATTATGACCGTTATAAATCATGTAAAAGTTGCACAACACTTTGCACGTGCACATGAAAGTTATACAGAAAATGCAGTTGTACAAAAGCAAATTTGTGAACAGCTATTGGCGTTTATTGAAGAGCAAAAAATACGGAACCAACAAGATCGAATATTTGAAATTGGTTGTGGCACAGGAAATTTAACCCGTTTAATGTGGCAGTATTTTGCTAGCCAAAAATATATTCTGAACGATTTATATGCCGAAGTTAGAACTCATTTTTTAGATGATTCACAGCAACATATAGAGTGGAAAATTGGTGATATTGAACAATTAGATTTCCCTCAAGAACTAAATGCAATTGTTTCTACGTCTGCGTTGCAATGGGTGAATGATTTAAATTTTGTTTTTGAGAAGTCTAAGCAGGCATTATTACCCGAAGGATATTTTATTTTTTCGACCTTTGGTGAAAAAAATCTACAGGAAATTAAGCAACTAACGGGGCAGGGTTTAAGTTATTTATCCTCCCAAACTTTGCAGAAAAAATTGAATCAGGTAGGTTTTAATGTGCTTCTTATGCGGGAAGAAACATTGCAAATTGGTTTTGATCATCCTAAAAGTGTTTTACAACATTTAAAAGCGACAGGCGTAACAGCAACGTCAAATCAGTTCCGTTGGACAAAGCAAAGTTTGACAGATTTTTGTAAAAATTATGAGCAATATAAGATGAATAATCAGCAATATTCACTGACTTATCATCCTATTTATTGCATTGCACGGAGTATGTAAGTGTCGAATGTTATTTTTGTGAGTGGGATTGATACAGGGATTGGTAAAACTTATAGCACTGGCTATTTAGCAAAATTGTGGAATTCAGAGGGTATTCGAACCATTACACAAAAGCTTGTGCAAACAGGTAATGTTGATATTTCGGAAGATATTGAAAAACATCGTGAAATTATGAATATGGGGTGGTTTTCTGAAGATGATAGCAAACTCACGATGCCTGAAATTTTTAGTTATCCTGCCTCTCCACATTTAGCGACACAAATAGATGGTCGTGAAATTGATTTTGCTAAAATTGAAGATGCGACTGTGCAACTAGCAAGTAAATATGATCGAGTTTTATTAGAAGGTGCTGGGGGCTTAATGGTGCCCTTGACGAAAGATATACTGAGCATTGACTATATTCAACAGCATCATTTACCCGTTATTTTAGTGAGTTCAGGGCGTTTAGGTAGTATTAATCATACTTTACTGAGCTTGGAAGCTTTAAAAGCGCGAGGTATAGAACTATATGCGCTAGCTTATAATCTTGCGCATGAATCTCAAGATGCTTTAATTTCAAAAGATACAGCAGAATATTTGAAAACTTATTTAACGCAGCATTTTCCATGTGCAAGATGGATTGATATCCCTGTCTTATAAACATGAAAGATATCCAATAAAAATGCCACTCAAAGGAGTGGCATTTTACTTTTTAAGTTCTATTTGAATTAGAACTTTTTAAAGCCTTTGTTCATTCCGTATGGTTTGCGCGGTGCATTTTCATCACGACGTTCACGGTTACCAAAGTTGTCATCGCGACGTTCGCGTTTAGCAGGAGCATTGTCACCACGACGGTCAAAGTTTGGCTTAGATTCAACTTCATCTGTATCACGACGTTGTTGACGTAAGTAACCACCACGACGTGCAGCCATTGGTTTATCTTGCATACGTTCGTTACGACGTTTAGCCATACCAAACAAGCCAGTACCTTGGCGTGGTTTAAGCTCTACAGACTTCGTTAAGTTATCGATATCTTGTTTATCGAGCTCCATCCAGCGACCTGTACGTAATTCACGTGGAAGAATGACTGTGCCATAACGTGTACGAAGTAAGCGACTTACTTTTAAACCTTGAGATTCAAAAATACGACGCACCTCACGATTACGACCTTCTTTTACAACAACTTGGAACCAACGGTTAATGCCTTCACCGCCAATTTCAGAGAAAGATTCAAACTTTGCAGGACCATCATCTAATACAACGCCAGTGGTCATATTTTTAATAATCGCAGGCGTTACTTCACCCATTACTCGAACAGCATATTCACGTTCAATTTCATTGGAAGGGTGCATTAAGCGGTTGGCAAGCTCACCATCATTCGTGAAAAGTAATAAACCAGTAGAGTTGATGTCTAAACGACCCACCATAACCCAACGATCACCCGGAATTTGAGGTAATTGTTCAAATACAGTAGGACGGTTTTCAGGGTCGTTACGAGAACAAATTTCACCTTCTGGTTTGTAGTAAATCAGAACACGACGACGAATTTCATCTTCAATTTGAAACTGCACTTTGCGCCCATCGATGCGAAGCTCATCTGTAGGTTCAATACGTTCACCCACTTGGGCTACTTGACCGTTGACACTTACACGACCCGCGGCAATGACTTCTTCCATATAACGGCGAGAACCCAAACCAACACGTGCAAGCACCTTTTGCAATTTTTCACTCATGACAGCATAACCTTAGAAATAATCATAACAGTTCACCTATTTACGACTTCGGTGCATTTGCATCGAGCGCCATAAAAGCTTCCTTGGCATCCTGTAAGGGAGGCAATTGACCAAGTGAAGACAGGCCAAATGCATTTAAAAATTGTGGCGTTGTGACTAACAACGCTGGTCTTCCAGGGAGTTCACGAAAACCAGATTCCTTAATCCAGTTCCAGTCAAATAATGTACGTAAAATTTGACTATTAACCGTAACTCCACGAATTTGTTCGATATCTGCACGCGTAACAGGTTGGTGGTACGCAATTACAGATAATGTTTCCAACATTGTTGGAGATAAGCGCACAGGGCGTTCAGGCCAAGTTTGAGCAATAAGATTTCTATACTTTGCTTTCACCTGGAAACGATAACCTTGTGCAGTTTCAATTAATTCAATAGATCGACCATGTTGCAACATCGCGAGCTGTTGTAAAAATTGACTTAATTGTTTCTTTGTAAATTGATCTTGAAACGCCTCTTTAAGTCTAGCTAAAGACACAGGAGATTCACTTGCAAAGATAATGGCTTCAAGCTGCATTAAAATTTCATGATGATTTTCACCTTCACTTAAAGGGCTAATCTGTTCATCATTCATATTTGTGCTCCTTGAATTGCAAGCGGTGCATCTATACCTGTTGCGACAATTGAAATTTTTTGTTGGCGAGTGAGTTCTAAAATTGCCATGAAAGTGACAACCATACCCATACGACCTTGGCTCGGTTTTAAAAGTTCTTCAAATTGTAAAACTTCACCACTTTGAATTTTATATTCGATATAGGCAATGCGTTCTTCAAGAACAACAGGCTCTTGTAAAATTTGATGAGTTGCAGGCTCTGGACGGTTAAATACACACAGTAATGCATCACGTAATTGATCTGCTGCATAACCCACGTTATTTACTGTAATTTGACCGAAACTCACATTGGTATCAAAAGTATCTCGATCAAGAACAGGCATTTGCCCTAAGCGTTCAGCGGCTTGTTTAATACGTAAATATGTTTCTAGGCGATCAATTAATTCTTGTTTAGGGTCTTTTTCTATTGCAGATAACGACGGTGGCTTTGGTAGTAGTAAGCGAGATTTTAAATCTGCCAATAACGCTGCCATCACCATATAATCGGCTGTTAACTCAATGTTTAAAGTTTTCATTGCATCCATATAAGAAAGATATTGAGATGCAATAGGTGCGATATCCAGTTGTAATAAATCGAAGCCGCTTTTTTGAATCAGGTAAATTAGAAAATCGAGTGGTCCTTCGAAATGTTCTAAAAGAATTTCGAATGCAGCAGGGGGGATGTATAAATCCTCAGGAATCGTATCTTGCCACTCATCCATCACACGGATTTGTTGTGGTTGTTCCATTGGTTCATGGACAGTTTGATTCATTACAATTGTGAGCCACGCGAATTTTCAAAGGCATGAAAGCTATTTACTCAGCTTGATGAGAGAGTGCCGAGAGAAATAGCGAAGAAATAAAACATGTGCAGTTTAATGGATTTTTGTTGTTAAATAAATCAAATTAGTCGAACATTTGTATAAAAAATGGAAATAAATACAGAATATTTATTTCCGTGATGATGTGCAGTTTGTATATTTTTACTGATTTTTTAATGGTTTAATTTAAGTGTTGCTATTCAAAAGCACTTACATCGCCCACACCACGACGAATAATTTCAGGATTGTTACCAGATAAGTCGATAATACTTGTGGTATTAAGTGTACCTAAGCCACCATCAATTAAAACATCTATACGTTTTGAAAGTTGAAGATCAATATCGTACGGATCATCAATTGGATCTGTTTGCCCAGGAAGAATAAGCGTACTCGTAATTAAAGGCTCACCTAATTCTTTTAATAGCATTTGGCAAATAGGATTACTTGGAATACGTAAACCAATTGTTTTCTTTTTTGGGTGCATAAGTCGGCGAGGGACTTCACTTGTTGCAGGTAAAATAAATGTGGTTACTGCAGGGGTGTTGTTTTTGAGTAGTCGATACATAGCATTATCAACTTTGGCATAAGTTGAAATATCGGAAAGATCGGCACAAATAATAGCGTATTGATGTTTTGGCCCTAGACCGCGAATTTGTGAAATTCGCTCCATTGCACTTTTATTCCCAATTTGGCAACCAATGGCGTAAGCGGCATCGGTTGGGTAAACAATTACATCACCTGCCCGAATACGTTCAACGGCTTGACTAATCAGTCTTGCTTGAGGATCTTCAGGATGGATTCTTAAATGCAGCATCATTATTCTCCTCGTTTAAATCTTCTTTTACACATCATAGTGAAGTTAATGGTGTTTAAACACCACAATTTGTAATTTATCTATGTATTTAAAGTGGTTTTAGCAAATATAAGTGACATTAAAAAGTCAAAAAATGAATACTCTTGTCGGGAAGTAAAAAAAGATTTACAAAATATTTTTAATCATATTGAGCTTATGCTTGATAAATAAGGATGCATATTAAAAATATGGACTAAATTTTTATAAAATTCAGATAAAGTAGTGGAGAGAACAGGCGATAAAAGTCAGTAATCATCGTTTTAAATAGAGATTAAATATCAAATAAGAACTCTTTAAAGCCTGCATTATCAATCGTTGATCTTTCTTAATCTAATTCTTCTCGAAGAAACTCTTTATTTTGTAACCTTTTGCCACCTCTAGTACAGGTACAAATGTATTCAATAAATAAGGCTGCATCACGTGGGAGTTTTGCCTCTCCTGAAAAATAATGCTGAACTTGAGAAAATACATTGTCTTTAAATGTTGAGCCATCACCACCATCACCAGTGAGGTTGTCTAAAGACACACGAAACTTTCGCCCAAAAGATTTAGCAAATAACCACTCTATGGCTTGAGGTTTAATTTCTACTTGTTCAAATAAAGATTGTTGTTCGGCTGTACGACCGTCTGGTGCATACCAATAGCCTAAATCTGGAAGGAGACGACGTTTATCTCCAGCAATAGTCCAGTGACTAATTTCATGTAGTGCGCTATTAAAGAAACCATGTGCAAATTGAATGCGTGCAGGTGCATTTTGACTTGCAGGAAAGTATTCAGGTTCAAAATCACCTTTAACAAGCGTTACATTAAGGTGGGAAAACCAACAATTAAAGTGTAAGATGAGCCAATCAACCTGTTCTGCTTCTGATGATAAATTCACCCATGAAGAAAGTTGCACTTGCTCGAGTGAACTGTCAGAATCAGAGGTTGGAAGTGTGCTAACAAGTGATGAAATATTCACTTCTGTTTGCGGCTGCAACAGATGCATGACTGTGTTACCCAAAATTGGTCTGTCTAAATAAGTACAAAATTGTATCTTAATCTTTGACAGAGTACTTATGAATTTGTAGAATTGCCGCCTTAATTATGTCAGCAAATACCTTTCCGGCACAGATTGAGCCGTTTAAATGGGCCGAACAAGGCTTTGTGTGGGCAGGAACACTGCCACTATCACGCTTTGTTCGTATATCCCGTGAAGCTGTTGGATCAATTGATGATCAATTGATTAACATAGACTGTAAGCTATCAATGGATGCATATCATCGTATTGTATGGCTAAGTGGTCATGTTGAAACGAAAGTTTCAGTAGAATGTCAACGTTGTTTGAGTCCTGTTGAAATTGACCTCGTTTCAGATTTTCATTTAGCTCTTGTTGATGATGAGTCACTGATAGAGCGCTTGGATGAGGATGCTGATTTCATCGTACTAGGTGAAAGTGAAGCAACGACTAAAGGTAGCTTTGATGCGCCTGCAACCGCTGATTTACTTTCTCTCATAGAAGATGAGTTGTTATTGTTGATGCCGTTGTCTCCGAAACATGAGTTTTGTGAACATAAGCATCAACCTGCCGTAGAAGAGCTTACTGAAGAGAAACGAGATAATCCGTTTGATATTTTGGCAAGTTTGAAGGGTAAACTTAACTAATTTTTGTGTTATACTGAGAAGTATAAGACAACTGAATTTGTTCTGATCCATTTTTTCGATATTTGTAAGGAGCCATCATGGCCGTTCAGCAAAACCGTAAAAGTCGCTCTCGCCGTGACATGCGCCGTTCACATGACGCTTTAACTGAGAATGCATTAACTGTAGACCAAGCTACTGGTGAAACTCATCGTCGTCACCACGTATCTAAAGACGGTATCTACCGTGGTCGTCAATTATTCGCTAAAGCATCTGCTGAATAATTGAAGATGTATTAAGCGTCAAGCTTAATGAAAAAAAGGGAGCGAAAGCTCCCTTTTTTTGTTGCATTTGGCAATTACCAAAATAAAAATTAAGTGTTAAATTTCTTTCCGAAAATAGGCTTACATAAGAGTTTGTTGATTATTTAATCGGTTGTTAAGTAATAATGACTCTTCATTCAAGGATTTTTTATGTCTGCTAACCAACTAGAACAAGCAGCTCAAGCAACAAAAACTGCATTTGTGTTTCCTGGTCAAGGTTCACAAAAGGTAGGAATGCTCGCTGAAATTGCAGAACAATTTAGTAGTGTTCAAGAAACTTTTGCTGAAGCATCTAAAGCTGTTGGCTTCGATTTATGGCACATTGCGCAAACTGGTGAAGGTTTAGATCAGACAGAATTCACACAACCTGTGTTACTTACTGCAAGTATTGCATTGTGGCGTGTATGGTTAGAGTTAGGTGGTGTTGTACCTAAATATCTTGCAGGTCATTCCTTAGGTGAATACAGCGCATTGGTAGCGGCAGGCAGCTTAAGCTTAGGCGATGCTGTAAAGTTGGTAAACTTACGCGGTAAGTTAATGCAATCTGCGGTGCCTCAAGGTCAAGGTGCTATGGCTGCTATTCTTGGTTTAGAAGATGCTAAAGTTCTTGAACTTTGTGAACAAATTAATGTTCAGGGACGTGGTTCGGTAGAAGCTGCTAACTATAATGCCAATGGTCAAGTGGTTATTGCTGGTGATAAAACTTTAGTTGAGGCAGTTATGACTGCTGCTAAAGAAAATGGCGGAAAAGCAATTGGTTTGCCTGTTTCTGTGCCTTCACATTGTTCTTTAATGAAACCTGCTGCGGAACAATTTGCAGAGGCATTGGAGCAAACAGCTATTGAGCTACCAAGCATCCCAGTTATACAAAATGTAAGTGCGGGAATTGCAACAGATGTTGCAGGATTACGCCAAGCATTAACAGCACAATTATACCAATCTGTACAATGGACAAAAACACTACAATTTCTTCAAGATGAAGGTGTTGAGTACATTGTAGAGTGTGGTCCAGGAAATGTATTAGCAAACTTAGCGAAACGTTTACCACAAATTGAGAAAGCATATCCACTCGATACTAAAGCTCGTTTGGAAGATGCACTAAATGCCATTTTAGTGGCTGAAGGAAAAATTGCATGACACAGGAACGCAAAGTCGCATTGGTGACGGGTGCAAGCCGCGGAATTGGCGCAGCTATTGCTCAACAACTTATCCAAGATGGTTATTTTGTTGTAGGTACTGCAACATCTGAAGCGGGTGCTGAAAAATTATCGAATACATTTGCTGAAAATGGCGTTGGTAAATTACTTGATGTACGTGATGGCGCTGCTATTGATGCTTTAGTAACAGATATTGAACAAAACTATGGTCCAGTCCTTGCTTTAATAAACAATGCAGGTATTACCAAAGACAATTTGTTGTTGCGTATGTCGGAAGATGATTGGGATGACATCCTGAATATTCATTTAAAAGCCGTTTATCGTTTATCTAAACGTGTTTTAAAAGGCATGACAAAGGCTCGATTTGGTCGCATCGTGAATATCAGTTCGGTTGTGGCGCATTTTGCAAATCCGGGTCAAGCGAATTATTCAGCTGCAAAAGCAGGCATTGAAGCATTTGGTCGTAGCCTTGCAAAAGAAATGGGTAGTCGTCAAATTACAGTAAATGCTGTGGCTCCTGGGTTTATTGCAACGGAAATGACAGAACAATTAAGCGAAGAAATTCGTAAAAAAATGAGTGATCAAGTGGCATTAAACCGTTTAGGTGATCCGCAAGATATCGCAAATGCAGTGAGTTTTCTTGCAAGTGAAAAGGCAAGTTACATCACTGGAACTGTTTTACATGTAAATGGTGGTTTATACATGAGCTAAGCTTATGTATAAACTTTCAAATTTTTTTATATTCAATTAAACTAACGGCATTAAAAACGCCACAAGCAATGAGGAGAATTCCTGTGAGCGATATCGAACTACGTGTTAAGCAAGCAGTTGCAGAACAACTTGGTCTTAAAGCAGAAGAGATTAAAAACGAAGCATCTTTCATGGATGACTTAGGTGCAGACTCTCTTGATCTAGTAGAATTAGTAATGTCTTTCGAAAACGATTTCGATATTACTATTCCAGATGAAGATTCTAACGAAATCACAACTGTTCAATCTGCTATTGACTACGTTTCTAAGAAACTAGGTTAATTGCCGATTTCAGCTTTGCTGAATAAAAAAGCCACCATTTAGGTGGTTTTTTTATGTTTAAAATATTTTTTACATAAATTTACGTTTCTTTTTTTAATGTATGTATCCAATGTCATATTTAATGGTTATAAAAATAGAGCAATAAGTATTCAAAATAATATAAGGAGAATAAAAATGGGTCTTTTTGATTTTGTAAAAGGCATTGGTAAGAAAAATACAGCAGCAGCTGAACCACAGGCTGCACCAGTGGCAGTAGAGCCAACAGCACAAGAAGTTGCAAATAAATTGCTTGGGCATATTAAGAGTTTAGGTTTGCCTATTTCGGGTTTAAGTGTGTCATATAATGCGACTACCGACTTGGCTACGGTAACAGGACAAGTTCAAAGTCAGGCAGATAAAGAAAAGATTATTCTTGCAGTAGGTAATATAGACCATGTTGCACAGGTAGATGACCAACTTACAGTTGTGACTCCAGAACTTGAAAGTAAATTTTATACTGTTAAATCGGGTGATAATTTATCTAAAATTTCAAAAGAATTTTATGGTGATGCTAATAAATACAATAAAATTTTTGAAGCAAATAGACCGTTGCTTAAAAATGCAGATGATATTTTTCCAGGGCAAGTGCTTCGTATTCCTGAATAAAATGAGTGATAAAAAAGGCGCATATAGCGCCTTTTTTTAGTGTTTTATACTTGTTCTTTAAAATTACGCCACACTTTATTTTCACCTGAAGCTTGAATGGTGAAGTTGAAGTTTGAGTCAGAAGATACGATAAGTGCTGATGGTGTTTGCATAAGAACTTTAAGAATTGTACCTTTTTCAAAAGTAATAGCTGGGCAGTCTTCTTTTGTAAGCACGATTTCTTCTAATAATTCTATAAGATATGTTTCCATAAATACCTCTAGATATTGGGTGGAGTTTTTAAAATATTTATATAGAATGAATTATATACTATTTATTTTTAAAATGTGAAATATGTCATACTTTTTATTAAGATTTTAAAAAAATAATAAGGTAATTTAAAAGTGAAATGTAGGTTAAATATTGGGGTTAAGAAGTCAAATTAATCAAATATATACAAATCAAAATAATTCATTTCTATCGATTTTGTTTTTTGGCATTATGATGCATGAGTTCTATTCATGAATAATAAAGGTCTAGCCAAATAAATGTTTAAATCCTTCTTTCCAAATCCGAAATGGTTTTTTAGCTCGCTTGTGCTGTGGTTCATTATCAATATTACCTTGTGGTACACGGGAGGTAACACATGGGGGCAGTATATTGGGTTCGCACAAGGATACTTTGAAACACCATTAGTAATTAGTGTTGCACGTTTTTGGTCACCACAATTTTTATGGTTTTATTTGTGGTTCTTTGTGTCTACTGCCATTTTTGCAATGTTTTGGAAGCTTAAATCGAACAATCCTTGGCAGGGTTGGTCTGTTTGGGGATCTGCATTTATTTTATTTAATATTTGGTTTTCAGTACAAACCAGTTTGGTGATTAATGCTTGGTACAACCCATTTTATGATCTTATTCAAAAAATGCTCAGCAGCGGTGGGGGAAATATTCAAGATCTTTATACAGGTACGCTGACTTTCTTATATATTGCTATGGTCTATGTCACTATTGCTGTGTTTAATCTATTTTTTGTAAGTCATTATATTTTCCGCTGGCGTACAGCAATGAATGACTTTTATACAACCCATTGGGAAAAGTTACGTCATATTGAGGGTGCATCACAACGTATTCAAGAAGATACGATGCGCTTTGCAAAAACGACAGAATCTTTGGGCGTTAGTTTTATTCAAGCTTTAATGACGTTACTTGCATTTTTACCTGTACTTTTTCAATTGTCTGAGCATGTAAAATCTTTACCTATTGTTGGTGAAATTCCACATGCACTTATGTGGGCGGCAGTAAGTTGGGCTATTTTTGGTACGGTTGTTCTAATGTTGGTGGGTATAAAACTACCAGGTTTGGAGTTTAATAACCAAAAAGTGGAAGCGGCTTACCGAAAAGAATTGGTTTATGGTGAAGATCATTTTGACCGTGCTGAGCCGCAAATATTAAAAGATTTATTTTCTAAGGTTCGTTTTAATTACTTCCGCTTATATTTCCATTACGCATACTTTAATATGGTACGTATTTGGTATATGCAACTTGATAATTTATATGGTTTATTTGTGTTATTCCCAAGTATTGCAGCAGGTGCAATTACACTTGGTTTAATGATGCAGATTAGTAATGTATTTGGAAAAGTGCGTGAGTCATTCCAATACTTAATTGAGTCTTGGCCGACGATTATTGAATTACTTTCTATTTATAAGCGTTTACGAGCATTTGAATCTGTACTTGAAGATAAACAAAACTAAAAGAATTTTCCCGCATATTGCGGGCTTTTTGTTTTATATTGAATGTAGCTTTTAAGCATATTATTTTATTTTGGAATTAGAACAATGAATGGTTTTGGCTTTATGAATTTTACAAAAAAATGCACATATTTCGGTTCATCTTTATTGGTTGTTTCGGCTTTAATGGGTGCAACGCAAATGGCATCTGCAAGTGTTACGGTAGATAAGTTGAGTGATTGTTTGATTAAATCTACTACAGATGCAGACAAAAAAGTAGTTTTGCAATGGACGTTTGTGGCGTTGTCTGCACATCCGGATTTAACAGTATTTAGTCAGGTAACTACTGAACAGAAAGATGCATTGGATAAAAATTTAGCGCAAGTTTTACAACGTATTTTGGTGGATCAGTGTTCTGCTGAAACTAAAGCTGTTATTCAGGCTGATGGTATTCAAGCAGTGGGTGATAGTTTTCAAGAGTTAGGTCAGCAAACAGGTGAACAAATTTTAAAAACGCCTGAAATTAAAGATCAGTATAAAGGTTTGGTTCGTTATTTAGATTTGAGTAAGTTGGTGACAACTTTTTTAACGCCTGAGTTGTTTAATAAGTTGGGTGTGATTCGAGGGAAGTAAGTTTTTTAAACCTCTCCCTAGCCCTCTCCTTAAAGGAGAGGGAACATCCATTATAGAATTTATGATGGTATTTGATACGTAATGAAAGCTCCTTCTCCTTTTGGGAGAAGGCGGGGGATGAGGGTATTAGAAGTTACGCATAAAGAATGACTTTGAAAGTTAAACACGTCCTAAGTCTTCGAGTTTGGCGACAGAGGATACATTTTTGATGGTCATGTTACATAACTAGATGATTAATTTAGATGAAATATGGTTGGAAATTTATACTAAAAGCAAGATAATATTGAAGATAAACATAAAATACACTACTTATTTTTCTATTTACTTTGGGGGAACAATGGATCATAAAAATTTTGATCAATGGTATGCAGAAAAAGCTCATCTTTATGATTCATTGGCACAGTCAGTTGTTCAAATACTTAAAAGTATTATGAAAGCCGAAAAAATTTCATTCGTTGATGTTCCCTATCGCATAAAAACACAAGATAGTTGTATTGGAAAGTTAAAAAAGAAAAGTGATTATACATCCTTTGAAGATATGACTGATTTAGCGGGCTTAAGAATAATCACACTTGTAGAAAGTGATTTAGATAAAGTATCAAAAATTATCTCTGAAAATTTCAATGTGCATGAAGAAGATTCAGGAGATAAAGCAGATTTATTGGGAGCTGATAAATTTGGTTACCGCTCAATCCATTTTGTATGTGATATAGGTAAAAAAAGAGAGAAGCTTCCAGAATTTATTCTTTATAAAGATCTATGTTTTGAAATACAAATTAGAACTGCTTTATCTCATGCTTGGGCAGAAATTGAACATGATCGTGGTTATAAGTTAGGTGGAGAATTACCAGCACACTTGAAACGTAGATTTAATTTACTTTCTGGTTTATTGGAATCTGCAGATTTAGAGTTTAATAGGCTTACAGAAGAAATTGAAAAATATAAAGAAAAATTAAAATCATCAAATTTGGAAGATTTGCTTGATTTAGATATAAACAGGCTCAGCTTGATTAGTTACTTGAATTTAAAATTTATTGAAAAAGGATTAAATCCTAAAAATTTTTCAATAAAAAATTTTGATGAGGAGAAAAATTTTTTATATCAAATTTATAAAATGTATAATTGTCAGAAAATAAAAGATATAGAAGAAATTTGGTTAAAAAATGCAATAAAGATAAATGAGGATTGGAAGGAGTTTATTCATTTAACTCCACCTTATTTCAGAGTCTTTATGTTGGAGGACTTAACAAAATATTTAAGTTTCTATAAGGATTTTGGGTTTATTAAGAAATCTACCTATGAAATTATGTTGAAATATTATGCTGAAAATGAGCTACGAGAAAAATTGCATGAATTTAATCTTGAAATAGTGGATTTATCAAAGCTTGAAGAAATTTATCACAGTGAATTAAGAAAATTAGTAAAAGAAAACCCGCTCTAAAGCGGGTTTTCTTTTAAAGAAAGATCAGATCAACCAATCAATTTCTTCATCAATTCATTTACTTGTGCAGGGTTGGCTTTACCTTTCGCTGCTTTCATCACTTGACCAACAAGACCGTTAAAAGCTTTCTCTTTACCAGATTTAAACTCTTCAACCATCTTCTCGTTGGCAGCAAGCACGTCTTTAATAATCGCTTCAATTGCGCCTGTATCAGTTTCCTGTTTCAAGCCTTTCTCCGCAATAATCTCGTCCGCAGTTTTGCCTTCTTCCCACATAAAGCCAAATACTTGTTTGGCAATCTTACCGTTAATAGTGTTATCCACAATACGTGCAATCATGCCACCCAATTTTTCAGCCGTTACAGGAGAATCTGCCAACTCTAAGCCTGCTTTATTTAAAGCACCTGAGAATTCACCCATTACCCAGTTTGCAGACACCTTACCTTGTGCAACACCGCCAGCAGCTTTTACAACTTCCTCATAAAACTCTGACATTTCACGAGTCAGCGTAAGAACGTGCGCATCGTATTCAGTCACACCAAAGTCAGCAACAAAACGTTCACGACGTGCAGCAGGAAGTTCAGGAAGGGCAGCACGTGCCGCTTCAATTTGTGCATCTGCAATGATCACAGGTAACAAGTCAGGGTCAGGGAAGTAGCGGTAATCGTTCGCTTCTTCTTTTGAGCGCATTGAACGTGTTTCCATCTTCACAGGGTCGAACAAACGAGTTTCTTGGTCGATTGTACCGTCCCATTCCAAGATTTCCATTTGACGTTCAATTTCAACATTGATCGCTTGTTCAATGAAACGGAATGAGTTGAGGTTTTTAAGCTCACAACGTGTACCAAACTCATTGCCCGGACGACGTAAAGACACGTTACAGTCCGCACGGAAAGAACCTTCCGCCATGTTACCGTCAGAAATGCCTAACCAACGCACAAGCGTGTGAATCGCTTTAATGTAGGCAACGGCTTCTTCCACCGAACGCATATCAGGTTCAGATACGATTTCAAGAAGTGGTGTACCAGCACGGTTTAAGTCAATGCCTGACATGCCTTCGAATTGGTCATGGATTGATTTACCAGCATCTTCCTCAAGGTGCGCACGTGTTACACCAATGCGTTTAACTGTGCCATCTTCAAGTTGAATGTCGATATGACCCAAGCCTACAATTGGGTTGTCCATTTGGCTAATTTGATAGCCTTTAGGCGAGTCAGGGTAAAAGTAGTTTTTACGTGCAAATACAGAAGCTTGGTCGATGTACGCATCGATACCCAAACCAAAGCGAATCGCTAAATCAACCACTTCTTTGTTTAAAACAGGCAACACGCCCGGCATTGCCAAATCTACAAGGCTCGCTTGTGTATTTGGATCATTACCAAACTCAGTAGAAGAACCTGAGAAAATTTTAGAATTTGTCGCAAGCTGAGTATGAATCTCGATACCAATGACAACTTCCCAACCATCAATCAAGTTTGATTTCGGTTTAGCGGCATTCTTAGACATTATGCATTCTCCTCAGCAATTGCAGCGCGTTTAGTGTGCCAATCAGTTGCTTGTTGGTATTGATGTACCACAGACAACAATTGAGATTCTGACCAGTAGTTACCAATAAGCTGTAAGCCAACAGGTAGGTTGTCTTTGTCAAAACCAACAGGCGCATTAATTGCAGGTAAGCCTGCCAAGTTCACTGCGATGGTGTAGATGTCACCTAAGTACATTTCTACAGGAGAAAGGTTTGCACCAATCTTGTATGCAGTTGTAGGTGCAGCAGGAGCGGCAATCACATCTACAGATTCAAATGCTTTTAAGAAATCTTGTTGAATTAAACGACGTACTTTTTGTGCTTTTACATAGTATGCATCGTAGTAACCCGCAGAAAGTGCGTATGTACCAATTAAAATACGACGTTGAACCTCTGCACCAAAACCTTCTGAACGCGAACGCTTGTACAAGTCCATTAAGTCCACTGGGTTTTCACAGCGGTAACCATAACGAACGCCATCAAAGCGCTGTAAGTTTGAAGATGCTTCAGCAGGTGCAATCAGGTAGTAAGTTGGAACATAGGCTTCAGTCATGTTGAGATCAATCTCAACAAGAATTGCGCCCATTTCTTCTAACTTTTTAAGAGACTCTTCAACACGTGCTTTAACGTCTGCATCTAAACCTGCAACATTGAAGTATTGCTTAGGAATACCAATGCGTAGACCTTTTACAGATGTGCCATTTAGGTTTGCAACGTAGTTATCAACGTCTTTTTCAACCGAAGTTGAATCTTTCGCGTCATGACCTGCCATTACGTTCATAAGGTATGCACAGTCTTCCGCAGAACGTGCCATTGGACCACCTTGATCCATAGATGATGCGTAAGCAATCATACCGAAACGAGATACACGACCGTATGTAGGCTTAAGACCCGTTAAACCACAGAAAGATGCAGGTTGACGAATTGAACCACCTGTATCTGTACCAGTTGCAAATGGTGCTAAATCGGCAGCGACAACAGCAGCAGAACCACCTGAAGAACCACCCGGAACGTGCTCTAAGTTCCACGGGTTTTTGGTCGAACCAAAATGTGGATTTTCTGAGGTAGAGCCCATGGCAAATTCATCCATGTTTACTTTACCCAAAGTCACTAAGCCCGCAGCTTTACCTTTCGCTACAACGGTTGCGTCGTAAGGAGAGATAAAATTGTCCAGCATTTTAGAACCAGCAGTGGTTTTAATGCCTTGGGTACAGAAAATATCTTTATGTGCAATAGGCACACCCGTAAGCGCAGTTGCATTACCCGCTTTAAGTGCTATATCTGCTGCATCTGCTTGAGCTAAAGCTTGTTCAGGTGTAACAGTAACGTATGATTGAACTTGCGCATCAATTTTTGCGATGCGTTTTAAATAATGTTCGGTAAGTTCTCGTGAAGAGAATTTGGCTTGTGCTAAACCCTCTGAAAGTTCACGAATCGATAAGCGATGTAAATCTGACATAAGAAATATTCTTTTACGTATGAGTTAAGTAAACGATAGGACTGAAAATTATTCGATCACACGAGGAACTAAGTACAAGCCATCCTGAACAGCAGGTGCTACAGCTTGATATTCTTCACGGTGATTATTTTCAGAAACTACGTCTTCACGTAATGGTTGAGGATTATCAAATGGGCTCTTTAATGGCTCTACACCGTCAGTGTTGATGCTCTTTAAAGTGTCCATCATTCCTAGAATTTTATTTAAACTTTCAGCGTATTCAGTAGATTGTGCATCGTTTAAAGAAAGACGTGCAAGGTGTGCAATCTGTGATACGGTTTGTGCATTTAAATCTTCAGAATGCTGTGCATCTGATGTAGACATAACATCACCTAAAATCAGTATTAAAAAAAAATCAAAATATCATGCGATATAATAAGCGATTGACTTGTTCAAATCATCACATTTAGTTAAAGTTGTCGCTTGCGCTCACATAACGATTAATAGAGAACGACTCCGTGATTCTAAAACGACTAATTGGCTTGTTTTCACCAGACTTGGCCATAGACCTAGGTACAGCTAATACACTTATTTATGCTCCAGGACGAGGCATTATATTAAATGAGCCCACAGTTGTGGCAATCCGTCATAGTGGTTCTCAAAAAATCGTTGCCGCTGTAGGTCTTGATGCAAAACAAATGCTCGGCCGTACGCCAGCGAATATTTCTGCAATTCGTCCAATGAAAGACGGTGTTATTGCAGACTTTGAAGTCACAGAAACTATGTTGAACCAATTTATTGGTAAAGTACATGAAAAACGTTTATTTCCACCAGCGCCGCGAGTGGTTGTATGTGTTCCATGTAAATCAACTTTAGTTGAACGTCGCGCAATTCGTGAAGCAGTATACAATGCTGGTGCGCGTGATGTGCGATTAATTGAAGAACCAATGGCAGCTGCTATTGGTGCAGGCATGCCAGTAGAGCAAGCTTGTGGTTCTATGGTTGTAGATGTTGGTGGCGGTACAACTGAAATTGCAATTATTTCTTTGCAAGGTTGTGTATACGCAGATTCACTTCGTATTGGTGGTGATGTATTTGATGAACAAATTATTAATTATGTACGTAAAGCACATGGTTGTGTAATTGGTGAAACAACTGCAGAAAACATTAAAAAAGAAGTGGGTATGGCATTGCCAGATGAAGGTGAAAAGCCACTAGAAATTGAAGTTCGTGGTCGTAACCTTGCAGAAGGTGTACCGCGTTCAATTACGGTGACTTCAGATGAAATTTCTCAAGCAATTTCAGATCCGTTACAAAGTATTATTCAAGCAGTAAAATCTGCACTTGAACAAACGCCTCCAGAGTTGTCTTCAGATATCGCAGAACGCGGTATTGTATTAACTGGCGGTGGTGCGTTACTTCGCAACCTAGATAAACTTCTTGCACAAGAAACTGGCTTGCCAGTAGTTGTTGCAGAAGAGCCTCTTACTTGTGTAACACGTGGTGGTGGTAAGGTATTAGAATTATTCGATAACCCGAACCATGACATGTTGTTTGTAGGCTAAAAAAGGAAAAGGCGGGTGCAAGCAAATCTGTTTTCTAGACAACCGCCATCTTTTCGCTCTTTTATTATTGCGGTAATAACGTGTTTGGTGGTGCTGTTTTTTAATTGGCGCATGCCACACATTGTTCAACCCGCAAGAGATGTCTTGTACACGGCATATAATCCTATTTATGCCGTTGCAAGTTATCCTGTATTGTCGCGAGAATGGCTAAGTCGACAAAGTAAGTCTGAGGCTCAATTGCGCCGTGAAAATACTGCGATGCAAGTTGAACTTTTACAGGCAAATGTACGTTTACAAAAACTTTCTGAACTTTCTGCTGAAAATACGCGTTTAAGAGGTTTGCTAGATACACCATTGATTATTGATGGTCGTATGGAAATCTCTGAAGTGATTGGTACAGATGCAGATCCTTTACGTCATATTATTGTGATTAACCGTGGCTCGAATAGTCAGCTCAAGGTTGGTCAAACTGTGCTTGATGATAAAGGGATTATGGGGCAAATTGTTTCAGTTTTGCCACGTAGTAGCCGTGTTATGTTGTTGTCAGATAAAGAACATTCATTGTCTGTGCGTTTAGAGCGTAGCGGTATGCGTGCAATCGTATCTGGTACTGGTGACTTAGGTATGCTGAAAATGGAATATGTACCAACAAGTGCAGATATTAAAGTAGGCGAAAAAGTCTATAGTTCTGGTTTGGGAGAGCATTTCCCTGCGGGCTATTTGGTAGGTACTGTGGCAAAAGTCAGTAGACATAATACGGGTGAGTTTGCACATATTGATATTGCACCAGCAGCTCAATTAGCTGGTGGTCATCATGTTGTGGTGTTGTTTTCAAATTCTTTAGCGAAGGAGCAACCAGATGCCGATCGCTAAGCTATCCATGAAAAAGCCATCAGATCCATTATTTCCCATTATATTTTCAGTCATTATTGCTTCTGTTTTAACGGTTTATCCGCTGTCTTATGATATTTCAGGATGGCGCCCTGCATTTATGTTTATGGTTATGCTGTTTTGGGTGATGTGTCAGCCAACATGGTGTGGGGTTTGGTTTGCATTTGGAACAGGTTTGTTTGCAGACTTATTGATGGATGCGCCTTTAGGTTTAAATGCTTTAAGTTTTGTATGTATTACATTTATTGCACGTTATTTCACGCGTGAACGCAGAATTTTGACATTTGCAAATCTTTGGGTCATTGCGTTATTCGCTATTACGGCTCACATTGCATTTATATTCTTATTACAAATGTTATGGGGGATGGATTTTCCGCTTGCACGTCATTGGCAACCGTTACTAAGTACTGTTTTAGTGTGGCCATTTTTTTATTACATACTTAAAAAATGGCGAATATAATTTTGGCATCAAGTTCACCGCGTAGACGTGAACTTTTACAACAGTTAGGTCTGGACTTTGAAATTCATAGTCCAGATATTGATGAGTCAGTTTTAGCAGAAGAATCTGTTGAGCAATATGTTGAACGATTGGCTTGTGCAAAGGCAGAAGCTATTTTTCAGCAATATCCAAATACAATTATTATTGCCGCAGATACAACAGTCGCTGTAGATCAGCATATTTTAGGTAAGCCCGAATCTAAGCAGCATGCTTTTAAAATGTGGGAACTTATTTCGGGTCGTAAGCATCGTGTGCTGACCAGCGTGTGTGTACGTACAAAACAAGAAAAATTGAGTATAGTGGTATGTACAGAAGTCGAGTTTCAAGTGCTCAGTCTTAATGATATGGAATGTTATTGGGATACACGTGAGCCAATGGGTAAAGCAGGTGGCTATGCAATTCAAGGGGTTGCAGCTCGCTATATTCCAAATATTATTGGTAGTTATACCAATGTGGTTGGGCTACCATTACATGAAACCGCACAGTTATTACAGAGAGTTAAGGTACTAAATTAACTGCTGGAAAAAGAATTTTATAATGTTTTGAGTTTAGTTATGTCTGAAGAGTTGCTGATTAATGTAACCCCCATGGAATGTCGGGTTGCATTAATTCAAAATGGCACGGTCAATGAATTATTTGTTGAACGTGATGCTAAGCGTGGTTTGGTTGGTAATATTTATAAAGGCAAAGTTGTTCGTGTTTTACCGGGCATGCAAGCTGCATTTGTAGATATTGGTTTATCTCGCACTGCTTTTTTACATATTAACGATATGGTTTGGCCTAAAAATCAGCCAGCGCCGAATGTTTTTGATCTTTTGCATGTGGGACAAATATTAACTGTTCAAGTAATGAAAGACATGCTTGGGACGAAAGGGGCGCGTTTAAGTACAGACTTATCAATTCCTTCGCGTTATCTTGTTCTTATGCCGTATGGCAATCATATTGGTGTTTCGCAACGTATTGAATCAAGCGAAGAGCGTGATCGACTAAGAACAATGATTGAACATATTCAAGAGGCGCATAAGCTTCCTGGTTCCGTGATTGTTCGAACAGCAGCAGATGGTGTTGAAGAAGAAGCAATTGCACAAGATATGGCTTATCTTGCAAAGCTTTGGGAATATATTCAACGTAAACAGAAAAGCCTTTCCGTACCCTCTTTAATTTTTGAAGAGTTACCACTTCCACAGCGTGTTATACGCGATTTAGCAAATGAAAATACGTCAAAAATTTATGTAGATTCGCGTGAAGTTTTCTCTAAACTTAAAGAGTTTGTTGAAGAATTTGTGCCGAGTATGAGTGATTGTTTACTTCATTATCCGGGTGAGCGACCAATATTCGACTTATACAATGTTGAAGAAGATATTCAAAAAGCCTTACAAACACGCGTCGCATTGAAGTCGGGTGGTTATTTAATGATTGACCAAACCGAGGCAATGACCACAATTGATGTTAATACGGGGTCTTATGTTGGTGGTCGTTCGTTAGAAGACACAGTATTTAAAACCAATATGGAAGCGACACAAGTTATTGTGCGTCAACTACGCCTAAGAAATTTAGGTGGCATTATTATTATTGACTTCATTGATATGCAAGAAGCGCATCATCGTGAAGAGGTATTGGCTCAGTTTGAGAAGATGCTTGAGCGTGATCATGCAAAAACTAAAATAACGCAAGTTTCTGAACTTGGTTTGGTTGAAATGACACGTAAGCGCACACGTGAATCATTGGAACATTTGCTTTGTGAGTCGTGTCCAACCTGTCAAGGTCGTGGATATGTGAAAACAGCAGAGTCAATTTGTTACGAAATATTTCGAGAAATTATGAGATATGCTCGTGCATTCGAATCTCAGAGTGGCTTTACTGTTGTTGCTCATCCATCTGTAATTGATCGGCTTTTAACGGCAGAAGCGACAGCTGTCGCAGATTTAGAGCATTTTGTGAATCGTGTAATAAAATTTCAAGTTGAGAATTTATATACGCAAGAGCAATATGATATCATTTTAAGTTAAAATTGTAACAGAATATCGCTAAACAGTTGTTACATATCCAATTTTACTTTTATTTGTGAATTTACAATACTTACCCCATGTAATAGCCAAAGCTATTTCATTTATTCGAAATAGCTTGAGCAAGTGAGGTTAAAAATGAGTATGAGTAAAGCAATCGTAAAAAAAAGCTTAAAAGTTTTAGATTCGACAAAAAAGGATCATTCGTATTTAGTCGATTCTGACGGTAAAGAAGTACAAATTACTTCAACTATGGTGGTTAATGTGTGCCATCAATTACTAAATCAATGTCGTAAAATTAATAAATAAAAAAGGGACTTTATAGTCCCTTTTTTATTTGAGTGATTAAGGCTTACCCTACATTTTTTAATGGTTCATCATTTTGAATAATAGATTCAAAACGTTGAATTTCATCTTCTAAGTGTGTGAGTAGGTTTTGCATTTTAGGTAAAGCATTTCGGCATGCAGTTAAACCTACTTCTAATTTATCTAAATAGCTCGTCATGGTGATATTTAGTGCCTGACCATCTAGAACAATGGAAGCAGGGTATAAAGCATCTAACTTAGCGCCATTCCAGTATAATGGTTCGGATGGTCCTGGGACGTTAGAAATGACAAGGTTAAATGCTTGGCGTTTTGGCATTAGTCCAGAAGCAATATTTAAACCAGCAGCACTATAAACAAAAGCACTGTAACTTAGAATCTGACTAGAGCTCATGCGTTTAAATTTTTTCTTCGCATTTAACATACTACGACGAATAATTTGCAATCGTTCTAAAGGTTCTTCTTTGTGAGTTCCTAAGTTTGTCAGAATCATTGTAATACGGTTAGAAACTTCAGAATTATCATCACGTACAGATGCTGGAACCATTGCGATAAGTGGTTTTTTAGGCAAAGCATTTTGTGTAATTAAGTATTCTCTTAAAGCACCTGAGCAAACTGCAAGTACGACATCATTAATGGTGACATTCAGCGCTTTTGCGATAGTAGTTAAGCGTGAGAGTTCATAAGACTGGGCAGCAAAGCGACGAGATGAACTTACACGTTGATTTAAAATACTGCTTGGTGCTTGAAAGCTAGAGACGTAGTCAGGATTGCGACCAATATCTTTAGTAATGGTTTGAGATAGTTCGTAAAGAACTCCAGGTGTTGATTCTAGTTGGTTTTTTACAGTAGAAAGTAAACCTTTAATTTTATTTGCCTTAGGTTGTTTTAAGCGTTTAGCACGTGGTCCTTCAACACACCATGGTGGAACAATGCTTTTAGCATTAGGATCGTGTGATAAAGATTTTTCTACTAAGCGCATACCCGCAATACCATCTACCATTGCATGATGTATTTTGAAATACATGGCAAATCGATTGCCTTCAATACCTTCAATGATATTGCAAGTCCATAATGGTTTAGCTCGATCAAGCAAAGCACTATGTTCTTGAGAAATATAGGTAAGTAGCTCGCGAATACGACCAGGTTTTGGTAATGCGATGTGCCTAAAGTGATGGTCTAAATCGAATTCTTGATCTTCATCCCAAAATAATCCATTCAGTTTGTTGTTGAACGGGGGGATTGGGATAGATTTTGATGTGCGAATGTCGGCAACTAAATCTTGAATAAAAGAACTTGGCGCATTATCTGGAATTTGAAATAAAAAAAGCCCGCCTACATGCATAGGTTGTTGACGTTTTTCTAAAGAAAGAAAAATAAAATCAATTGGGTGTAATGGACGCATATTGCTGGTTGCCTCACTGCAATGCTAACGCTACTCCTATATGAGCGGCCTTATAAGTATTCTTAAAATAGAAATAAAGTATAGCTGTTATTTGATAAAAAAGAATGAATTAATATGTATTTGTAAGTCTAAAAAAACCACGATAAACGTGGTTTTTTAGATACTTTTTTTGGTGTTATTTTTTGAGATTACCTGAATGTAGACCACATTCTTTATGCGTTGCTTCTTCCCACCACCAACGACCTTCACGCTCATGTTGATTTGGTAGTACAGCACGTGTACATGGTTCACAGCCAATTGAAGTAAAACCACGTTCATGTAGTGGATTGTATGGAATTTCCATCATACGGATATAGTTCCAAACATCGGCACTTGTCCAATTCGCTAGAGGGTTGTACTTAATAAGCTGTTTTCCATCTCCTGAAAAACCAATATCATGCTGAATAACAGGAATTTCTGTACGTGTCCCTGGGCTTTGATCTTTACGCTGACCTGTAATCCAGCCATCTAAAGTTGCAAGCTTTTTACGCAAAGGTTGAACTTTACGAATACCACAACATTCTTTGTGATCATCTTGATAAAAACTGAAAAAGCCTTTAGTTGTGACTAAGTTTTGAATAGCTTCTGCTTCAGGAAAACAAATTTCAATATCAATTTTATAGTGTTTGCGAACTTGATCAATAAATTGATAAGTTTCTGCATGTAGGCGACCTGTATCTAAGCTAAATACACGAAAAGGCTTCCCTAAGTGAGATGCCATATCAATTAATACAACATCTTCAGCACCTGAAAATGAAATTGCAATTTCACCTTCTTGGTTTAGTGCAAGTTCTAAAATTTCGTTAGGAGATTTATCTGCATATTCTAATGCTAGCGCATCGATAATATTGATTGTGGGAATAGTTGTCATGAGTATCCTGGCTATAGGCTTGGTACATCTAAACCTATATTAATTTATTTCGCAGGTATTTTAATAGAAATGAATTTGTAGACTTATCACTAAAAAATAAATACTTATGAAGAAAATAGATTTAAAAATCATCACCGTATTTACATGCATTCGGCTATGATAGTGAAAATTTTTTAAACAGAGAAGAGGGGAATACCATGGAAGTTGTTTGTCTTGATTTAGAAGGAGTTTTAGTTCCAGAAATTTGGATTAATTTTGCAAAGAAAACTAGAATTAAAGAACTAGAGGCAACAACACGTGATATTCCAGATTATGATGTGTTAATGACACAGCGCTTGAATATTTTAAAAGAGCATGGTTTAGGCATAAATGATATTCAAGATGTGATTGCAGAAATGGGACCTTTTGAAGGTGCGAAAGAATTTGTAGAGTGGGTGCGTACACACTTTCAGCTGATTATTTTGTCCGATACTTTTTATGAGTTTGCTCATCCATTAATGAAGCAATTGGGTTGGCCGACAATTTTCTGTCATAAATTAGAAACCAATGAAAGTGGCGTTATTACAAATTATAAACTTCGTCAACCAGATCAAAAACGTAAGGCGGTTCAAGCATTACATGGTCTAAATTTCCGTGTAATTGCAGCAGGTGATTCTTATAATGATACGACTATGCTTGGTGAAGCAGATGCGGGTTTCTTCTTTGATGCACCTGAAAATGTAATAGCGGAATTTCCTCAATTTCCACCAATAAATGGTTATGCCGCATTGAAAGAAGCCATTCGTAATGCATCAAACCGTGATATTCCTGCTTAATTTATACAAATAAAGCAATAAAAAAGGCGCATTAAGCGCCTTTTTTATATTGAAAATTAGAAACGGTAACCAATTTTCATACCGTAACCTATTGCATGGTTATTGGTAAACTCACCAACGTCTGTTGTACCTGTACGTGCAGTTGCATCACCTAACCAGAAGTATTTAACACCAGCTTGAATAAAGTAATTTTCAGCAGGGCTATATTGACCACCTAAACCAACACTCCAATAGCCTTCAGTTGGACCAAGTGTAGTAACAGGGTTGCCTGCACCAGAGTCATAACCTACAGCTGCAGTTGCAGCCCATTTACTATTAAATTTGTGTGATGCACCAATAGTTGCGGAATATTGGTCATCTGAATAAGAAATAAGATCTTGACCAAACTCACTTAACTTATTTGGGCTAACAACAAATTGATCCCAGTGTACCCAACGTAAATTAGCAAAAACTAAAGTATTTTGTGAAATGCCAGTTTGTAAGTCAATATTTACAGACTGAGGTGTAACAGCTTTAATATTCGAAATTGTTGTGAATGCAGGGCTTAAATTATGAGTTTCTGTAGATGTAGCATTATGTTCGATTTCTGAGCGGTAGGTAACCGCAGCTTTTAAAGCAATTTCAGGTTTTGAATATGCAAAACCAGCTGCCCAGCCATAAGCCTCTTTTTGGTCTACTTGGATGTTATAACCGCTAAGTGTTTGAGATGGATTTGATCCATATGCTGCACCACGTAACGAAATATCGGCTTTTACGGTTTGCCATACTGGACCAGCATAGAAATTCCAGTTCTCAGTTGGTTGGTAGCCAACTAAAGCTGTAATGTTATTTGTACGAACTTTTACACTAGTTCCTTCAGTACCATTGTTGAAAATTGAGCCATCTACAGCATATTGAGCATCTGCACCAAAAGGTTGGTCATATAATAGACCAAAAGAAATTTTATCTGTTGCTTGAACTTTTACAGCAGCAGAAGCAAAAACATAGTCATCACCCATGTCACTTACTTTATTTTTATTTGGGCTGTTATCAGTGCCTTTTACAGTTGGGTCTAATACAGAAAGACCTGCTTCAGCATAATTTCCTGGTTGTAAAAATGCAGAAATAGATTGACCTGAACGGTCTAAACCTGCAGCCATTGTGCATGGTGGGAGTGTTATTAGTGTAAGTGCAATATAAATTTTGTTGAGCTTCATGGTCTTCCCTGATGCTGTTTGTAACTAAATGTGGTGGAAAAGTAACATAAATAAAAAAAGAGTAAATACTCGGTTTGCTAAAAGATATTGACTTAAGAGATCAAAATTTAGCTCAACTAGAGTAAAAGACCTAAAAAATAAAGCTATGTTTATGATTATTCGATAAAATTATATGATTATTGAATTTGTTTGTTATTGAGTTTATTTGATTGAAAAATCAACAATTAAAATATGGCTGTATAGGTATTAAAATTTAAACAATAAAAAGACCATTCAAGTGAATGGTCTTTTTAATGATTTATATTTAATTAGAATTTATAACCAAATTTCAAGCCATAACCAATTGCATGGTTATCTTTGAATGTACCTACATAAGGAGAATTTGCAGTTAATGCATCAGTATTTCCTAGCCAGAAATATTTAATACCAGCTTGTACGAAATAGTTTTCAGCTGGACTATATTGACCACCTAAACCAAGACTCCAATAGCCCTTAGTGGGTCCAAGAGTTGTTACAGGGTCGCCAGCGCCAGAATCCCAGCCTACAGATACGTTAGCACCCCATTTTTCTGAAAATTTACGACCTACGCCTGCATTGATAGTCCATTGGTCTTTATTATATTCGACAAGATTTACGTGCTTTTGTAGTAAGGTTGCAGTTGCTTGACCAAAAGCATGAGGGCGAATAGCAAAACCATCCCAATTTACCCAACGTATATTGGCAAATGCAACTGTATTCTCAGCTATACCGGATTGGAGGTCTAGGTTTACAGATTGAGGGGTTTTAACTTCAGTACTACCTTGTGTAATTGCGGCATTACCAGGGGCGACAGGAAGTAAAATCTGTGATGATGAAGTACCAAATGTTTCTTGCGAATCTAAATTATGTTTGATTTTTGATCGGTATGTAAGGGATGCCTTTAACGCGATTTCTGGAATTTGATAAGCAAAACCTGCTGCCCAACCCCAAGCATCATTATTTTTCATTGTTGCATTGTAACGGTTATCTAGACCTGCTCCACCAAGTACGCTATATGCAGAGCCTCGTAAATGAACATCACCTTTCGCTTGTTGCCATACTGGGCCTGCATAAAAATTCCAATTCGCATTTGGTTGGAAGCCAACGAGCAACGTTAGGTTTTCAGTTGTTACTTCGGCAGAAGTACCTTCGCCATCGAGTGAAAAGGCAGAACTTGATAAATCATACTCAGCTTTTGCACCAAATGGTTGGTCAAATAATAAACCAACAGAAATATTATCAGTCGCTTGGATTTTTAAAGCAGCAGAAGCTGAGTGATAGCTTGAAGCCATGTCGCCAGTATTTTTACCACCTAGTGTTGTAGAAGCAGTACCTGAAACATTTGGGTCTAAAATCATTAAACCTGCTTCAGCATAGTTTCCAGGTTGTAAAAAAGCCGAAATTGATTGACCAGAGCGATCCATTGCTGCTGCAAAAGCACCAGTCATTGGTACAGTTGCAAGAATCATTGCTGTGCTAAGAGTTTTTAATTTCATTGTTCATTATCCCTTGAATGTAATACTCATCACTTTGTTGTTTAGTTTGTGGTGATTGGAGATAACGGCCTTTACAAACCGTAATCAAAAGTTACTCCATGCGACAAAAATATCACAATTAAAATAAGAGTAAATACTCTATAAAAATTTTATTGGGTGTTTTGTGCGCATGTTAGAGTTTAAGCTCTATTTTTTTTGTGTGTTTTGTATCTTAATTATTGAATTTTAATAGTTTATTTTTTGAACTATATGGTCGCAAAAAAAGAAAAAAAATATTAAAATTGTTGTAAATGTATTTTTAAGGTGCGTTTAAATGATGTATATGTCACATTTTGATGCGAGGTTTCAAGAAAGAGATAATTTTTATGTGAAATATTATTTATTAAAATAAATTAATGATGGTGCGCTCTGCGGGACTCGAACCCACGTCGGTCGCTTAGGAGGCAACTGCTCTATCCAGTTAAGCTAAGGGCGCAATAATAAAGATTTTATAAAAGAAATAAAAAAGTTACCACCGAGGTGATAACTTTTATAAAAATTAAGCTTTTCTATATAAGAGTTTAAATAGAATAAACATAATCATAATCCAAACTGGAATCATGATTACTGCACCCATAAGACCTTGTGTCCACATGATGTATAACACCACGCCAATGAATGCTAAAACAAGGTAATTACTTGCAGGAGACCAAAGAGCAGGGAATTTAGAAACCGTAGCTTCTTTGTTCATTGCTTGTTTGAACTTTAAGTGTGTTAAGCAGATCATTGCCCAGTTTAAAACTAGCGCACCAACAACAATATAAATTAAGTTGCTTAATGCTTCTTCTGGAGCGAAATAGTTAAGTAATACACAACCAAAAATAAGGAGCGCAGAGAATAAGACAGCAGGAACAGGAACACCTTGTTTACTTACTTTTGCAAAAATTTGAGGAGCATTTCCTTGTTTTGCTAAGCCAAAAAGCATACGACTGTTTGCATACATACCACTGTTATAAACAGAAAGAGCTGCTGTTAAAATAATAAAGTTAAGTAGGTGAGCTGCCCAACCAATTCCTAGTTGACTAAAAATCATCACAAATGGGCTTTTGTCTAAACCACCAAGTTCTAAATGATTCCATGGCACAAGAGATAAAAGAATAGTTAGTGAGCCGACATAGAACACAAGAATACGGAGCACAACTTGGTTAATTGCTTTAGGAATGGTTTTTTCTGGGTTTTCAGCTTCTGCTGCAGCCATACCAATTAGCTCAATACCACCAAAAGCAAACATCAAGAAAGCCAGCATATAGAATAAGCCTTCAAAGCCATGCGGGAAGAAACCGCCCTGAGTCCAAAGGTTGCTAAATGATGCAGTTGAGTCTGGTCCTGCAGTAAAGATTAGATATAAACCAAAGATGATCATAGCTACAACGGCAGTGACTTTAATAATAGAAAGCCAGAACTCAGATTCACCGTAGAACTTTACATTGCCTAAGTTAACAAGTGTAATCACGATAAAAAAGAATAAAACCGAAGCCCATGCAGGAATATGAGGCCACCAGTAATTAATATATTTTGCGACAGCGGTTAATTCGGTCATTGCCACAAGAATGTAAAGAATCCAGTAGTTCCAACCAGCAAGGAAACCAGGGAATTTACCCCAATATTTATAAGCAAAGTGACTAAACGAGCCTGCAACAGGTTCATGGACAATCATTTCGCCTAAATGACGCATAATTAAAAACGCGATTAAGCCACCAATCGCATAACCCAAAATAATTGATGGACCAGCGGATTGAATGACGTGAGCGGAGCCTAAGAATAAGCCCGTACCAATTGCACCACCCATGGCAATTAATTGGATATGACGGTTCTTTAAGCCACGCTGAAGTTCAGTAGTATTTTTATTCAAGTTTTTCAGCCCGACGATGAATAAGTGTTGAGATTGTAATAGATCGATTGCGTTTAGCCTAGTACAACGCTAAAAGTGAACTAAAGTTATGATATTGATGAAAAATATTTATAAATGAAGTGTTTAAAAAATACAATATAATCAATTAAATAAATTTAACCATGGGTTTAAATCACCAAAAAAATGGTCAAATTTTTTTTTGAGTATGTTGTTTTTTTATACTTAAGTACTGTATGCATACAACAAAATTAAAAACACGATATGCTTGTTCTGAAAAAAGGAAAAACTGTAATTATAAAGTTCTAAAGGATATTAAAATGAGTTTTGCAGCACAAATTAAAATTCCAGCAACTTACATGCGTGGCGGTACAAGTAAAGGGGTGTTTTTTAAATTAGATGATTTACCTACAGAAGCTCAAATTGCAGGAAAGTTAAGAGATCAAGTTTTACTACGTGTTATTGGTAGTCCAGATCCGTATGGAAAACAAATAGATGGCATGGGTGGGGCATCCTCAAGCACAAGTAAAACGGTTATTTTATCAAAAAGTACGCAACCCCATCATGATGTTGATTATTTGTTTGGTCAGGTTGCTATAGATAAGCCCTTTGTTGATTGGAGTGGTAATTGCGGTAACTTAACTGCGGCAGTGGGTGCTTTTGCTATTAGCAATGGTTTGGTTGATTCGAGTAAAATTCCAGAAAATGGTATTTGTACTGTACATATTTGGCAAAAGAATATTGAAAAAACAATTATAGCTCATATACCAATAACTAATGGGCAGGTTCAAGAAACGGGTGACTTTGAGTTAGATGGAGTGACGTTCCCAGCTGCAGAAGTGCAAATTGAATTTTTAGATCCCGCCGATGATGGTGAAGATGGGGGGGCGATGTTTCCAACAGGAAATTTAGTCGATACTTTAGATGTTCCCAACGTTGGAAAATATCAAGCGACTTTTATTAATGCCGGTATTCCTACAATATTTTTAAATGCAACAGAACTTGGTTTTGATGGAACAGAATTACAAGATGTGATTAATAGTGATGGGAAATTATTAGAAAAATTAGAAATCATTCGTGCTTATGGTGCAAAACACATGGGTTTAATTCAAGATGTTTCTGAAGCAGTAACTCGTCAACACACACCTAAGATAGCATTTGTATCACCTCCTAAAACGTATACATCTTCAAGTGCTAAGGTTGTTGAGGCTCAAGATGTAGATTTACTTGTGCGTGCTCTGTCTATGGGGAAACTTCATCACGCGATGATGGGAACTGCTGCTGTTGCAATAGGTACTGCTGCTGCAATACCTGGGACATTAGTAAATTTAGCTGCAGGTGGTGGTGCAAGAGAAGCTGTACGGTTTGGTCATCCATCTGGGACATTGCGTGTTGGAGCGCAGGTATTGCAAGAAAATGGTCAATGGATTGTTAAAAAAGCAGTCATGAGTCGAAGTGCTCGAGTTTTAATGGAGGGTTGGGTTCGAATTCCTGCTGATAGTTTGAAATAAGTAGTTGTTTAGAAAATACAAACACCTCTTAAATAGGGGTGTTTTTATTTACCAAGTTTAAAATAAAAAGTGAGTAGATAAGTCCATGGTGAATGTCGCAAAAAAAGGGTAAGAAGATCTATTTATATGTACAATAGCCAGCAGTTAAGTTGACTATATTGAAAGTAGTTAATTTACATCTGGATTTATAAAACGATAGAGGCTCACGTGTCATCATCAACAGATATACAGAATAATGTACTTTCCGCAGCACAGCAGCGCATTCAGCAAGATTTATTAACAGCTTTGGATGCATTTGCGATTCCTGAACCTCTCAAAGGGGCTGTGCATCATGCTGTTATGTTGGGTGGTAAGCGTGTTAGGCCTGCTTTGGTGTATGCAACAGCAGCGATAAAGCCAAACTCAAATTATGCGGCAGTGCGTCGTGCTGCTGTGGCTGTAGAACTTATTCACTGTTATTCATTAGCGCATGATGACCTACCTTGTATGGATAATGATTTATTACGTCGTGGTCAGCCAACGTGTCATGTTGCTTATGGTGAAGATACTGCTTTGCTTGCAGGTGATATTTTACAATCTATGGCATTTGAGATTTTAGGTAGTCGTTTGTTTGATCAAGGACCTGCTGTAGATGCATCAATTGTTTTGAAGCAAATGCAAATTTTGGCAACAGCATCTTCTAAAATGGTATGTGGTCAGGTTTTAGATATACAAGCAGAAGGGAAGCGTGTAGATCAGAATGCTTTGGAAAATATTCATCGCAATAAAACTGGTGCACTGATTTCAGCAGCAGTCATGATGTCTGCTGTGACTATTTTTGAAGGAGTGGATGTTGCACTTCCGAAGCTGCGTGAATATGCGCAATCAATTGGTTTAGCTTTTCAGGTTCAAGATGATATTTTAGATATTACTGCTGAAACGGAAGTGCTTGGTAAAACCGCAGGTAAAGATGAATTGGTGGAGAAATCAACTTATCCTGCACTTATGGGCTTAGATCAAGCTATTAAATATGCGAAACAATTACATGATCAGGCTTTTGCAACACTAGAGTATTTTGGTGATTCTGCTGAAGAATTGGTATCAATTTCAAAATTTTTATTAGATCGCAAAAGCTAAATTTTAAAAGCGAATGATATTTTTGAAATAAAAAAGCGTGCTATAGAAGCACGCTTTTTTATTTTCACTATTTACTCTGTAATTGTTGCGTCAGGAACAATAATTTTTTTACCATCTTTAATTGCCTGAAGTGCATCGGGGTCAAAATCGATGAGTAGTGAGTTGTCGGAGATATTAATAGCATATTTGCTAATGAGTTTTTTATCACCATTTAGCGTTTCAACTTTATATTCATCAGCAATATTTAGAATGCCATCTAAGTTGGTGGTAGATGATGCTTTATCATGACGGAACAATTCATAAATATCACGTAAATCAAAAATTGCATTTTCTGCATCTGGATGCTTGCTAATGTAGTTTTCAACATGGCGAATAATTAGCTGCGCGTATAAAAAATAGTTTGGTTTATAAGAAATATCTAACTTCATGTATTTTCGCCCTTATTGTTTGATTATTAATTGATTGATATAGAAATAGCACATTTATACTTAAGATTTAAACTGTTTCATTGTGGTTTTTCAAAATATTACAAAAAATAAAATAATATTAATTATTATTTAATGAGAATAATTATTAATTAATTTAAAGATAACCACCTTTTTGTTGGTTTTAAAATCATTATTTAATAATATTACTTAAAAAATACAAATTTTAACGTGGTGAAAATTAATTTACATATTATTTTTTTTAGGAATAGAAATGATTCAAAGCCTTATAACTGTGCTTAATTTTCTAAAAATATGGAAAATGATGAAAAAATCATCCAAAAGACTAAGCGTTATAAGCTAGCAAGTGAAATCATAAATCAGGTACAATTGGCGGGATTAATTTTGTGTTTGGTGTATTTGAAGGCCAATACATACATTCTTTGTTAATAAATAGGCCTGCCAGGAGTTATCCCCGCATGAGTGCCATTACTCCATACGAATGGGCAATTATTGCCTTCGTGATCGGCGTTACATTTTTATGCGTTTTTATGCTCACTGTCCCGTTACTCCTTGGGGGTAAGTCATGGGGGCGAGCTAAGCAAGAACAATTCGAGTCGGGTGTTGTAGGTGCCGGTGGTGCACGTATTCGCTTGTCTGCTAAATTCTATTTAGTCGCGATTTTCTTTGTTGTTTTCGACTTAGAGGCGCTTTATCTCTACGCATGGTCTACTTCAGTCCGTGAAGTAGGGTGGGTTGGTTTTGCTACAGCAGCTGTATTTATTTTAGTTTTACTTATCGGTTTGATTTACGAATTTTCAACTGGCGCACTTAACTGGGCACCATCTGATAAACGTAAAGCAGCAGGAATTAAAGCTAAAATTGGTTCCCCTAATATGGATATAGCTGAAATTACACGCTTTAATTCAATTGAAGAGTTGGTAGTAGACCCTACAGGTCAAATTCCAGCGCAATCTTCTGGTCGTGTGAAATCTAAAACACCGACTGCATCATCTGACAAGGAGTAATACGGGATGAAATACACCTTAACCCGTGCGAATCCGGATGCTGATCAATATCCACTTCAAGAGCGTCAAATCGTTACAGATCCGCTTGAAGAAGAAGTGAATAAAAATGTGTTCATGACTCGCTTAGAGGATTTGGCACATACAGCAGTAAACTGGGGACGTAAGAACTCAGTTTGGCCGTTCAACTTTGGTACATCTTGTTGCTACGTAGAGTACGCAACGACGTTAACAGGCGTGCACGATTTGTCACGTTTTGGTGCCGAAGTAATCCGTGCTTCACCACGTCAAGCCGATTTGATGATTGTTGCAGGTACTTGCTTTGTTAAGATGGCGCCAGTAATTCAGCGTTTATATGAACAAATGCTTGAACCAAAATGGGTTATTTCAATGGGTGCTTGTGCAAACTCGGGTGGTATGTACGATATCTACTCAGTTGTGCAAGGCGTAGATAAAATTATTCCAGTTGATGTCTATGTACCTGGTTGCCCACCACGCCCTGAAGCATTAATCCAAGCATTAATGTTGTTACAAGACCAAATTCAACTCGAGCGCCGCCCACTTTCAGCGGTGATTGGTGATGATCTTAAGCCAGTGTATAAGCCAAAGATGATGCCAGAACGTGATCGTAAGAATGCACAACGTATTGCTGTGAAAAACTTACGCTCGATGGATGAAATTAAATAATTTAAGTGACAAATTATTGATGCACCCGTACGGGTGTAATTGTCGTTTAAGTTGACTGAATTTGTATTAAATAGGAAGCCAAGCCAATGGCTGAAACTGACATTGCTATGCCAGAATCAACTCCAGTTGATTCACGCCCTGCATTTGCAATTGTAGAAGAGCTCAAAACCAAATTTGGTGAGAACTTCTATGTGCAAACGACTTTTGAAGATTTACCAACGGTCTGGGTTGAGCGCGCACGTGTACAAGACGTTTTAATGTTCTTGCGCAAAGTCGAACGTCCTTATGTGATGTTATTTGACTTATCTGCGGTAGATGAACGTTTACGTACGCATCGTGACGGTTTACCTGCATCTGACTTTACAGTGTTCTATCACTTGTTATCGTTAGAACGAAATAGTGATATTCGTATTAAAGTTGCGTTAAGTGAGAATGATGTAAATCTTCCTACTGCAACGAACATTTGGCCAAATGCCAACTGGTACGAGCGTGAAGCTTACGATATGTTTGGTATTAATTTCGAAGGGCATCCAATGCTCCGTCGTATTTTGTTACCTACATATTGGGAAGGTCACCCACTTCGTAAAGAATATTCTGCACGTGCGACTGAATATACACCGTACATGCAAAACCAAGCGAAACAAGATTTCGAACAAGAACATTTGCGTTTTGTACCCGAAGATTGGGGTCTAAAACGTGGAAATGACGATGAAGATTTCATGTTCTTGAACTTGGGTCCTAACCATCCATCTGCGCACGGTGCATTCCGTATTGTCTTGCAGTTAGATGGCGAAGAAGTAAAAGACTGTGTGCCTGATATTGGTTATCACCACCGTGGTGTGGAAAAGATGGCTGAGCGTCAAACTTGGCATTCATTTATTCCGTATACAGACCGTGTCGACTACCTAGGTGGTTGTGCTCAAAACATGCCTTATGTAATGGGTGTGGAGCAAATGGCAGGAATTACTGTTCCTGACCGTGCGCAATGTATCCGTGTAATGATGTCTGAATTGTTCCGTATTAATAACCACTTATTGTTTATTGGTACAGCAATTCAAGATGCTGGTGGTATGACACCAGTATTCTATATGTTCGCTGACCGTCAAAAAATCTATGATGCGATTGAAGCGATTACTGGTTACCGTATGCACCCAGCTTGGTTCCGTATTGGCGGTACTGCACACGATCTTCCAAACAACTGGCAGCATCTCATTCGCGAAATCCTAGATTGGATGCCAAAGCGTATGAACGAATACTACACAGCAGCATTGAAAAACTCAGTGTTCATTGGTCGTACTCGTAACGTTGCTCAGTACGATGCAAAATCTGCATTGGCTTGGGGTGTAACTGGTACAGGCTTACGTGCTACTGGTATCGATTTCGACGTTCGTAAATATCGCCCGTATAGCGGTTACGAAAACTACGACTTCGATGTGCCATTAGAGTACGAGGGTGATGCTTATGCACGTGTGATGGTTCATTTCCGTGAAATTGAAGAATCACTAAAAATCATTAAGCAATGTTTAGATAACATGCCTTCTGGTGCATATAAAGCAGATCATCCACTGGCTGTTCCACCACCAAAAGATAAGACATTACAAGATATTGAAACTCTAATTACGCACTTCTTGAGCGTATCTTGGGGTCCTGTAATGCCTGCAGGTGAAGCATCTGTAATGGCTGAAGTGGTAAAAGGTGCGTCTAACTACTACTTGACTTCTGATAAGTCAACAATGAGTTACCGTACTCGTATTCGTACACCAACTTTCACGCATTTACAGCAAATGCCTTCTGTGATTAACGGCAGCTTAATGTCTGACTTAATCATTTATTTAGCGACAATTGACGTCGTAATGGCTGACGTGGATCGCTAAGGGGTAAACGCATTATGATGATTTTGACAGATAAAAAACCACGTGTGACGGTTGAAGGAATTTTAACTTCGGAAGAAATTCATGACATCGAACACCACATTGGTCACTATCCGTACCCACGTGCTGCATGTTTAGATGCATTGAAGTGTGTACAACGCCGTAATGGTTGGGTAGATGATGCGCAAATGAATGCAATTGCTCAAATGTTAAGTATGACAGTTGCAGATTTAGAGGGTGTTGCTACTTTCTATAACCGCATTTATCGCCAACCTGTAGGTCGCAACGTAATTTTATTATGTGATTCAATTGCATGCTTCTTAATGGGCGCGGAAACTTTAGCAGAAGCTTTTCAACGCGAATTAGGTATTTCATTTGGTCAAACAACCGCTGATGGTCGTTTCACTATTTTACCAATTTGTTGTTTAGGTAACTGTGACAAAGGTCCAACCTTAATGATTAATGAAGATACCCACGGTTTAGTGGAAGTTTCTTCAGTTAAACAGTTATTGGAGAAGTATGTATGAATACTGAACCAAAACCAATTTATGGCGACGGCAACCCAGAAACTCACCCATTAACATGGCGCTTGAGTAAACAGGAAGCAGTACGCAGTGCAGACGATTACGAAGCTTTAGAAGGTTATGCAGGCTTTAAAAAAGCATTAGGCATGAAACCTGCTGAAGTACTAGATGTAATTAAAGCTGCAACTGTAAAAGGTCGTGGTGGTGCAGGTTTCCCAGCGGGGATTAAATGGTCATTGATGGCGCCAAATGATGGTGGTCCTCGTTACCTAATCTGTAATGCCGATGAAATGGAACCAGGTACTTTCAAAGACCGTTTGTTGATGGAAAAGCTTCCACATCAATTGATCGAAGGTATGTTGATTGCAGGCTATACGCTTGAAGCAACACAAGGTTATATCTTCATTCGTGGTGAATACATCGAAGCTGCTGCTTATTTAAATGAAGCATTAGAGCAAATTCGTGCAAAAGGTTACTTAGGTGAAAACATCCTAGGTACTGGTTGGAACTTTGATTTACACGTACATACTGGTGCGGGTCGTTATATTTGTGGTGAAGAAACTGCATTAATTAACTCGCTTGAAGGTCGTCGTGCAAACCCTCGTACTAAACCACCATTCCCACAAGTTGCTGGTGCTTGGGGTCGTCCTACTATCGTAAACAACGTAGAGACGTACAACAACTTACCTGCAATTATGCTTCGTGGTCCTGAATGGTACATCGGTTTATCTGAAGGTAAGTCGAAAGATCCAGGTACGAAAATTTACGGTGCATCAGGTAAAGTTAAATTCCCAGGTTTATGGGAACTTCCATTTGGTACAACTGCGCGCGAAGTGATTGAAGATCATGCTGGTGGTATGCGTGATGGTTTAACGCTTAAAGCATGGTTACCAGGTGGTGCTTCGACTGACTTCTTAGCTGCTGAACATATCGATTTACCAATGGATGCGGAAACAATCATGAAAGCGGGTTCTCGTTTAGGAACTTGTTTGTTGATGGTTGTTGACCAAACTCAATGTATGGTTTCGGCAACACGTAACTTAGAAGAATTCTTTGCACGTGAATCTTGTGGTTTCTGTACACCATGTCGTGATGGTTTACCTTGGGCTGTTAAAGCGCTTAAAGCACTTGAAGATGGCACAGGTAAGAAAGAAGATATCGATCACTTACAAGAACTAACTCGTAAGCTTTGGATTGGTAAAACTTTCTGTGCTCACGCACCAGGTGCGATGGAACCGCTTATGGGCGCACTCAAACATTTCCGTGGCGAATTTGAAGCAAAAGTAGTGAATGCTGCTGCTCAAATTAGCAACGTAGAACAAGCTTAAGGAATTCGACTATGGCTACAATTCATGTCGATGGCAAATCGTATGAAGTCGATGGTTCAGAGAACTTGCTACAAGCATGTTTGTCTTTGGGTATTGATATTCCATACTTTTGTTGGCATCCATCCTTAGGTTCTGTCGGTTCTTGCCGTCAATGTGCTGTGACCCAATATGCGAACCCGGAAGATACACGTGGTCGCTTGGTTATGTCATGTATGACGCCTGCGTCTGACAATACCTATATTTCGATTGAAGACAAAGAAGCAAAAGATTTCCGTGCTTCTATTGTTGAATTTTTAATGACAAACCACCCACACGACTGTCCAGTATGTGAAGAAGGTGGTCATTGTCATTTACAAGATATGACTGTGATGACACAGCATGATCGTCGTCGCTACCGTTTCACAAAACGTACGCATTACAACCAAGAGCTAGGCTCATTCATTTCTCATGAAATGAACCGTTGTATCGCATGTTACCGTTGTGTTCGTTACTACAAAGATTATGCCGGTGGTACAGACTTTGGCGTGTATGCAAATGCTTCACGTGTTTACTTTGGTCGTCCAGAATCAGGCACTTTAGAATCTGAATTCTCTGGTAACTTGACTGAAGTATGCCCAACAGGTGTATTCACAGATAAAACTCATTCTGAACGCTATAACCGTAAATGGGACATGCAGTATGCGCCAAGCGTATGCCAAGGCTGTTCTTCAGGTTGTAACATTTCACCGGGTGAGCGTTATGGTGAATTACGTCGTGTAGAAAACCGTTTCAACGGTGAAGTAAACCAATACTTCCTATGCGATAAAGGTCGTTTCGGTACAGGTTATGTGAATAAAGCTGATCGTCCTCGTCAACCACAATTCCGTAATGGTGATAATGTAACTACAGTTTCTGTAGATCAAGCGCTTGATACGGTAATTGAAAATATCCAAGGCAAAAAAGTATTGGGTATTGGTTCACCACGTGCATCTCTTGAATCTAACTTCGCACTTCGTGAATTAGTAGGTCAAGAAAACTATTCAACAGGTATGTCTCAAAAAGAACAAAGCCTTGTTGAGTTAGCTGCTTCAATTATGCAAACAGAGGGTGTTTATAACCCTGGTATGCGTGAAATTGAAAGCTATGATGCTGTGTTAATTCTGGGTGAAGACTTAACTCAAACTGCGCCACGTATGGCTTTATCTGTTCGCCAAGCTGCGAAAAATAAAGGCAAAGAAATGGCAGCAGAGAAACGTACTCAGGAATGGTTGGCAGAGCCTGTACAACGTATTGCTCAAGATGCTAAATCTCCGATTTACATTTTAGCTGCAACGCAAACACGTTTAGCTGATGTTGCTGCAGGTGAAGTTGTTGCTTCTCCTAACGATATCGCACGTTTAGGTTTTGCTGTTGCTGCTGGCGTGAAAGGTGAAGCGATACTTGGTTTAGATGATGATGCGAAAGCATTTGCTCAAACCATTGCTGACACATTAAAAGCTGCGAAAAAACCATTGATTATCTCTGGTACAAGCTTACAAGATGCTGCCATTATGGAAGCTGCTGCACAAGTTGCACAGAACCTTGGTAATGCAGGTCTTACATTGACTGTTCCTGAAGTGAACTCAATGGGCTTAGCAATTTTAGGTGGTAACAGCTTAGAGCAAGCATTTGCACAAGATTATGATGCAATTATTGTTGTTGAAAATGACCTTTACCGTCGTTTACCAGCGAAACAAGTAGATGCAGCTTTAGCAAAAGCGAAAGATGTTATTGTGCTTGATCATGCTGAAACAGCAACTGTGAAGAAAGCATCTGTTGTTCTTTCTGCTGCAAGCTTCGCTGAAGGTGATGGTACTGTTGTATCTCAAGAAGGCCGTGCACAACGTTTCTACCAAGTGTATGACCCAAGCTACTACAAACCTGAACTTGCAATCAAAGAATCTTGGCGCTGGTTACACGCTTTAGAAACAGGCGTGAAAGGCAAAGCGATTTCTTGGACTGTTCTTGATGATGTGATTGAAACAGTTGCGAAAAACGTACCTGCTTTAGAAGCAATTCAAGATGTAGCACCAGATGCTGGCTTCCGTGTACATGGTCTTAAAGTTGCGCGTGAACCACGTCGTTACTCAGGTCGTACATCTATGCGTGCGCCATTGTCTATTCATGAGCCTAAACAACCTACGGATAAAGATTCTGCATTAACATTCTCTATGGAAGGTTATGTAGGTAATCAAACTCCATCTCCGCTTGTACCATTTGCATGGTCTGCAGGTTGGAACTCTCCACAAGCTTGGAACAAATTCCAAGATAAAGTGGGTGGCTCATTGAAAGGTGGTGATTCAGGTATTCGTTTATTTGATCGTTTGGCTAAACGTCCTGCGCGTACTTTCATAGCTCCAGCACCTGTGCTTGTGAATGCTGAAAGTTTCCGCCTTGTACCTATGCATCATATCTTTGGTTCTGGTGAATTTACTGTTAAAACACCTGCAATGGAATCGCGTATTCCTGATGCGGTATTTGCAGTAGGTGAGCAAGATGCTGCACGTTTAAATGTGAAAGATGGTCAAACAATTACTGTTAAAGCAGGGGAAACTTCAATTGTTCTTCCTGTGCAAGTAATTGAATACTTACCAACAGGTTATATTGGTTACCCAATTGGTCTAGCACCAACGGTATCTCTTGCAGAGCCTGTTTCAGTCGCGGTAGGAGTGTAATTCATGGAACAAGAATTAATCCGTCAAACGCCGATTTGGGCTGAAAACTGGCCAATTGCCTATTCAGTTCTGCAAGCGATTGTAATCTTACTTGTTGTCGTATTGATTGCAGCTTTGATGTCGTTTATTGAGCGTCGTTTACTGGGCTTATGGCAAGACCGTTATGGTCCGAACCGTGTAGGTCCAGGTGGTATGTTCCAGATTGTTGCCGACATGCTTAAAATCATGTTCAAAGAAGACTGGACACCAAAATTCGCAGACAAATTAACATTCCGTATGGCTCCAGCAGTTGCGATGGCAACTGCGGTGCTATCGTTCATGGTTATTCCTGTATCACCTTATTTAGGTGTTGCAGATATGAGCATTGGCTTATTGTTCTTTATGGCAATGGCGGGTATTGCAGTATATGCAGTACTTTTCGGTGGTTGGGCATCAAATAACAAATATGCGTTGCTTGGTGGTTTACGTTCTGCAGCTCAAACTATTTCTTACGAAGTATTCTTGGGTATTTCACTTATGGGTGTGGTTGCAATTGCAGGCTCATTTAACATGCGTGAAATTGTAGAAGCTCAAAAAGATGTTTGGTTTGTAATTCCTCAATTCTTAGGTTTCTTAATCTTTGTAGTTGCAGGTGTTGCGGTAACTCACCGTCATCCATTTGACCAACCTGAAGCTGAACAAGAATTGGCAGAAGGTTACCACGTAGAATACGGTGGTATGAAATGGGGTATGTTCTTCGTTGCAGAATATGTAAACGTTGTTCTTATTTCAGCACTGATCGTAACTTTGTTCTTTGGTGGTTGGTTAGCGCCATTCAACTTAGATATTCCATTCATTCCAGCTGCGTTCTGGTTCATTATTAAAACAGCATTCTTTGTAATGATGTTTGTATTGGCACGTGGTTCATTAATGCGTCCACGTTATGACCAAGTAATGAATTTTGGTTGGAAAATTTGCTTGCCATTGGCATTGGTAAACCTTTTGGTTACTGGTGCTGTGATTCTAATGAATCAGGCCTAAGACAGCAGGGAGAATAAAATGTTTAAGTTTCTAGCTGGATTTGGGTCAATCGTTCGTTCGTTATTCATGGTATTTAGCCATGTGACACGTAAACGTGACACCATTTTATATCCGGAAGTGAAAGCCGAAGATATCGTACCGCCACGTTTCCGTGGTCGTATCGTGTTAACACGTGACCCAGATGGTGAAGAGCGTTGTGTTGCTTGTAACTTATGTGCGGTTGCTTGCCCAGTAGGTTGTATTTCACTACAAAAAGCAGAAAAAGAAGATGGTCGTTGGTATCCGGAGTTTTTCCGTATCAACTTCTCGCGTTGTATTTTCTGCGGTATGTGTGAAGAAGCATGTCCAACGACTGCAATTCAAATGACACCTGATTTCGAATTAGGTGAGTATGTGCGTCAAGACCTTGTATATGAGAAAGAAAACTTACTTATCTCAGGTCCTGGTAAATATCCTGACTATAACTTCTACCGTGTAACAGGTATGGCTGTTGCTGGTAAAGATAAAGGTCAAGCGCAACGTGAAAGTGCGCCAGTTGATGTACGGAGTCTATTACCATGATGTGGCCATTTTACTTGATGGCACTTGTGGCCATTGTCTCTACAGTTCGTGTTGTAACAAACACGAACCCGGTACACGCTTTACTAAGCTTGATCGTGTCATTACTTGCTGTTGCAGGTATGTTCATGATTGTTGGTGCACCATTTGCTGGTGCGCTTGAAATTATTGTTTATGCTGGCGCGATCATGGTGTTATTCGTGTTCGTGGTGATGATGCTTAACCTTGGTCAACATACCGTTGAGCAAGAAAGTAAATGGTTGGCATCATCTGCATGGGCTTATCCGGCATTAATGAGTTTCTTAATGGGCTTGTTACTTGTTTGGATGCTTGGTTCAGACTACACACAAAGTGTAGCGCTTATGGGACAGGAAATTGTTGGTCCTAAAGCGGTTGGTCAAGCGCTCTTTACTCACTACCTATTATTGGTTGAAGTTGCCGCAATGTTATTGTTAGCTGCATTAGTTGCTGCTTTCCATATCGGTAAACGTGATCCAAGTGCTGAAGAGGAAAAAGAATAATGGGCCACATCCCTTTAGAACATGGTTTGATCGTTGCGACCATTCTTTTTGCACTTGGTTTTTACGGTGTAATGGTTCGACGCAATCTATTGTTTATTTTAATGAGCCTTGAAATCATGATGAACGCTGCTGCTTTGGCGTTTGTATTGGCAGGTAGTGCATGGGCACAACCAGATGGTCAAATCATGTTCATCTTGATCTTAACGCTTGCTGCGGCAGAGGCGTGTATCGGTCTTGCGATCGTGCTTCAGTTTTACCATCGCTTCCATCATTTGGATGTGGATGCTGCTAGTGAGATGCGCGGATGAGTTATTTATATTTAACAGTATTATTTCCGCTCATTGGTTTTATCCTTTTAGCGGCAGGACGTAACAAACTTCCTGAAAATATTGCAGCAATTATTGGTGTGGGTTCTGTTGGACTTTCAGCTTTATTTGCACTTATTGCTGGTGTCGACTTTGTAAATAATGGCTCGGTAGCAACAACTCAGTACCTTTGGACTTGGTTCAATGTTGCAGGTTTTGCACCAGAATTTAGCTTACATTTAGACGGTCTATCATTATTGATGATGGGCATGATCACAGGTGTGGGTTTCTTAATTCACATCTTTGCATCATGGTATATGCGTGGTGAAGAAGACTTCGCACGTTTCTTCTCATACTTCAACTTATTCGTAACAAGCATGTTGCTTCTTGTATTAGGCGACAACTTAGCATTGTTATTCTTGGGTTGGGAAGGCGTTGGTCTTTGCTCATACTTGCTTATTGGTTACTACTACCAAACACCTGCAAACGGTTTTGCTGCAATTAAAGCATTCACTGTAACTCGTGTTGGTGATGTATTCTTACTGATCGCATTGTTTTTGTTATATCAACAATTCGGTACATTAAATACACAATTTATTGTAGATAACGCTGCAAATGTGATGACACAAAGTTCATCTATTACCATTTGGACAGCTTTAATGTTGTTCTTGGGTGCTGCTGGTAAATCTGCTCAAATTCCATTGCAAACTTGGCTTGCAGATGCGATGGCTGGTCCTACACCAGTATCTGCATTGATCCATGCTGCAACAATGGTTACAGCAGGTGTTTACCTATGTTGCCGTATGTTCTCAGTATTTGAACTTGCGCCAGAAGTGATGTTATTCATTTCTATTACAGGTGCGGTGACATTGTTGGTTGCTGGTTTTGCTGCATTGGTTCAAACAGACATCAAACGTATTTTGGCGTACTCAACAATGAGTCAGCTCGGTTATATGTTTATGGCTGTTGGTGCTGAAGCGTACCAAGCTGGTCTATTCCACATGCTTACTCACGCATTCTTCAAGGCATTATTATTCTTGTCTTCAGGTGCGGTGATTCTTGCTTACCATCACGAACAAAACATTTTCAAAATGGGTGGTTTGTTCAAGCGTAATAAATTCTTATTTGCTTGTTTCGCGATTGGTGGTGGTGCATTGGCAGCGATTCCATTCTTAACGATTGGTTTCTTCTCTAAAGATGCAATCTTAGCTGCAGTTTGGACACAAAGTCATATTGCAGGTATTCCACTTTACAACTGCTTATATTGGGCAGGTGTTGCTGGTGCATTCTTAACGTCTATTTATACATTCCGTTTAATTTGGGTTGTATTCTTTGGCGAAGAGAAAACTGCATACCATGAAATTAAAGGTGTAACTTACTGGTTGCCTTTATCAATTCTTGCTGTGCTTTCTACTGGTGTTGCAATTGTATTGAAAGCACCTGTAATGAGCATTCTAGATGCTGCTCACATTCCTGCATTTATTATTCCTGAAGCTTTAGAAGCAGGTGCACATGGCGCTGAATATGTCGCTACTGCAATTGCACTTACAGGTTTAGTGGTTGGTATTATCTTATTTGCTTTTGCATACAAAGCAGTTCAAGCATTTACACGTACTTGCTTGGGTGCTGGTCTGGTAAATATCTGTCGCAATGCGCTTGGTTTCGATGCGTTATATGACCTTGTGTTTGTAAAACCATATTTGTTCTTCGCGAAGCTTGTTGGTCGTGATCCAATTGATGGTTTGTGGTTAGTACTACCAGCTATTGTGAAAGGTGGTAATAGCTTTACAAGTTCACGTCAAACAGGTTCTTTACGCGAATATGCATCAAGCATGGCTTTAGGCATTATTGTGTTATTGATGATTTTGATCGTGACTCAGGTTGTGGGGAAATAAGATGGAAATCACAAACAATTGGATTTTACCCGCACTGATCCTTGTACCGTTCATTGCAGGTTTTGCATGTTGGTTAGTTGATAAGCTTGATCAACACTTACCACGTTACATCGCACTCATTGGTATGATTGTAACTTTAATTCTCACTCTTGTGCTTTGGGCACAAGGTGGGTATGACTTTAGTTTACAACAGACTCCTACATGGGCTGCAGAATTCAATCTACCTTGGATTCAAAGCCTTGGCATTAACATTCACTTAGCCGTGGATGGTCTTTCACTTCTTATGGTGGGCTTAACTGCATTACTTGGTATTCTTGCAGTAGGTTGTTCATGGGGTGAAATTCAGAAGAATGTTGGCTTCTTCCACTTAAACCTTTTATGGTCATTAGGTGGTGTAATTGGCGTATTCTTAGCAATTGACTTGTTCTTATTCTTCTTCTTCTGGGAGATGATGCTAGTACCTATTTACTTCTTGATCGCACTTTGGGGTCATTCAGGAGCAAATGGTAAGTCACGTGTTTATGCTGCAACTAAATTCTTCATTTATACACAAGTTGCTGGCTTGATTATGTTGATTGGTATTTTAGGTCTTGTGATCTTTAATGCGATTGCTGTAACAGGTCAAATTAGCTTTGCCTATAATGATTTATTACTTGCTGCTCATTACTTAGAAGCAAACTTCCCAGCTTTAGCGTATGGCTTCATGGTGTGTTTATTCATCGGTTTTGCGGTAAAACTTCCAGTTTTCCCATTACATGGTTGGTTACCAGATGCACATGCTCAAGCGCCTACAGCGGGTTCTGTTGACCTTGCAGGTATCTTAATTAAGACTGCTGCTTACGGTTTACTTCGCTTCGTAATTCCATTCTTCCCAGCGGCTTCTGCACAATTTGCAGATATCGCAATTATTTTAGGTTTGGTTGGTATTTTCTACGGTGCTTGGTGTGCATTCCAACAAACAGATATGAAACGCTTACTTGCGTATACATCTATTTCGCACATGGGCTTCGTATTACTTGCAATTTATGCAGGTAACCTTCTTACGTTCCAAGGCTTAATGATTATGATGTTGGCACATGGCTTGTCATCTGCTGCATTGTTCATTATGTGTGGTCAAGTGTATGAACGTTTAAATACACGTGATTTACGTTTGATGGGCGGTCTTCGTGGTCAATTCCAATATTTACCATTCTTCTTAATGTTCTTCGTTGCTGCACTTGTGGGTATTCCAGGTTTAGGTAACTTTATCGGTGAATTCCTGATTCTTATGGGTTCATTTGCTAAGTTCCCAGTATTCACAATTATTGCTGCTATAAGTTTAGTGTTTGCAGGTCTTTACGGTTTAATCCTGATTCACAAAGCATTATTTGGTACGCCAAATGAAGAGCAGAAACAACATTATGCAAGTCCGTTAAAAGACTTAAATGCGCGTGAAGTTGTTATTCTTCTAGTATGTGCTCTTGGTCTTGTATGGCTTGGTCTCTTCCCACAAACATTCCTTGATATTTCAAATTCAAGCATGGCGTGGTTAGCTAATAGCTATATCCCAGTTCAAGAAGTCGTTGAAGTTGTTGAGCAAACAACTATTCAACTTGAAAATGTGGGGATCCAATAAGTCATGAACTTCACAATGTCATTTTCTGAGCTTATGCCATTGGCTCCTGTGATGATCGTAGCGTTGACTATGATCGTCGTGATGATTCTCACCGCAATTAAACGTAATCATGATTTAATTGCGACAGCTTCAGTGGTCGGTTTAAACCTTGCTGTAGTTTTAATTTTATTCACAATGTTTGGTGGCTCATTTGCGCCATCAAACGTGATGGGCATGTTTATGGTTGATCCATTTACGATGCTTTATCAATTGTTAATTTTAATTGCAGCACTTGCTTGTTGTACTTTATCTCATGCTTATATTGAGACTTATAAAGATCAACGTGAAGAACTCTATATCTTAATGTTGGGCTCGGTAACGGGCGCAATGTTGATGGTTGCAAGTTCAAACTATGCTTCGTTCTTCATTAGCCTTGAGTTAATGTCGATTCCTGTATACGGCTTATTGGCGTATACGCATCAGCGTTCTAAATCTTTAGAAGCAGGTGTGAAGTATCTTGTACTTTCAGCTACAGCTTCTGCAATGTTGTTAATGGGTATGGCGTATATTTATGCCTACACAGGTTCATTATCATTCTATGATTCTGTACAAACATTATTGCAAAATCTACATCAACCACTTGTGTTGATTGGTATCGCATTCATTATCTTTGCTGTTGCATTTAAATTATCTCTTGCTCCATTCCATAAATGGACACCAGATGTTTATGCAGGTGCTCCAGCACCAATTGCAACATTCTTAGCAACAGCTGCGAAAGTTGCCACAATTGGTTTGTTTGTACGTTACTTACTTTCTTCAGGCGCAATTGCAGTTCAATCAGTAGTTACACTATTAACTATTATTGCTGTGTTATCTATTCTTGTAGGTAACTTCCTTGCAGTTCGTCAAGTGAACTTAAAACGTATTTTAGCTTACTCTTCAATTGCTCATTTTGGTTACTTGTTAATTGGTTTAATTAGCTTAACGTTTGCTAGCCTTGGTAACGTATCTGTTTATGTTATTACTTATGTATTAACAACAATTGGTGCGTTTGGTGCGGTAGCGCTTATGTCTAGCCCATATAACAATACAGATGAGGCTGAAAGTCTTGCTGAGTACCGTGGTTTATTCTGGCGTCGTCCAGTATTAACTGCTGTATTAACAGTAATGATGTTATCACTAGCAGGTATTCCATTAACTGCGGGCTTCATTGGTAAGTTCTTAGTTGTTATGGCTGCGGTAACAGCTCAACATTGGTTCCTTGCTGCAATGATCATTGTGGGTTCAGGTATTGGCTTGTACTACTACTTACGTGTAATTATCGTAATGTACATGACTCCACCAGAAAACCCACGTATTGATGCTGTAGATCACTGGGGTCAAAAAGTGGGTGGCATCATGGTATTGTTAGCGACTCTAGCTGTATTGGTGATTGGTATTTATCCTGATCCAATTATTAGCTTGGCTGTACAATCTGAGATTCTTTCTCCATTACATATGATGATGAGTTCACGTTAATCTACGTAAAAGATCGACATAATTAAAAAAAGCCTCCAAATTGGGGGCTTTTTTATTTTTTCCTAAGACAAAATGCCTTTATAATGGTAAAAATTTATTTACCATTTTAGGTGTTCTCCCGTGGCTATCCATGAAATTCAACATCCATTAATTCGACATAAACTTGGTTTGCTTCGACGTGCTGAAATTAGCACTAAAAACTTCCGTGAGCTTGCTCAAGAAGTAACAATGTTGCTAACTTATGAAGCAACAAAAGACTTACCAATGTGTGATCATGAAATTGAAGGTTGGGCTGGTCCAGTAACAACTCAGCGTATTGCAGGTAAAAAAATTACAGTTGTGCCAATTTTACGTGCTGGTATTGGCATGTTAGATGGTTTCTTAAACTTAATTCCAAGTGCTAAAGTTTCTGTTCTTGGCTTAGAGCGTGATGAAGAAACTTTAGAAGCACGTACATATTATAAAAAATTAGTACCAGATGTTCAAAACCGTATTGCAATGATCATTGATCCAATGTTAGCAACAGGTTCATCTTTAGTTGCTGCAATTGATGTGTTGAAAGCAAGTGGCTGTAAAGATATTCGCGTTATGGTTCTTGTTGCAGCACCAGAAGGTATTAAGCGTGTTGAAGAAGCTCATCCAGATGTTGTGATGTTTACTGCTTCTATTGATGATGGTTTAAATGAAAATGGTTATATCGTTCCTGGTCTTGGTGATGCAGGCGATAAAATCTTTGGTTCAGTACAAAAAGATTAATTCTGAATATGAGCAAAAAGAGGCTTTTTAGCCTCTTTTTTTATATACTGATAGAAGTGTGATTTGTTTTAAGGTGTGAGTGATGTCTGAGCAATATAAAGGCAAAATAATAAAGTTTGATCCTGAAAAAGGATTTGGATTTATTTCATCTTCTGAGGGTGATATTTTTTTTCATATTTCAGATTTCCCGACAGAAACTGAACCCAAAAGAAATGATAAGGTAAAATTTGAAGCAGTAAAGAATGGTGATAAGTTTAAAGCTGTGAAAATTGAACGTTTGGAAGATTTGTCAAAAAAGGCAAAGAAATCTAAAGTAGCGACACACAATAAATCAATTACATCTGCATTATTATCAGATTTCCGTAAATAGACATATATTTACTCAATAAAATTTGGAAATAATGAGTATTAAAAGAGGCATAAAGCCTCTTTTTTTATTAGAATAATGAGAAAATTCAACCAATAAGAGTTAAGCATGCTTAAAGAGGGGACCGTTAAAACCTATAATTCAGAAAAGGGATATGGTTTTATAGAAGTAAAAGGAAATACAAAAGATATTTTTTTTCATATTAATGATATGCCGAATAAGAAAATTGAACCTGAAATAGGTGAGACAGTTTATTTCCAAATTAGTGAAGAAAATGGAAAGTTGAAGGCAATTCATCTTAATCGAATCGATATTAAAGTTGAGAGCGAACGCTATACGCCTCAGAGTCGATCTGTTCTCGAAAAGCAGCCAGATATAAAACATCATTCTTCAAAGGGAGGATCGTTGTTTACTACATTTGGATTAGTGGTAATTTGCGTATTGGGGTATTTTGTTTATGAAAAATATCAAAATTATAAATTAGAACAAAACCCTCAAGAGCAGGTTCAGACTGTTATTTATCAACAGGCAAGTAATAAAAACTCTATAAATCAATTTAGCTGTGATGGTCGTCAGCATTGTTCACAAATGCGTTCTTATGAAGAAGCCGTATATTTTTTAAGAAATTGTCCTAATGTAAAAATGGATGGTAATCATGATGGTATTCCTTGTGAAAGACAGTTTGGTCGTTAATTAAAAAGCATAATGAATATTTCATAAAAAAGTGCCTCTAGAGGCACTTTTTATGTGTAGATATTTAGTTATTGATCGCAATATTTCATAAATGCTTTTAGACCAGGACCTTGGTATTTTTGACGATGAACAAGCATAAATAATGGACGAGTTAATTGCCAAAATGGTGTGTCTAAAATGACAATTTGTTGCTTTTCAAGTAAGGGTTCAATCGCAAGTTTAGAAATACATGACATACCTAAACCGCCCGCAACAATTTTTAAAATGGCTTCGTTATGTCCTAAGGTTAAACGAATATTTGCATCGGGTAGGTCTTTTAATATGGCATTGTCGAACACTTCACGTGTACCAGAACCTTCTTCACGTAAAATCCACTGAACATCTTTAAAGTCGTTAATGGTTAAAGCACGATTTAACTTTGCTAATGGATGATCTGGTGAACAACATACGGCTAGCTCATCATCACGCCAATGAATACATTGAAGTTGTGGTAAGTGGCACGAACCTTCAATAAGCGCTAAATCGAGTTGGAACTGATTTACAGCTTCAATCATTTGACGCGTGTTACCTACTTGAAGTTGTAGGTGAGCTTGAGGCTGAACTTTTAAGAAGTTCGCCATAAGATCAGGCATTAAATAATCACTAATGGTGAGAGTTGCACCGAGTCTTAAATCAATACTTTGAAGCTCACCTTTTGCTGCTTGTTCAAAAGCATCACAACGACCTAAAATTTCTAGAGCTTGTGGAAGCAAAAAACGACCTAAATCATTGAGTTGTAATCTTTTACCTAAGCGGTCAAACAGTGGAGCACCTAAGCCATCTTCTAGATCTGCTAAAGCCATACTTGCAGCACTTTGAGTGAGCTTAACGGCATCACTAGCTTTAGTGACTGTACCTTCCTGAGCGACTGCTACAAAAACAGCCAATTGGCGTAATGTCATGCGCATGGGTTGAGCCTTAACATATAAAGTTATTCACAAATTATAACGCCATGCTAACATGAGCATAGTCTTTCATGCCACGTACAAATCATGTCAATTGAGAAATTTAGTCTAGAAAAAGTTTTATCTGTACATCGTTGGACCAATACACTCTTTAGTTTCACTATGACACGGCCATCTCATTTTAAATTTACGGCAGGTCAATTTGCTCGTATTGGTTTAAAAGTTGGAGATGAATTGGTGGTTCGTGCATATTCTGTTGTTTCATCACCTTTTGATGAAACATTGGAGTTCTTCTCGATTGTTGTTCCTGATGGTGCATTTACATCGAACTTACAACATTTAAAAGTAGGCGATGAACTTTATTTAGAAAAAATTCCTTATGGTTATTTAACCCTTGCACGTTATCAACTGCCTTTGCCACAAGATTTATGGCTATTGGGAACAGGTACAGGTTTAGCACCATTTATTTCTATGCTTCAAGATTTTGAAACATGGAAAAATTATAAAAATATTAATTTAGTATATAGCGTACGTACGGCATCAGAACTAGCTTATGCAGAACGCATTCAAGAAATTGCTGAAACTTTTGGTGAAGGGCATACAGGTTTTAAGTTTACGCCAATTATTACGCGTGACCCAGAAGCACCTTTACATGATCGTTTACCTGTACTTATTGCAAATGGTGATTTAGAAAAAGCTGTTGGTTTAGGGCTTAATCCTGAAACCACGCATATTATGCTTTGTGGTAACCCACAAATGGTTGAAGACACAAAAGAAGCATTAAAAGCGCGTGGACTGACCATGAACCGTCGTGGAGAAGGGAATATTGCAGTAGAGAATTATTGGTAATACCTTTGAACCCCCTCCTTTGAAAAAGGAGGGGTTGGGTGGATTCTATTGGCTATATTTATTCAGAATCGAGTCCCTCCCAACCTCCCTTTAAAAAAGGGAGGAGTTATGAAAATAAAAAAACCTCCAATAAGGAGGTTTTTTGTTGAATACATTTTAATGTACAAACATATCCATAAATTCGCGAAGTTCGTGAATAGCAGTTTCTACATCTGTTGTTAGCCATGTAGGCTCAAATATCCCCATGTAATGTTCTAAACGATCATGTGGAACAACTAGACGAATTGGACATTCTTCTTCAAGTAAACGCCACGGAATAATAGGAACTTCATTATCTAAAAATGACACAATATTTCGAATATCGATAACCATCGCATTAATACATTCTGGGAATGGCATTACAGAAAGCTCTTCTGTACGACGACGAAAATATTCAAGATCGCCCCATTTTAGAATATAAGAAGGTTTATTAAACTCGATAATACCAATTAAGTGTTGGTCACGAGTGTAGTGCAATGAACATTGATGTGTGACGTCAGTGTCTAGATCAAGCGTTACACTTTGCTGACGATACGCCATATAACTCTTAAAGTGCATAAATTGGGCACATAGTATAGCTCATATTTCAAGGTAACACGCACATATCTGTTGATCGAACGAGCATAGATCACTTTTAAGGATGATTCGAAAATAATAATTGTTATTGAAATGAAAAATATATTAGTTTAAATATTATACAAAACAATATAAGAATCATTTGATCAATAAGGACCGAATATGGCAAAGAAAAAACCGAATAATTGGTTTGCACCAATTGTGATCGCTGGGCTAACAGTAGGGCTTCTTGCAAGTGCATATAAGTTCATTTTTGCAAATGAAAAGCTAGAAATAGAAAAAGATCTAAGTCAAAAAGGAGAAAATAAAGGGCAAGAAAAGTAAAAAAATGGTCTATTTTGTTTATTGTAAATAATGAGAATTTAATAATATTTACATGTTAGTACTGTATTTTTATTAAACATATAAATTTTAAAATAATAGGAATTTATAAAATGGGGATTTTAAAAATGATGAATATACAAATTAAGAAGACACATACATTCACTTCACCACCTTTACATATTGTAAAAGCGGTAGAAAAAATGGATTGCACACTTCAGCGTGTGAAGAATGCAAGAAATGTAACTTTATTTAGAACAGATTATTTAGAGTAATCTAATTTAACACTTCATAAAATTAAACATATTCCGATGCGGCATGTGCTGAAGACCATGCCCATTGGAAGTTAAACCCACCTAAATGTCCTGTTACATCTAAAATTTCACCTACAAAATACAAGCCTTTTTGCTTTTTACTTTCCATTGTTTTAGATGAAACCTCAGTTGTATCTACACCACCTAAAGTCACTTCTGCTGTTCTGTAGCCTTCAGTTCCAGATGGTTTTACTTCAAAAGCATGCAAGCGTGATGCAATGTGTTCAAGTTTTTCATCGCTAATATTGGCAATTGAGATTTCTGCTTGTTCAGCCCAAATCAGTTGCTGTAATTCTGCTACAACACTTTTCGGGAAATATTCTGAAAGTAGTGTACGCAATAAAACTTTGGGTTGGCTTTGCTTTTTCGCTTTGAAAAAATCTTTTAGATCGATTGAAGGTAAGAAGTCAATTTTGAAACTTTGACCTGCATCCCAATAATTAGAAAGTTGTAGTGAGCTAGGGCCACTTAAACCACGGTGCGTGAATAATAAAGCTTCTGTAAAGCTATTTAAGTCATTTGAAAGCGTTGCTTCAACGGCATTACCGCTGAGGCGAGTGGTGACTTCCTTAAAACCATCTGTAAAGGTAAATGGCACAAGTCCTGCTCGAGTTGGATAAACATGATGACCAAATTGTTTGGCAATATCATAACCAATTGCGGAACCGCCCAACGTTGGAATAGATAAACCACCTGAAGCGACAACAACAGACTCTGCTTGGAAATAACCAATATTGGTCGCAACTTGAAAACCTTGATCATCTAGAGCATTTACTGCTTTTACTTCGCAGTTGGTTTTAATGTCGACTAAACCTGTTTTGTCACATTCTGCCAAGAGCATAGCTAAAATTTCTTTTGCACCATTTTGGGTAAATAATTGCCCATGTTTGCGCTCTTCATATTCAATGCCGTACTCGCAGACCATGCCAATAAAATCCCAATTGGTATATCGAGATAGGGCAGAAATTACGAAATGTGGATTATGCGAAATAAAGTTAGATGGCTCTACATATAGATTGGTAAAGTTACATTTACCCCCACCTGACATTAGAATTTTTTTACCTACTTTATTGGCTTTTTCAACGACAACCACTTTACGCCCACGTTGAGCTGCCATATATGCCGTCATTAAACCAGATGCACCCGCACCTAAAACTAAGACATCATACTGATTAGAAGACATGACAAACTCACAGGAGATAAAAGCAGGGCATTATAGACAATTTTACGCTGTTTTTCAGACTTATTCTGATTTAAGCCGACCTTGTAAGCCACCTGTATGAATTGCCAAAATTTTTGTGGATGGAGCAATGTGTTTTTGTTGAATCATTTTAGAAAGACCCAATAACATTTTTGCGGTATAGATATGTTCAAGTGGAATTGAAAATTCATTTTCAAAGTTTTGTATAAAACTTAAAAGTTCAGGAGTGGTTTTTGCATAGCCACCACAGCAAAATTCATCGGTGATTTGCCAATTGGTTTTTTGAGTTCTTGTTTGAACATCTTGAGTTAAAAAATTACCTTTTAATGCAGAAAAACCAAGTACGGTTTGATGTTGAGCACTTGATTCGATAATGCCTGTAATTGTGCCACCTGTACCCACAGCACAACAAATTAAGTCAAAATTTTCACGATCAGCTTCAGTTAAAATTTCCTTACAGCCTTGAATAGCAAGATCATTTGTTCCGCCTTCAGGAATAATATAATAATCAGGATATTGTTGTTTCAGCTCAGCAAGGAAATTAGAGGAATCTTTTAAGCGATATTGTTCACGGGAAATGAACTTTAATTGCATATCAAAATCTTGTGCTGTTATTAAAGTAGGATTCAATACTTTATGTGCAAGCTCTTCGCCACGAATAATTCCAACACTTTTAAAATCAAACTGATGGGCTGCAAAAGCAGTGGCAGCAATATGATTTGAAAATGCGCCACCAAATGTTAATACACCTGAGTAGCCTAAGTTTTTTGCTTCTAAAAAGTTATATTTAAGTTTAAAAAATTTATTGCCTGAAATTTCAGGATGAATCAAATCTAGACGTTTTATGGTTATAGATATGCCGTGTATTGAAATATGTTGTTCTGGAATATTTTCTGCAATTTCATTAAACATAAAAATAAAAGCTTTGGTTGTATGGCAAATAATATTAGCGATAAATCACAGCATAAAGAAATGTATTTGACGGAAGAATAATAGTATAAAAATAAAATGTTTGTTTTTTAATCAATAATGCTATGCTGATTAGAAAGGAATTAAAGAGGGATTTGCTATGAAATATACAACCCTAGTTTTGACATGGTTTGCCTTACTCAGTTTGACCGCATGTGATACGCAAACTTCAGGACAACAGCAGCAAATAGAAGCACGCACCATGATTATTGGTGGTGTTCCTGCACATGATAAAGATTATAAACTTTCACCATCCACGACATTAAACGAAAAGCTTAAATAGTTATTTAAAGTTGCAATGTGTTTTATACGTAGAGTATTTGGGTTAGTGCTTTATCAAGAATAAAAAAATGATGAAATTCATGAAAGTATTCTTTTGAAGATGAGCTTATTTTTTAGAAATATAGGCTTAAACAAGTTAAGTGTATTGTTATTTCATGAAAGTTCAATTAAGTAGTGAATAATTCTGTAGTTTTACAAAAATAATGCTAAAAACAGGGAGATATTTCACATTGTAATATGTAAAATTGCTTCGGAATTTTAATATGTAGGTGTTTCTGTGGAATCATTTTGGATTTTGGGCTCAATTGCCTTTGCTTTAATGCTAGGTGCAATGAGTCCTGGACCGACTTCGATTTATGTTGCAAAAAATGCAATTGCAATTTCACGTAAACATGGTTTATTTACAGCTATGGGCACTGCTACAGGTGCAGCAATTTTTGGTTTACTTGCTGTGCTTGGTTTACAGGCATTTTTATTGGCTGTTCCATCTGCATATTTATTATTAAAAATTTGCGGTGGTTTATATTTGTTGTGGATGGCATTTAAAATTATTAAACATGCCAAAGAACCTATTGAGTCAAATGACGATATGACAAAGCAAATGTCTTTACGTCGTGCATATACTACGGGCTTAATTACGCAATTATCAAATCCTAAAACTGCCATTATTTTAGCAAGTATTTTTACTGCATTATTACCTAAAGAAATCCCATTTTATTTCAACTTTGCATTGCCTATTTTATGTTTCTTTATTGATGCTGGGTGGTGTTCATTGGTGGCAGTTGCATTATCTGCTGAGAAACCGCGCCGTGTGTACTTAAAGTTTAAAGCAGGTTTTGACCGTGCAGCAGGTGCTGTAATGACCGTACTTGGTTTAAAACTTATATTTGGTATGAAGTAGTTTTATTAAAAAGTATGAAAAAAGCCTCTTTAAAAGAGGCTTTTTATTTATCTAAAACTATTGTCTTCAGAATTGGCTGAAATTCTATGGATGGATAAGTCTGCACCTATATATTCTTCTTCTTGGCTTAAACGTAAACCTATGGTGAACTTCAACATACCATAAACCAAGAACCCGCCTGTTAACGCAACTGTAATCGCAATTGTGGTGCCAATAATTTGAGAAATCATAGAAATATGACCTATTCCGCCTAACCATTGTTGACCAAATAAGCCAACAGCAAGCCCACCAAAAGCACCACATACACCGTGTAATGGCCAAACGCCCAATACATCATCAATTTTTAATTTGTTTTGTGTGTAAGTAAATAATTTAACAAATATAAGACCTGCTAGTGCACCAATCATAAATGCCCCAAAAGGATGAACAACATCAGACCCTGCACAAATGGCAACTAAACCTGCTAGTGGTCCATTGTATAAGAAGCCTGGGTCATCTTTACCTGCAATTTTGGCTGCCAGTGTTCCGCCAATCATTGCCATTAACGAGTTAATAGCAACAAGACCAGAAATGGCATCTACACGTTGGGCACTCATTACATTAAAACCAAACCAACCGATAATTAAAACCCAAGAACCTAGAGCTAAAAATGGTATAGATGATGGTGGGTGGGCAACAACACGACCATCATTTTTATAACGTCCATGACGGGCACCAAGTAAAATCACAGCTGCCAAAGCAATCCAACCACCCATTGCATGCACAATAATAGAACCTGCAAAATCATGGAAACTTGCACCAAAATTATTTTCCAACCATTTTTGGACACCAAAATTACCGTTCCACATCATCCCTTCAAAAAATGGATAAACTAAAGCGACTAAGAATAATGTTGCGATGGCTTGGGCTTTCATATTTGCACGTTCCGCAATACCGCCTGAAATAATGGCAGGTATGGCAGCAGCAAAAGTGAGTAAAAAGAAGCAACGCATTAAGTTATAGCCATGATCTGCGGCTAAGGTTGTTGCACTGTGGAAAAAGTGTTGACCGTAGGCAAGATAGTAGCCGACTAAAAAGTATGCAGTGGCTGAAATAGCAAAGTCCGCTAAAATTTTACTTAAGGCATTGACTTGGTTTTTATGTCGAACAGTACCAAGCTCTAAAAATGCAAATCCTGCGTGCATGGAAAGGACTAAAATTGAACCAAGTAGGAGAAAAAATAAATCTATATTTTGCATGGGATATCTCAATTTTGTGCGTGATTTCACAAATTGAGAGTCAGTATATAGAGCAAATTTGAGAGTAAAAGAGTGATTAATAAGGGAAATTATGATGATAAATTACATGGAATTAAGAAGACTCGATATAAGGCAATAATATAAAGTCTAGTTCTAAAATGGTGCATTATTTCTATTAAAAGAAAGGGAATAGATTTTAATTTTTATATATTTAATTTGAACATTTATTCAGAAATAGTTTAATGCTAATAAATGGTGCAATATGATGTACAGTAGAAATTAGGAATTAATTCTTCATTAAAATATTTTGTATGTAGTACTTATTTGGTTTTCTTAAGTTAACAAAGAACATTTTGCTTCTAGAAGAAGAAAGCCCATGCATGATTGATATAGTCTAGCTCATCAATTTAAATGTGATGAAGTACACAAAATAAACAGTAATAAAATATTTTTTGGCTAGATTACGAAAAAATTACTCAACTTTTGGATAAATATTATGACTCAAAAAACATTATTTGTAACAGCACTAGCTTGTCTATCTCTTACGGCATGTTCAACAGTAGAAACTTCAAAAACTATTCAATCGCCTCAAGTAACATCGGCAACTTCTGCTGTACGTTATAACGGAGTGAAAATACCCGTTTCAATTGGTAAGTTTGATAACCGTTCAAACTACATGCGCGGTATTTTTTCAGACAATACTGACCGTTTAGGTGGTCAAGCAAAAACAATTTTAGAAACACATTTACAGCAAACAGGTTATTTCTCGGTTTTAAACCGTGACAATTTGTCTGCATTACAGCAAGAAGCAGGTTTTTCAAAATCAAACCAAGCCATTAAAGGTGCACGTTATGTGTTAACGGGTGATGTATCTGAGTTTGGTCGTAAAGAAGTGGGCGATCATCAACTTTTTGGTATTTTAGGTCGTGGTAAAACACAAATTGCTTATGCAAAAGTAAATTTAAATGTTGTAGATGTAAAAACGGCTGAAGTGATTCATTCGGTACAAGGTGCGGGTGAATATGCACTGAGTGAACGTGAAATTTTAGGTTTTGGATCTAATGCATCTTACGATTCTACATTGAATGGTAAGGTTTTAGATTTAGCTGTTCGTGAAGCTGTAAATAATCTTGTTTTAGATATTCAAACTGGCAAGTGGTCTACTCGTTAATAGGTTTTAACTGATGAAAAAAACAGTTTTAGCTCTTATTGCATTGAGTCTTTTTCTTGTTGGATGTGGTGGTGGCAATCCTTCTTTGTACCGTTGGGGAGAATTTCCTCAACAAACTTATAATTATATGAGTGGCAAAGAGAAGACTTCACCTTTAGAACAAATTACACGTCTTGAAAAAGATGTAGAAATATCTAAAGCAGAAAATAGAGCAGTACCACCTGGGTTATATGCACATTTGGGTCTATTGAATTTAGATATTCAAAACTCACAACGTGCTGCCATGTATTTTGAATTAGAGAAACAGGTTTATCCTGAATCTACGGTATTAATGAATCGTTTGTTACAGCGTATGGGTGCAACAAATTCGAGTGGAGTGAAAAAATGAAAAAGTTAGGTTTTTTCACTTCTATCATCTTAAGTTTGGTTTCTACTTATTCATTTGCCGATCAAATTGAAGATCGTACAGCTTATTTGTCGAATATACCTGCGTCTATTGTGGTTTTACCACCCATTAATGAGTCGCCAGATACACGTGCAACCAATGGCTTTTGGTCTACAGTAACGCCACCACTTGCAGAAGCAGGATATTATGTTTTTCCTGTAACTGTTGTAGACACTATGTTGAAAGAAAATGGTGTGACCAATGGTTTTGATGCACAAAGCATTCCTTTAAAAAAGCTGAAAGAAATTTTTGGTGCCGATGCTGTAATGTATTTAAAAGTGAAGCAATATGGTTCTAAGTATCAGTTGATTGATTCTGTTGTAACTGTTGAGGTTGAAGCAAAATTGGTTGATTTAAATACAGGAGCTTTGTTGTGGGAAGGGCAGAATAAGCAACGCCAAGGTAGTAGTGATGGTAATAATTCTTTAGCGGGTATGTTAGTTTCTGCTTTGGTGAATCAGGTTTCGAATCAAATGAGTGATGCGGGTTATGATGTTTCTCGTGTTGTGAGTTCTCATTTATTTAGGGTTGATGAGCGAAAGAAAGGGTTGATGTATGGACCTAGATCTGTGAAATCGGTGAGAAATTAAAATAAAAATCCCCTAAATGAAGGGGATTTTTTTTAATTCATCAATTACTGTAAGAGCAAATGATAAAAATAAATTACTTTGTACCATCGAGTAGGGCTGTGATTTGGGTATTGCCAATTTGGTGATGGTAGTAGCCTGCTATTTGCTTAGGTGTTACAGCCATCACGACTCAAGCCGTTGAACCGACTATCATCACAACACTTAGGGTTAAATTGAATAGGAAATTTTTTAATATATTATTTTTTATCAATATTTTATGTATAGTATTGGCATTATATTATCTAGTTTAAATAATCAAAGTGTCAAATGAGCAATGTAATAGAATTTTATAAACAAGATTTTCCTTCAACCCTATTTCCTTTAAATACAAACTTGATTCTGATTGAAAATCATTTAGAGGAAATTAGTAAATATGTTTACGAGAAAATTTTAAACTCGGAAATGACTGAATATAGCTTTTTATCACAACAAAAGGTATATGCAACTAAGCCTAAGAATCATTTAAGAAGGACTATCAAATTAGACCCTATTGCTGAATTTTTTATTTACGATGTAATTTATCGTAATCGTACAAAATTTAGAGGTGCTGTAAGTGAAGAAAGAAAATGTTTTGGCTATAAGTTTAAAGATGGACAAGCTATAAAAGTTCACGAAGCCTATGCTAATTTTAAATCAGATTTGAACTTACTAAAGGAAGAATTTTCATGTTATTTCAAATTTGATATCGCTTCATATTTCAACAGTTTATACCATCATGATGTTTGTCATTGGTTTGCATCTAAGGATATTAGTGAGACAGATAGTATATTCTTTGGACAATTTTTTCGAGAAATAAATTCGGGTAGAAGTATTGATTTTATGCCTCATGGGATCTATCCATCAAAAATGATAGGTAATGAATTTTTGAAATATATTGATTTAAATCATGAATTGAAATCATCAAAAATTATTCGTTTCATGGACGATTTTATTCTTTTTGATAATGATCAAAATATATTAAAGAAAGATTTTATTAAAATTCAAAAGCTATTAGGCAGTAAAGGATTAAATATTAATCCAACAAAAACATTTTTAAATTATGAACATCAAGAAGTTAGTTGTACATTATCTACTGTAAAGCAAGCACTAAAGGCTGTTATACCTACTGATGGACTAGATGATTTAGTTTCAGGTGTTGAAGTAAGTGATCAAGAACAGTTAGAGCAAACAGCTCTTTCTCTAAATGAAGCACAAATTGAACAACTATTAAATTTATTAAAAGACAATGAAATTGAGGAAGAAGATGCTGAATTAATTTTATCTTTTTTAAAAGACTATAGTGATAATCTTCTTATTGTATTACCAGATATTTTAAAAAAGTTTCCAAATTTAATTAAACAAGTTTACTCAGTATCGCTAAGAATTACAGATAAAGAACTTCTAGCAAATGTATTATTAGAACATTTAGAAAGTGAACACTTGTTTTTAGAATATGAACTATTTTGGTTAGGAAAATTAGTTGAAGACTGCTTACTTGAAGTCAGTTTAATTGGAAAATTATTAATGAAAATTTATAAGCTTTCAAGTAATTATAAGATAGCTCAAGCTAAAATATTAGAGATTCCTGTCAATAATTTTGGTTTAAAAGAGATAAGATTAGATTTTTTAAAAACAGGGCAATCAGATTGGTTGGCTTGGTCATCAGCTATTGGTTTGAGGGATCTACAACCAGCTGAAAGAAATTATAATTTAGATTATTTCTCTAAAGCATCACCTATTAATTTTTTAATAGCTTCGTGTGTTAAAAAATTATAATTTTGAAGTCATAATGAAATAAAAAAAGCCCCTACAACGTAGAGGCTTTTCTTATCTTAATCTAAAAATTAAGACACTTTATCGCCAGCTTTAGCACCAGATTCAGGTGAAATCACCCAAACACCTTTGCCATTACCCGCAGCTAAAACCATACCATTCGAAATACCAAAACGCATTTTACGTGGTGCAAGGTTAGCAACCATCACCACCAATTTGCCTTTTAAATCTTCAGGTTGGTAAAACTCACGAATACCACTAAATACGTTACGTGGCTCAGCTTCACCGACATTTAAAGTCAATTGAAGAAGCTTGTCAGAACCTTCAACGGTTGCAGCTTCCAATACTTCCGCTACACGCAAATCAATTTTCATAAAGTCTTCGATACCGATAATTTCAGCTTCGCTTACTTTAGGTTCAGGCTTTTTCTCAGCGACTTTCTTTTCTTTTTTCTTTTCAACTTTTGGCGCTTCAGCAGGCGCAGCTAAAGAGTCTTTAGATGCATCTACCATTGCAGCAACTGCTTTTGGGTCTACACGTTGCATTAACGGTTGGAACAATGCAATTTCGTGTGCAACTAAAACTTGCTTACGAGATTCAAAATTGAAGCTTTCTAATTGTAAGAACGCTTGAACTTGATCTGCCAAAGTAGGCAATACAGGCGCAAGGTAAATTGCCAATTGGCGGAATAGGTTAATACCTACAGAACAAACGTCATGAACTTGTTGTTCTTCACCTTCAATTTTAGCTAAAGCCCAAGGCTTTTTCTCATCAATATATTGGTTAGCTTTGTCAGCAAGACCCATAATTTCACGAATAGCCGCAGAGAATTCACGGTCTTCATATGCTTTCGCAATAGAATCGCCTGCATCAATAAAGCTTTGTACCAATTCAGGTTCAGCACAAGTTGCACTTAACTTATTGTCAAATTTCGTATTGATGAATTTTGCACAACGACTCGCAATGTTTACAACTTTACCAACCAAGTCAGAATTCACTTTTTGAACAAAATCATCAAGGTTTAAGTCAGAATCTTCAACTTTGTCAGAAAGTTTAGACGCAAAGTAGTAACGTAAATATTCAGGGTTTAAATGCTCTAAATACGTTTCTGCTTTAATGAACGTACCACGAGACTTCGACATTTTTTGACCATTTACAGTCAAGAAACCATTCACGAATAAGCCAGATGGCGTACGGTAGTTTGCACCTTCAAGCATTGCAGGCCAAAACAATGCATGGAAATAAACAATGTCTTTACCAATGAAGTGATACACCTCATTTTTAGAATCTTTTTTCCAGTAATCGTCAAAGCTTAATTCAGGGCGTTTAGTTTTAATGTAGTTTTCAAAACTAGACATATAACCAATTGGCGCATCTACCCAAACGTAGAAATATTTGTTTGGTGCATCTGGAATTTCAAAACCAAAATATGGCGCATCACGTGAAATATCCCAATCGTTTAAGCCATTGTCGAACCATTCATCTAACTTGTTCGCAATAGAAACAGGTAAACGACCTTCGTCACGCGTCCATTTTTGTAAGTATTCTGCAAAATTTGGAAGTTTAAAGAAGTAATGATCTGAAGATTTTTCTACAGGAGCAGCACCGCTTAAAGTCGATTTTGGATTGAGTAATTCAGTTGCGTTATATGTTGTTCCGCAAACTTCACATGAATCGCCGTATTGATCTTCCGCTTTACATTTAGGGCATGTGCCTTTAATGAAACGGTCAGACAAGAACATGCCTTTTTCTGGGTCAAATAACTGAGAAACAGGACGAACTGCAATATTGCCTGCTTCGCGGTTTTTAATATAAATTTCTTCAGAACGCGCTTTGTTTTCTGCGCTATTTGTAGAGTCATAATGGTCAAAGTGAACACCAAAACCATCAAAATCACGAATATGCTCTTTTTGAACATTGGCAATTTGCGCTTCTGGTGAAATGCCATTTGCTTCGGCACGTAGCATAATTGCTGTACCGTGAGCATCATCCGCACATACATAAGTCACGTTATGACCCATTGCACGCATGGCACGAACCCAAATATCTGCTTGGATATAACCGAGTAAGTGACCCATATGGATTGGACCATTGGCGTAAGGAAGGGCGTTAGTAACTAAAATATTACGCACGGATATAACTCTCTCATTCGTATTTTATGCAATGGGCGTAATTTTACATGAGATAGCGCGCAGATGCACAAAGGTTTCAGCGAAATCTTTTCATAAAGTAAATATTTATATATTGCAAAGGCAATAACAGTGATAATAGCCTATTAAAGAAATGCCGAAAGAGTGATAAACCCATGATCGATGATGATTTTGATTTCGACCAACCTGTAACGCGTATTCCGCAAAATGAACAGCGTAATAAACAGCTGGGTAATCATATTTTAAAAGAGGCAGAGCAATATTTAGAAGCCATTTCGGCAGAAGAACATAAGCATCTAATTCAGTCGCTAGAAGAATTGGTAGCGAATGAAGAATACTTTACTGTTTTGGCAGAACAGCTAGACCAACCTTTAGGTGAAAAAGTTGCCAATGATGCTTTAAATTTACTGTACTTTTGGCGTGAAAACCAAAACTTTGAAAATGCAGCTGAATTTAAATTATTAGATGTGATTAACGGTGAGCATTTTCAGACTGAAATGTTAAAAGCCTTTGATGCACTTGAAATTGGTGAAACCAAGGCACAGCGTAGATTAGTAATTCTTGAAGCATTAAAGCTTTATAAATTAGGTTTTTATGCAGGCTGTATTCCTGTTTTATATTCGCAGTTGGAAGGTATTTTAACTGAAGTGCTTTTACAAACAGGTTTCTTAAAGCAAAACGGCACCAAGTTTGTCGATGTTTATAAAATTGTACCTGGTTTAAAAGGTAATGAAATTAAAAGCTTATGGCATAAGTCCAAAATTGCTGTTGAATTGAACCGTTATTTTGCAGAAATTAATGCTTATAAAATGGATAGTAGTTCTGTAGTCACGGCAACGCGTCATAATATTTTACATGGCACGGATGTTGAACATTTTAACCAAGAACGAAGCTTTATTTTGTTCATTTGGTTGTTCTCTGCGGTAAGTTTTATGAGTACGGTTCGCGCTTAACAAATAATTTCAATTGAAATAAAGCAGTTTATTTTTCTTGTGAAATAAGCTGCTTTATTTTTGTCGCTTTTTCAAAATGATCAAGTTTATGTGTTTGAATCCACCACGTTGCAACGTGCATTAAAGTTTCAGGGTCATCATTTTTATTGGCAAAAAAAGCATAAAAAGATAAGCCAACTGTTTCACCTTTCTTTGCTATTTTCTCATCACAAATTCTAAGTATTTTTTCTTTGATTAAACAATTCAGCATGCTATTTCTTTTTTATGAAATGAAAGGTGAAAAAACAATATACGCAAATTTATGTATCTCGTTTGTTATGATTTGATGATTTAGGATGTTTTTTACACTTTTATATGTATAAATAATAGTTAAATTAACTTAATAACAATGAGGATTTAAAAATGTCGAATACAAATAATTTAGATGATTTAAAAAACAAGGCCGCTGAACTTGGTGAAGATGTAAAGCTAAAAGCTAAAGAAGTCCAGTTAGAAGGTGAGAAACTCGTAGATGATGTAAAGCATTCTGCAAAAGAAGCAAAGCTTGGAGGCGAAAAAGCTTTAAATGATTTAAAAAAAGATGCAACGGAACAGCAGGGTGATTTAAAAGATAAATTAGATCATTTCAAAACTGAAGCGGGTCAAAAGTTAGATGAAGCAAAGTTAAAAGCCAATGAACTAAAGCAAGATGCTTCTGAAAAACTAGATGATTTAAAAGTTCAAGCAACGGAAAAATTAGATGAGCTTCAGAAAAAAGCATCCGATTTATTTAATAAGTTTAAAGGTTGATAGTTGAATTTACGGTTCGCTGAATTGCTATATTTATAGCAAAAGAATATGCCACAGGATTTCAAATTTCTGTGGCATTTTTTATGGAGAATATTTAGAAAATAGAGAATGAAAAACCAAAAACCAACTATTTTTGTCAGAATTATAAAAACAGTGGCGAACTTTACTTAACCTTCTTCTCAATAATCGTTAAACTATAACATTCTGCTGTATTTCCAGACTTGGAGTAATTGTATGTCGTGGCTTTCTTCACTTAAATCTGTCTTTTCGCCTGCAAAAGGGGTAAACGAAGAAGAAATCCAAAATGTGCTTCAAAACTATGTTTTGCCAAATTCGACAAATGCATTAAAAGATCGAATTACTCAGGTGAATGTAGAAGGAAATATCTTACAAATTACAATTAATACAGTGCCTGCAGAAGCAGATGACCTACAAAAAATTCATGATGATTTAGCCGATGCTTTAGAAAAGTGTGGCATTACAGAATTGAATATGCATGTGATTCAACAAAAAACTGGAAGTTGTGGTCATGACCATAAAGAAGGTGAAAGCTGTTCTACACCAAAAGCAGAAACAACAAAAACAAATCTACCTCCTGTAGTTGATGCTTCTGGTTCTGCACAAACACCTGAAGAAGATCCGAATAATCCGCCTATTCAAAAAGCTGCACCGCAACAGCGTGATGTGCCAAAACATCCACGTATTCAAAACGTGATTTTGGTGTCTTCAGGTAAAGGTGGTGTTGGTAAGTCAACGACTACAGTAAATATTGCACTTGCACTACAAAAGCTTGGCTTAAAAGTAGGTGTGTTAGATGCAGATATTTATGGTCCAAGTATTCCTACAATGTTAGGTAATGCTGGTCGTACACCCATGATTGAAGCAGAACAATTTGTGCCAATTGAAGCTTATGGTATGGCTGTACTTTCGATTGGTCATTTAACAGGGGATAACAATACTCCTGTTGCATGGCGTGGTCCTAAAGCAACGGGTGCATTGATGCAGTTGTTTAATCAAACTTTATGGCCTGATTTAGATGTACTTGTGATTGATATGCCACCAGGCACAGGTGATATTCAATTAACATTGGCACAGCGTATTCCAGTAACAGGCGCAGTGATTGTGACTACTCCGCAAAATGTTGCGTTGCTTGATGCAACAAAAGGGATAGAGTTATTTAATCGTGTGCAAATTCCTGTGATGGGTGTTGTTGAAAATATGTCTACACATGTTTGCTCGAATTGCGGTCATGAAGAGCAAATTTTTGGTACAGGTGGTGGCGATAAACTTGCTGAGCAATATCAAATTCCACTTCTTGGTCGCCTACCATTAAATGCTCAAATTCGTGAAAATGCCGATGCAGGCAAACCATCTGTGATTGCTCAAGATGCAGCAGCAGAGAACTATATGGAAATTGCAAAGAAAATTGCAGATAAATTACCAAAAGTTGAGAAAGATCAAAGTCGTATCTTTTAAGTCTATTGTTTAAATAAAAAAACTCATCGAAAGATGAGTTTTTTTATGCCTAACGAATCAGTGAAGCATTCAAAATCCGATGGGCGGTTGAAAAACGTCTTAATTTAGGATTATTTACTCTATTTTAAATTTTTAAAATAGAGTTCTCCCTGTAACAACAGAATGGTATTTACAATGCGTTCTTCTAAAATTTTAGCGGCTGTAGTCATCTCTTTAGGTTTTGTTTCTTTTAATGCTTCTGCTGCAATGATCAACAATGTAGATTTTCCTGCTGAATTTGTTCAAGCAAAAGAAAAAGCTGCTTCGGTTAATCAAGAGCAAGTTATCGCATCTACAGCGGAAGTAAATAAATAATATTTATTTATGAAACATTTAAGAGGGCAATAGCCCTCTTTTTTAATATCAAATAATATGCTTTAAGTTGATGCGTTGAGTTAAATATTAATATTTTAAGTTCAAAAAAACCAAAAAAATTGAGAGCTTTTTATATATTTGCTTAAAAAGAAAACGACGTGACTTTGCAGTTCTAGTCTATTGAATTTTGATAAAATTAGATCAAGTTATTGAAATAGATCTAAATATTTAATTTTTAAATAAAAATGATAATTCCTTCTTACAATTAAATTTTTGCTAAGCTTTCTAATCTGATCTATTCTTCGAGGATTCTTTGGGTGAGGTCTTTGCATGATTTCATGGTTATTTATCGGTTTAGTGGTGACTATTCTTTTGACACCAGGACCAACAAATACGTTGCTTGCATCGTCAGGTATACAAGTTGGTGTTAGAAAATCTTTCCGATTAATTCCATCTGAAGCATTTGGCTATCTTATTTCAATTACAGCATGGGGTTTTTTAATTGGTAAAGTTTCCACGTATTTACCTTTGCTACCAGTAATTTTGAAATTATTTAGTGCAAGTTACATTGTGTATTTGGCAATCAAGCTTTGGCGTACTGCCAATATTGAAGTGAGTTACGCTCAGCCTGTTATTGCTGCAAAAGAATTATTTTTGGCAACGTTGTTAAACCCGAAAGCACTTTTATTTGCAACTGCAATTTTCCCTGCATTGGCATGGGTAAATATGAATTATTATGTCGCACATATGCTGGCATTCTTAATACTTATTGTACCTATTGCATTTTTTTGGACTTATATTGGTTCAGTCTTAGCATCGAATAAAATTCGCTGGTTAAACCAAACGAATCTTCAAAAAACAGCATCTTTGGTTTTACTGAGTTTTTCAATCCCTTTAAGTTATTCTGCAATTTTAAGTCTCTAATTGGGACATTTTTCTTATTTCGTGAATTGAGTTGAAGTTAAGGTGAATAGACTTATTTGCATTAAGTCAGATTTCAGTTAAAGTACATCGCAGTGAATTATTTAGCATTATTTGGATAGAACTCAATGGCAATTAAATCGGATCGCTGGATTCGCGAAATGAGCGAAAAACACGGCATGATTGAACCGTATGCAGAAAACCAAGTGCGCTTAGATGAAAATGGTCAAAAACTAATTTCTTATGGCGTTTCTAGTTATGGTTATGATGTACGTTGTGCACGTGAATTTAAAGTATTCACAAACGTACATTCTGCAATTGTAGATCCAAAAAACTTTGATGATAAATGTTTTGTCGATATTGAAGCAGATGTTTGTATTATTCCACCAAACTCATTTGCTTTAGCACGTACAGTAGAATATTTCCGTATTCCACGTAATGTATTGACTGTTTGTTTGGGTAAATCGACATACGCTCGTTGCGGTATTATTGTAAACGTAACACCACTTGAACCTGAGTGGGAAGGTCACGTTACTTTAGAATTCTCAAACACAACAAATCTTCCTGCTTATATTTATGCGGGTGAGGGTGTTGCTCAGATGTTGTTCTTCGAATCTGATGAAGTATGTGAAACATCTTATAAAGATCGTGGTGGTAAATACCAAGGTCAAACAGGCGTAACTTTACCTAAAGCTTAATGTTTTAAATAAAGTAAAAAAATCCCGCTAGTTAGCGGGATTTTTTGTATTTAGTCTAAGTTTTTAGTTTCTTTTCATTTCCTTCTAAAAAGAAATGAAAAGAAAAAACGAAGTTAAATATTTTTATTTAAGAATTAGTTTGCAACTTTAGCAAGTAACTCTTCTTTGCTTAAGTTTGTAGATTCTGCATCTCTACGACCTTTATATTCGAATGTACCTGCATCCAAACCTTTTTCGCCAATGACGATACGGTGTGGAATACCTGTTAATTCGATGTCTGAGAATTTAACACCCGGACGTTCGTTACGGTCATCAAGTAATACATCGTAGCCTGCCGCAGTAAGTTCAGCATAGAGTGCTTCAGCCGCTTCTACTGTACGTGGAGATTTGTGTGCATTCATTGGAACAATAGCAACGTCAAAAGGTGCAATGGCAGCAGGCCAAATAATGCCTTTGTCATCGTAGTTTTGTTCAATTGCAGAAGCAACAACACGTGTAACACCAATGCCGTAACAACCCATAGTCACAACTAAAGGTTTACCATCATCACCCAATACTTTACAGCCTAAAGCTTCTGAGTATTTTTGACCCAATTGGAAGATGTGACCGACTTCAATACCACGTTTAATTTGAATTGTGCCTTTGCCATCTGGAGATGGATCGCCTTCAACAACATTACGTAAGTCATAAACTTCTGTGAATTGAGCATCACGTTCCCAGTTTACGCCTGTTGCATGTTTGTCTGCTTCATTTGCACCTGCAACAAAGTCAGAAAGAACAGAAGCTGCACGGTCAATAATTACCGTTAAGCCTTTTTCTTTTAGACCTTGTGGACCACAGAAACCTGGTGTTAAGCCAAATTTTGCAATTTGTTCTTCAGTAGCAAAAGTAAGAGGAGATGCAATTAAAGGATGTTTTTCTGCTTTAATTTCATTGAGTTCGTGGTCACCGCGAATAAACAATACAACAACAGGAGTTTCTTTGCCTTCTTCTGCAACACCTTGTACAAGTAATGCTTTAACAGATTGAGCAGGATCTGAATTTAAGAATGCAGATACGTCTGCAATTGTTTTTTGATTTGGTGTATCAACAATTGTTAACTCTTGTGTTGGTGCAGCGCGTTCGCCAACTAAAATAGCTTCTGCCATTTCCACGTTAGCAGCGTAGTCAGATTCTGTAGAGAATGCGATATCGTCTTCGCCACTTGAAGCCAATACGTGGAATTCGTGAGAACCTGAACCACCAATAGAACCTGTGTCTGCTTGAACAGGGCGGAAGTTTAAGCCCAAACGTGTGAAGATTTTGCAGTATGCATCGTACATTACGTCATACGTTTCTTGTAATGATGCTTGGTCTACATGGAAAGAGTACGCATCTTTCATAATGAATTCGCGTGAACGCATTACGCCAAAACGTGGACGAATTTCGTCACGGAATTTTGTTTGAACTTGGTAGAAGTTTGCAGGAAGTTGCTTATAACTTTTTAATTCGTTACGTGCTAAATCTGTAATGACTTCTTCGTGTGTAGGTCCAAGTACAAAGTCGTTTGTATGGCGGTCTTTAAAACGTAATAATTCTGGACCGTATTGAACATAACGACCTGATTCTTCCCACAAAGAAGCAGGTTGAGTCACAGGCATAAGGACTTGAAGAGAACCTGCACGATCCATTTCTTCGCGAACAATCGCTTCAACTTTATTTAATACGCGAACGCCCATTGGTAACCAAGTATATAAACCTGAAGCCAATTTACGAATCATCCCCGCGCGTAACATAAGCTGATGCGAAATAACTTCAGCATCATTTGGGGTTTCTCTTAACGTTGCAAATAAAAAGCGACTCGCGCGCATGGAAACTGTCCTAATCAATTTTGCGTGAAAGCAAAGAGTATACAATAAAAAATGAGGTGAGAATTTGTGTATCTCACCCCAATATTTTGGAAAATATGGTCTAGGGAAATTATGACATGAATTTTTTAGTTTGACGCATCATAAAGTTTTTAAAATCGTCTAAATAGGTAAAAATCACAGGAACAACAACTAAGGTGAGCAGTGTAGAGGTAATTACACCACCAATTACTGCATGTGCCATAGGTGCGCTTTGTTCGCCACCTTCACCTAAACCAAGTGCTAGCGGTACCATACCCATCACCATTGCGCTTGTGGTCATTAATATTGGACGCAAACGTGTTTTTCCTGCCTCAATAATGGCGTCATAGCGACTTGTGCCTTTATCCATTGCTTTTTTAATAAAGTCGATGAGCAAGATGGCATTTTTAGTGACCAATCCCATAAGCATAATAATACCAATAATGGAAAATAAGTTCATGGTCGAATTAAACAAGAATAAGGCAAGGAATACGCCAATAAGTGATAAAGGCAAAGATGCCATAATTGCAGCAGGATGAATAAAGCTATTGAACTGTGAACCTAGCACAATATAAATAAACACAATAGATAGCGTAATTGCAGTTAGGGCATAACCTGCCGATTCTGCCATATCTTTATTTGAACCTTGCGTGTCGAAGCTATAACCAACAGGTAGTTTGAAATTTTGCTGAATTTTAGCAATGTCACTGCCAATATCTCCCGTAGGGCGACCCGAGGTATTTGCTTCAATTAAAATTTCACGAGATAAATCACGACGGTTAATTTGAGATGCACCTAAGGTTTCTTCAAATTTCGCAACAGATGCCAAAGGAACAAGAATTGGATTGTTATTTGCATCGGTTTTTTGCGAGCTTAAATACATGTTTTGTACGTCACTTGGTAGGCGACGTTGATCTTCCGTTAGACGTAAATTTACATCGTAAGTTTCACCATTTTCATCTTGCCAAGTGGTGACATCATCACCCGCAATTAAGGGGCGAACCACATTGGCAATTTGATTAACTGAAAGTCCTAAATCACTGGCTAATACACGATTAATTTGTACATTTAAAGTTGGTTTGGGTTCTTTAAATGAGCTTTCTAAATCGACAATACCATCGACTTTTGAAATTTCAGCCATAAAACGGTCTGAAATTTTTTGAAGTTCATTTAAGTCAGGACCTTTAATAGAAATCATTACAGGTTTTTTACCACCTGAAACCACTTCATCTGCCGAAGCAATAGATGTAACGGTAATACCTGCAACCGATTTTAAGCGGTCACGAAACTCATTGTTTAAGTCAGATAAAGTTTGAGTTCGTTCAGAACGAGGCGTGACAGAAACACGAATACTGACATGGTTTCTACCGCGATCTGTTGCGCTGTTAATAGATCCGTAAGTGACTTTTACTTCAGGATGTTGACGAATAATAGCATCGACTTGTTGTAATTTAGCTTGTGAATATTCTAAAGATGCGTTTACAGGTGTTTCAAATTTAATGCGAATTTCACCTTTGTCTGGAATAGGAACGAACTCTGTACCTACAAATTTAGATAATCCTAAAGCGCCAAATAGTGAAGCCACAGCAATAAGTAAAGTGAGCAAGCGGAATTTAAGTGCAAGTTTTAAAAGCTGTTCATAATAGATGTTCAGTCGATCAATTTTGCCTGAAATCCAACTAAAAAAACGCTCTATACGGTTGGGTTTTTTATTTGGATTATGCTTTTCTGCCCAATGTGCGGAAAGCATAGGATCAAGCGTAAAACTTACAAACATTGAAATAAGAACAGCAATACTTACAGTTACACCAAATTGATAGAAAAAGCGTCCAATAATACCACCCATAAAGGCAACAGGTAAGAAAACTGCAACAATGGTTAGCGTGGTCGCCAATACGGCTAAACCAATTTCTTTCGTGCCATCTAATGCAGCCGTCACATGATCTTTCCCCATGTCTGCATGACGTACAATATTTTCCCGTACCACAATGGCATCATCAATAAGTAAACCAATACTTAAAGATAGAGCAAGGAGCGTCATCATGTTAATGGTGAAACCAAATGCCCAAATAAAGGCAAGCGTGCCCAATAAAGAAATAGGTAGGGTTAAACCCGTAATGACGGTAGATCTGAAAGAACCAAGAAAAAGCAGAACAATTAAAATGGCTAAAATAGCACCTTCAATAATCGTTCGTGCAACATCTTTAATACTTCCTCGAATACCTTTGGAACTGTCTACTACAACTTTTGCTGTTGTGCCTTTAGGAAGCTGTTCTCTAATCGTATCTAAAGTTTTATACATGTTATCGACAACATCAATAACATTGGAATCTGAGCTTCTTAAAATGTCTACAGCCACAGCAGATTGACCATTTAAATAAGCACTAGACTCCATTTCTGCTTGGCTGTCTTCAATAGTTGCGACTTGTTTTAAATAAATAGGCACACCATTTTTATTGGCAATAATTAAATCACCAAATGCAAATGGATGAATAACTTTAGACTTAATTTCAACAACAAGTTCAGAGTTTTTCTGTTTTAGTGCACCACCAGGAATATCAACATTTTCTGCTTTTAGGGTATTCATGACTTGGTCTATACCAATACCAAAGCTTTGTAGTTGTTGAGGATTGACCTGTATGCGGATTTGACGTTGTGCATCGCCCAATAAGTTAACTGTACCTACGCCTGCAACAGTTTTTAGTTGAGGAATAATACGTTGATTTAAATAAGAACTTAAATCGCGAAGCGACATATTATTCGACTCAAACACAATAGACATAACTGGGCTAGTGGTTGGGTCGTATCGTTCTACTATAGGATCTTGAATTTCATCACGAAATTCTGCTGTTACAGGTGCAATTTTATCTCGGACATCTTGTGCGGCAACAGACGAGGAAATATCTAAATTAAACTCTGCAATAATCATAGATAAGCCTTCGCTAGATTGCGATATGACTTGTTTTAGACCTGAAATTGTATTGATCTGGTCTTCCATTTTTTTTGTAATTTCAGATTCTACTGTTTCAGGTGATGCTCCTGGATAATTGGTATAAACCACAACAAAAGGGAAGTCGACATCGGGAAATTCTTCAACCCCCATGCGTTGCCAAGAAGATAGACCTAATACCATCAAACAAAACATCATCATGATCGTAAAAACGGGATATTTCACACTGATTCGTGTTAACCACATAAATTAAGTATCCTAATTTTTAGTTTTTATTGATGATCACTTCTTTGTGAATGTCTTGATCTGTAAATTTAATTCGGCTAATGACATCGTTGGCTTCTAAGCCAGAAATAATTGCAGAATTATCGCTGTAGCGTTGTTCTAAAACCTGAATATTTGCTTTGGTAATTTTATTTTGACGGATCACCCATACATAGGGTTGAGTCGTAATATTTACAATACTATCAAGAGGAATAATTTGTCCTGAAATGTGTTGAGAGGATAAAATATTTCCATCCACAAATGCACCAATACTTAAAGAGTTTATCTCTGTAGTCGGTTTGGCAAAAAACTCGATTTGGCGGCTATTTAAATTGGCAATAGGGGATATTCGAGAAATTATGGCAGAGAATTTTTTTGCATTACCTTGAATATTAAATTCAACCTCTTGTCCAATTTTTAATGCTGATTGAGCATCACTTGGAACGTTAGCTTGCAATTCTAATTTGTTGATATCAACAATTTCAAAAAGAGTTTGTCCCGTTGCAACAGTTTGACCGGGTTCAATTTGACGTTTTGTAATGACGCCGTCAATGGGGCTGGTGATTACACCATCTTGATTGGCTTTTTGTGCAATATTGACATTGGCTTGTTGAGCACGTGCATTTTCTAATTGGCTTTTATAATCAAGTTCACTTTGTTCATATTCGACTTTGGAAATAAACCCCTGATCTAATAAACGCTTTTTGCGTTGCATCATGCTTTGGGCTTGATTGGCTTGTGCCTGTGCAGAATTGAAGTTTGCCTGAGCTTGAGCAAGTCGGGCTGCATTGTCTTGATTGTTTAAGCGAGCCAGTATTTGTCCTTTTGACACACTTTGACCAACTTCCGCATTTACAGATGTTGCCATAGCTGTTACTTGGGCTTGAATGCTACTTTGATTTACAGCACGAATAGTACCTGTGAACGCGGTTTTTTCTATGGCACTGCCATTTTTAAATTGAATTAAATCTGCTTGAATCAATTCAATTTTATTGTTTTCTTCGGCTTTTGTGGTTGGTGTATTTTTACTGCAAGCACTTAAAGCAAGACATAGACATAGTGTGGTCATGCGAATAGGTGTACATAAATTTTTTTTTAGACATATTGCTTTAAGTTGCATTCACTAACCCTTGTTCTATATGTACCTGAAAGTTCAATTTATTCAATTGCTTTAAGACGTGCAATAACTTTGTCGTACTCAGCCTGTGTGTTTAAGTAACTTACTTGTAATGATTGAATATTTTCTTTTAACGAGCTTAAGTTATTAAGATTGTAGGTAAGGTTATTTTTAAGTTGTTCAGGAACAGCTTTTCCTTTACGGGTATATTCCATTTCATCACGTTTAAATTGAACACGGTCATTTTGTAATTGTTTGAGTTGTGATTGTTGAAAGCTAATTTGTTTTTTAATGGATTGTAGAGCGATATTACGCTTTTGTGTGGCTACTTTGCTGTTGTTATATGCTTTCTTTAATTTTTGATCATTTTCTAATTGCTTTGCTTGGGCGGCTCGTTGAGGTGCTTGTTTTAAATCTGCCTCGACATTATACGCTCGATTTTTTCTGATCACTTGCATGTTTTTATCTAAAGCTTCATAACCTTGACGAATGTGTGCTGGAGTAACACTTGAACTTATGTTTGCAATCCCACGATTATCATAATAACGGTACCAAACAGCATTTGCTGAATTGTTTGCAAAAATTACAGTTGGATACAAGCTAAGAACGGTTAGTAGAATAATTTTTTTGATTTTATGATTGTGTAGATTAACTACCCAATTCAAGTTATGCTCATACCAGTTCATCTTTTTCCCCAATATAAAGTTGACTAAATTACTTATTTTAAAGTAATAATGAATTAATTTTAGTATAGTTTCACCCATATTAACTTTATATCACTCAAAAAAAAATCGGTGAATCTTATAAAGTGTGAAGCTGTTTGTGTATTACTAGTAAAAGTGTAAATTTGTAATAAATATGTTCATTGAAAGTACAAGTGAAGATATGTTAAAAATACCTACAATCTGTATTGAATTACAAATAAATCGCTTATCCAAAAATGAGAAGGGTCAGTTAAATGGACGATAAACACCAAAATCTTAAAGTTATGGTGATTGATGACTCAAAAACTATTCGACGTACTGCAGAAACTTTATTGCAACGCGAAGGTTATGAAGTTGTCACTGCAGTAGATGGTTTTGAAGCGTTGTCTAAAATTGCTGATGCGAATCCGGATATTGTATTTGTTGATATCATGATGCCACGCTTAGACGGGTATCAAACTTGTGCTCTCATCAAAAACTCTCAAAACTACCAAAATACTCCAGTCATTATGCTATCTAGTAAAGATGGCTTATTTGACCAAGCGAAAGGTCGTGTTGTAGGTTCTGATGAGTATTTAACTAAACCATTTAGCAAGGATGAATTGTTAAACGCGATTCGTAATCACGTTTCTGCATAATATAAATGGTTGTTATTGGGGAAAATTATGGCTCGTATTCTAATTGTAGATGACTCACCAACAGAAACATTTCGTTTTAAAGAAATATTAACTAAGCATGGATTTGAAGTTCTAGAGGCTACAAACGGTGCTGATGGTGTTACTGTTGCACAAGCTGAGTTACCAGATTTAGTTCTTATGGATGTGGTCATGCCGGGCGTGAATGGTTTCCAAGCTACACGTCAAATTGCTCGTGGTGATACAACAAAGCATATCCCAATTGTAATTGTGAGTACCAAGGATCAGGCGACTGACCGAGTTTGGGGCAAGCGCCAAGGTGCAAGTGACTATTTAACAAAACCAGTAGATGAAAACCAGTTAATTGAAGTGATTAAACAACAACTCAATGCAGGGTAAAATATGGCATCGAATGGATTTATCGAATTACTTCGGTTGTCTAAGCGTGGTAATAAAACCTACGCTTCAACTGAAAATGAAGTAAACCGATGGTCTGGCATTGCTTTTGAAATAATGGGGCAATATTTTGTTGCTCCATTAGGGGAAGTATCTGAAGTTATTTATCCACCCAAATATACACTTGTTCCAAACACTCAACCTTGGGTAGTTGGTCTTGCAAATATTCGTGGACGCTTACTGTCAATTTCTGACTTAGCGCATTATATTTCAGGTAATAAAAGTCAAAATACACGTACTCAAAAGGTTATGTGTATTAGCCATAACGATCATTATGTCGGTTTAGTTGTAGATCAGGTTTTAGGAATACAACACTTTAATAAGAAAAGTTTTTTCTCTAAACATCAAAATTTAGAAAAAAATTTACAAGAATACTGTCAGGGTTATTTCCAACAGCATAATCAGCAGTGGAATGTTTTCTTATTTAGTCAATTGTTGAAGAATCCTAAATATTTGAATGCAGCAATGAATTTTTAAAAAATGAATAATCGTAACCTTATTGTATAGGGCTAAAGTTTGTAATTTGGGGGAAAGCTGAATGGGCTTTAAGTTTAAAAAGAAAAAAACGGGCGAAGTCAATCCAAAAAAAGAATCGGCATTGGCAAAAAAACTTCAACCGCAAATTGATCAGTATGCACGTGTATTTGGTGATACAGATAAATCTAAACCGTTACTTTTAGCTGCGGCTATTGCTCTCGTTATTGCAACACTTAGTCTTTTATCCCTGTTCTATACAGTACCTCATTCAAATAACTTAACTCAAAGTTTGGGTGATTTACGTTTGTTATCTCAAACAGTATCTCGTCAGGCAACAGAAGCAACAGCATCTGGTACAAAAGAATCTATTGATAAATTAAAAACCTTACAGTCTGAGTTTAATCGTAATTTAGAAGTTGTAAAAAGTGGTCATTCATATTCTGCAGAACTTGAAGCTGTAGAAACTGATTGGGCTAAAATTTCAAGAAACATTGACTTAATTGTTTCACAACAAAAATTCATTAACACCTTATACGACACAAACATTGCTATTGGTGAAGCTATTCCGGGTATTCAGGCGGAATATAACTTGATGGTTGACCAAATGGCACGTCAAAACTTACCAAGTAGTCAGGTTATTATTGCGAAGAACCAGGTATTTCTTGCAGAACGTATTTTACGTTCTATTAGTTCGGTATTGGTTGGTGTCGAAAACTCTCGTGAAACTGCCGATGACTTTAGTGTGGATACAGAAACATTCGGTTCATATTTAAAAGCACAGTTAAATGGTAGTGCAGAGCTAGGTGTACAACGTATTTCAGAACCTGATTTACGTGCATCATTAGAAAGTATTGAAGCAGACTATAATAATGTATTGAAGTCTGCTGCAGCTGTTGTATTAAAAAACTCAAACCAAATTGTACAAGTTCGTAAAGCATCTTCTGAAATTTTTGCTAAATCAGATGAGCTATTGAAAAATTTAAATCAAATTTCAAGTGGTTCAGGCTTATATATTGTTGTTCCTGCAATTGTATTGATTTTGGCACTTGTTGCATTCTTAGTTGTTGTTTATAAATTATTGACACTTCGTGGTGATTCAGATAAACAACGCGTTACACGCCTACAAGACGAATATGATCGTAACCAAAACGCAATTTTACGTTTACTTGATGAGATTGCCGATTTGGCAGATGGTGATTTACGTTCATATGCAACAGTATCTGAAGATTTTACAGGTGCAATTGCCGATTCCATTAACTTCGCGATTGACCAATTACGTGACCTTGTATCGCGTATTAACGACACATCACAAGAAATTGCACAATATACTGCGAACACACAGGGCATTACGAACCAGTTAGCAGAAGCTTCTGAGCATCAGGCGCAAGAAATTGCAGGTGCATCTGCCGCAATTAACGAAATGGCACTGTCAATTGACCAAGTATCATCGAACGCAGAAGAGTCTGCTTTGGTTGCAGAACGTTCAGTACAAATTGCATCTAACGGTGCGGAAGTTGTAAACCGTTCTATCGATGGTATGGATATCATTCGTGAACAGATTCAAGAAACGTCTAAACGTATTAAGCGTTTGGGTGAGTCTTCACAAGAAATTGGTAACATTGTTGCCCTGATTAACGATATTGCCGACCAAACGAACATCTTGGCATTGAACGCAGCAATTCAAGCGTCTATGGCAGGTGAGGCTGGTCGTGGTTTCGCCGTGGTTGCCGACGAAGTACAGCGTCTAGCTGAACGTTCAGCATCTGCGACTAAACAGATTGAAACACTTGTTAAAACCATTCAAACAGATACAAACGAAGCCGTTATTTCAATGGAACAAACGACTTCGGAGGTTGTACGTGGTGCGAACTTATCTAAGGATGCGGGTGTTGCCTTGGATGAAATTCAAACCGTATCGAATAGTTTGGCAAAACTTATTGCAAGCATTTCCGATGCAGCAAAACTTCAGTCTGCGTCTGCAAGTCATATTGCAACAACGATGAACGTTGTACAGGAAATTACATCGCAAACAACAGGTGCTACATTTGATACAGCACGTTCGGTATCTGAGCTTGCAGGTATGGCAGAATCATTACGTGAATCTGTAACTGACTTTAAATTACCTGAATAAGGCTTAACAGCTTGGGGACGGTGTATCGATTTTTAGAAATGGATACACCCATTCAGAAATTTGTAACGATGCATTTATCTAAAAGGATGCTGCATCTTTATTCCAGATTCAGTTTAAGTGCCTTTCGGTGCGGATAACGTAAGAAGCCTTAGCTATGAAAGAAATATTAAAAAATTTAGTTGAATCTACAACGCTTCCTGAAGATAGTTATCTTGAGCAAGATGAAGAAATTCTAGAAATTTTTGTTGAAGAAATTGAAGAAATCTTCGAAGAATTAGATCCGTTGCTTGAATTGTGGTTGGCTAATTCAGCAGATAATGAAGTGCTAAAGACAATTCGTCGCCATTTCCACACCTTAAAAGGTTCGGGGAGAATGGTGGGGGCGCGCTCTGCTGGTGAAGTTGCATGGGCGGTTGAAGATCTTTTAAATCGTGTTTTAGCAGGTGCAATTGAACCAACAACGCAAATAGAGCAATTTGTTGCGACTGTTTATAAAATTTATAAATTCAAGCTTTACCCATTATTTAAAAATGTACAAGCAACTCAAATAGATTTAAGACCATTTGTATTAATGGGACAATATTTGCAACAACAGCAAAGTCTTGAGCCAGCGCTAGAAGAACTATTGTTATTGGCGAAAACTCTAGATTCCGAAGATACTGTAACAGGGCTTGAGTTTACAGCTGATGTTGCTGTGGCTAGTGCTTTAGAAATTGAGAATTTTGAAATCGTTGAGCCAGTTTCTCAAGAAACTTTGGTTGAAAATAACCTTGTTTCAGAAACAATAGAGGCTATGGATTTTGATATTAAACCACAAGTTCAAGTTGACGAAGCTCTAGAAAGTACAGACACATTCAGTTTGGAAAATGAAGAAAAAGAATTACTTGAAGAAACAGTTGAAATTTTTATTGAAGAAGCTGGAGAGCATTTAGGCGTTATCAATAGTTTCTTAACGAATGAACATGCGACTGAAAAAGATTACAACAATTTAATTCGTGCAATACATACATTACGCGGCAGTTCAACCATGGTGAATTTAAACCATGTGTTTGATGCTAGTACGAAAGTAGAACACCTTATAAAGTCTTTACTAGAAGATGGTTTAGACGTTACAGACCAAGAAATATCGGCACTTATTCAATATTCAGACTTTATTCAAAACTATCTAGATCAACTTAAAAAGTCAGCACCTTGTAATGAATTACAATCGCTATTTGACAGTTTTATAGAAAGCTGGAGTCAGTATGAATTTGAGGAAAAGCGTGCTGAAGAAAGTGAAAATACACAAGGTATTGTCACTAAGTTAATGGATTTGAATATTGATCGTTTACTTGATGCAGAATTTGAATTCGATCAATTGGCAAGTGATGAGCAATATTTACGTGAATTAAGTGCTCAAGCACAAATTTTGGTAGATGGAACACAAGCTAAAGCGGCTGAAAGTATTCATCATTTAACCAAAGAATTGAAAGCTGCTTATGATGTACTTCTAGAAAAGCCGCAACTATTAAATTCAGATTATGCGTATGATGTATTTAATACGATTCATCAAAAATTAATTTATTTATTCGATAGTTTGGCATCAAGTCAACGTGTTGTTCTAACAGCAGATGATTTGTATGCATTACAAAATTTATCGGCATTTGTTCAGCAAGATATTCAGCCAATTATTGTTGAAGAGCAAAAAGCTACTGAGTTTGAGTTTAGTGAAAATTCGATTGGTTTAGTTGATTCAACTGCGGAAGTTTTATCACCTGAGAAGCCATTAGTAGATATTGACGAAACACATATACTTAATTTTGAATCCACAAATACACTTGCAGATTTAGATACAACAGTTGTTGAAACGTCTAAAGGGCAAAGTACAGAGCAAGGTTCAGTTTTAAATTTAGCTCAATTATCACAGCGTATTGCATCCGATCGATTGGCTATTGATTCTGATCTGACAAATCGTGATTTTGATTTAGATCTGCTCGATATTTTCCTTGAAGAAGCAGATGAGCTTTTAGGATCTATTGATGAAGAAGTCGATTCTTGGACTAAAGATCATGAGAATAAAACATCTTTAACGAATTTAATGCGCTATTTGCATACCTTGAAAGGTGGTGCAAATATGATTTCTGCAAAGAATATTGGTTTAATTACCCATAATTTAGAAAGTATTTATGAACGATTAATCAATAAACAATTTGAAGCATCAGCTGCATTAATTAGTGTTATTCGTTTAGTTCAGGATGACGTTTCCGACCGTATTCAAGCGATTCGTGAAGAAGCAATTGATTATCCAGCAACAGAAACAGTCGATATTCTGCAAAATATTGTGGCGATTACACAAGGTCAAGAGATTGTTCATGCAGAAGTTGTTGAAACGCATGTTCCTACAAATCTTGAAGTAGAATCTGTTCAAGATTATGTTGAAACGGCATTTGCAGAAGCTGATACGAGTCAGGTCGATAGCCATACATTAACATTCAAATCTGACGATACACTTTCGTTTGATATGAATGAAGCTTTCGAGCCTATTGCTGAAACTCAAAATGAAAGTTTGAATGTAGAGTTTGAAAATTCGGAACAAACGAAAGTAAATACAGAAGAGCAAAGCTTACATGAAATTGCTGAGGAGTCTTTCCTCGAAGAAGCAGAAGAGCTCTTAGAAACTACGGAAAGCTTGATTCATCAATGGATTGAAAACCGAAGTAGTCGTAGCGTTTTACTTCAATTACAACGTGCAGCACATAGCTTAAAAGGCGGTGCACGTATGATTGATTTAGAGCCTGTGGCTGCAATTACTTATCAACTTGAAAATACATTTGAGCAATTTGCCTTCCATCAATTCAACTCAAATGCATACGACAGCTTATTATTTACAACGGTAACTTGGTTAAAACAGGCAATTTTCCATCGAGATTACACAAATTTTGATGGTTTAAATGCAAGTTTAACCGCAATTGAATATGTAAATGTCTCTGCACAATTACCTGAAAGTGTTGCTCAATTAGATATTGTAGATAGCACTGCAAACTTTGAGTTTATTCAAGGTGATGGTACAGAGCCTCCTGCAATGCTAGGTGAGTGGGATGATCTTAATCAAGTAGATAACAGCAATGAAATGATTCGTATCTCGGCTGACTTAGTTGAGAAGATGATTGATTTATCTGGTGAAAACTCGATTAACCGTTCACGTATTGAAATGGAATTGGGGCAATTCAACGGTACTTTGTATGAGATGGAGCAAGCAATTCAGCGTTTAGCTGATCAGTTGCGTCGAATGGAAGGTGAGCTTGAATCACAAATTCTTGCCAAGCATGGTAGTGAGAACTCTCGCTATGAAGATTTCGACCCATTGGAGATGGACCAATATTCATCTTTAAACCAATTGTCGAAATCTCTTGCCGAATCTACTTCCGATTTGGTCGATTTTAAAAATACCTTGTCAGATAAAATCCGTGGTGCAGAAGGTTTGTTATTACAACAATCTCGCATCCAATCTGAAATTCAAGAAAGTTTGATGCGTACACGGTTGGTACCATTTTCACGGTTATTACCACGTTTACAACGTCTTGTACGTCAAACAGCATCTTCATTAAACCGTCCAACAGAGCTTGTGGTTCACAATACTGAAGGTGAATTAGACCGTACGACACTAGAGCGCTTAGTTACACCATTCGAGCATATGCTTCGTAATGCCATTGACCATGGTATTGAAAGTCCAGAAGTGCGATTGGCTGCTAAAAAGCCTGAAATAGGTTTAGTGGAGTTAAACATTAGCCGTCAGGGAACTGATGTGGTTGTGACGTTTAGCGATGATGGTAAAGGTATTGATGATCAAATCATTAAAGAAAAAGCTTTAAAACTTGGTTTGATTACTCCAGAACAAGAGTTAGATAAACAAGAAATTTTACAGTTTATTTTCCATCCAGGTTTCAGTACAGCCAAAGAAGTGACACAAATTTCAGGGCGTGGGGTTGGTCTAGACATTGTGCAAAGTGGTATTAAAGCACTTGGTGGTCATGTCACAGTAGACTCAACTTTAGGTAAAGGAACGTCATTCAGTATTCGTGTACCAACCACGGTAGCAGTAAGTGATGCCCTAATGGTGAAAGCGGGTGATCAACAATTTGCATTACCACTGGCACAAATTGAACGTATTGTTCGAATTGCACCAGCAGCGCTTGAAACCTACTTCAATAGTAAAGATGATTACTTCAAAATTGACAATGAAAGCTATAAGTTACGTTATATTTCAGAGTTTATTAGTAATCAGCCTGTACCACGTTTAAATAATGTTGGTCATTCACTTCCTGTTATTTTAATTAAAGGTAGTGCAGGGCAAACGGTTGGATTGTTAGTAGATCAACTTATTGGTTCTCGTAACCAAATTGTAGTGAAACCAATTGGTCAGCAGTTCTCTAAAGTGGGTGCCATCGCAGGTGCAACCATTATGGGTGATGGTCATGTTTGTCTAATTTTAGATAGTCAAAGCATTGCGCGTCAGGTACAAGCAACTAAGCGTCAACATGTAAGTACGAAACAGCGTGACATTCAGCGTAATGATGAACGTCGTTTAATTATGATTGTTGATGACTCCGTAACTGTACGTAAAGTAACAACACGTCTATTAGAGCGTCAAGGTTACGATGTTGTAACAGCAAAAGACGGTGTAGATGCTGTTGAGCAGCTTGAAAATGTGAAACCAGATTTAATGTTACTTGATATCGAAATGCCTCGTATGGATGGTTTTGAAGTGACTACGCATGTACGACATCATGATCTGCATCAAGCCTTGCCTATTATTATGATTACATCACGTACAGGTGAAAAACACCGTGAGCGTGCATATAGTTTAGGTGTATCAAACTATATGGGTAAACCATTCCAAGAAGCAGAACTACTTGAGAACATTGAAACTTTATTGGCAGCAAAGCAGGGGTGATTGAATGAGTCAGAATTTAGAAAACTCATCACTGATTGATCAAATTAGTCAGCAAGAGCTACATCATTTAATTACTGTTTCAACAGGTTTTATTGATGCTTATATTGTTCAGTGTCACAATAAATCTCCAATGTTGATTCCACAAAACATTGTTCTTTCAGCACTCGATAGTCCAACGAAAGTAAAGACTGTGGATTGGCATGAGCTTAACTTACCTGTATTTTCTGTTTGTAATCCAGATACGATTTTAGGTGTTGCTTTGATTATTGAGGGTGATGATGTTGATCAGCGCTTTGCCTTGATGTGTAATGAAATGCCAAAAACAGTTCGTTTACGTATTTCTGAAGTTGTTGATGATGAACAGCATGAGAATTTAGATGCTACGATTTTCCAATATGTGAAAAAGGGAGATGAAATTTACCATATTCCCAATATGGCAAATATTCAAAATGCATTGGGTATTAAGTAACTTTTTGCTAAATCTCAAATATAACAAGTTTGATGCAATTTAAAAAAAAGGAACTCTAGAGAGTTCCTTTTTTATTTTAGACTTTTAATTTATCTTATCTGCAATAAATCATGAAGCCAGTAAGTTCTCTAAAATTTGTTCGTAAATCTCAGCAAGAGGCTCTAAATCGTCAACATTAACATGTTCGTTAATCTGATGAATAGTTGCATTCAAAACGCCTAATTCGAGCACTTGTGCGCCTGTGGGAGCAATAAAGCGACCATCAGAAGTACCACCACTTGTAGAAAGCTCAGTTTCTACACCAGTTACATTTAAAATAGCAGTTTTGGCAGCATTTACGAGTTCACCAACAGGCGTCAAGAATGGTAAACCTGAAAGTGTCCAAGAAATATCGTAGTCAACATTATTACGGTCTAAAATTTCTAAAGTGCGTGCTTGTAATTCTTCAGCAGTAACTTCAGTTGAATAGCGCCAGTTAATCAACATGTCCATTGTGCCGGGTACAACATTAGTTGCGCCCGTACCAGCATTAATATTCGAAATTTGGAACGTTGTTGCAGGGAAATATTCATTGCCATTGTCCCAAACTGTTTCGCACAACTCTGAAATAGCTTTAGATGCAGTGTGAATTGGGTTAATCGCAAGGTGAGGGTAAGCAACGTGACCTTGTTTTCCTTTTACCGTTACATTGGCATTTAAAGAACCACGACGACCATTTTTAACAATATCGCCAAGCTTATTTGTGCTTGAAGGCTCGCCCACTAAGCACCATGTCATTTTTTCATTACGTGCTTCTAAGGTTTCAATAACTTTAACAGTTCCGTTAATTGAAGGACCTTCCTCATCAGAAGTAATTAAAAATGCAATTGAACCTTTGTGATTAGGATGTTTTTTGACAAAGCGCTCAGATGCTACGACCATTGCAGCAAGTGCAGTTTTCATATCTGCACTACCACGACCATATAATTTTCCATCGCGGATTTCAGGTGCAAAAGGATCTGAATTCCATACATCTAAGCTACCTGTAGGAACAACATCGGTATGACCAGCAAAACAAAATACAGGTGATTCAGTGCCTTTACGTGCCCAAAGGTTATCTACATCATCAAAACGCATGTTTTCAATATTGAAACCAATTTTTTCTAAGCGTTTTGCCATAATGTCTTGGCAAGTATGATCAATGGGAGTTACCGAAGGTTGGCGTAATAATTGTAAGCTAAGATCAAGAGTTTCAGACTGAGTCATACCATAAAAACACATCAAAAAAGTCACCCTATAATAGGCGAAAGTTGAGCATAAAGGGAGTTTTAAAAAATAAAAAACCCTATCAAAGATAGGGCTCTATAACTAAAAATAAGGAATTATTTTCTACTAATACTTTCTGAAGTCTTTTCAGCCGTATTAGTAACAGCACCACCGACTTTAGAAACATCTTCACCAACACCTTTTACGGTATTACAACCAGTTAATACAAAAGCAAGTGCAATTGATGCAACAATAATTTTTTTCATAATGAGTTCCATACGTTCAGGTTAAATTTTTATTACCTTTTTAGATTAAAAAATAAACTGAAAAGTATTGTTGATTTTTTATGGTGCTTACGTAAGTAATTGTAGCTTATTTTTTAGTCGGCCAACGGTTTAGTAAATTTGAATTTCTATACATGTAATAATTTTGCAATTCGGGTTGATAATATAAGCCATCCGTCCACCATATCGCAGTTTGACTACTTGGATTGATATGTGGACAAATCCATTCTTGTCGGCTTAAGCGATAATATTCTTGAAGTGGATTTTTAATGGCTGTCCCCCAAGTGCCGAGACGTCTATTTTGATTAATCCAGCTAGGTTGCTTAATTTTTATTGGTTGATCTGGTAAAAATAATTGACCTTTCATCACAGCAAATTTATGTGAAATTTTATGATTTAAAGCATGACTAAATTGAAATTGCTTTTGAGTAAAGTGATTGAGTTTACGTGCAAAAGTATCACTTCTGTTTAAGCCATACCAAAAAGGTAGGGACAAATCTTTTTCTGCTAGATAATATTTAAGAGCAACTTCCCAATGTTCAATTCGATTTTCTTTATTGTTAAAAATTAAAAAGTCGAGTTCACCAATGGTTCTTGGACCATCAATAATTTGAATGCTGTGATCTAAAAGTGTGTAATGGTGATATTTGGCATCAAGTAACCAAAACCAAAAAAGCATTTCAAAGCGTAAACCTAAACGTGTACTTTTGAGTTTTGCTAGAAATATATCAAGTTCTGTACTGTCTAAATCAAGTTCATGTAAACGATTTTCATAGTTTTTATAGTGATAATGCCAATGTTCATCTGAATGTAAATCAAAGGAATGATGAATGGTTAAGTCAGAAGGGATGTTAGACAAAATACTTGGACTTGCAAGTGCAAATGCAAGATGGCGGACAGCTGGAGTTTTATATTTTAGCCAAGGTTCTAGCATTAATGCTGTTGGAGCGTGAGGCATGTTAAATCCAAGCTAAAAAGTGAAGAAATGCAACAGATAATCATTTAAAACAACTTATACTACAAAAATGATTAACGTAGGAAAAATCTATGAAAATGTTGTTTTGGCGAAGTTTGGTTATCATCTTCGTAATACTTGGCTTCATTGGGGCATTGTTGCCAGGTATGCCAACAACGGTTTTTCTTATTTTAGCAGCATGGGCGGCATCTAAGGGGTGGCCACAAATGGATGCATGGTTATTGAATCATCCTAAATACGGTTCTACATTAAAAGCATGGCGTGCAAATGGAACTGTGCCAAGAAAAGCAAAATGGTTTGCAAGTATTATGATGCTTGCAAGCGGTATTCTGATGTTATTTACCAGTGCACCGCTTGCTGTTAAAGTTTTCACAGACGTTACTATGTTGATAGTTGCAATTTGGTTATGGTTAAGACCAGAACCAGAGCTTGAGGGAGGTCATAAAGAAAAATGAAATATACTCTAGAACAAGCAGATATTTTAATTGATTTAGAAGAGCAGATTTTATATTTACCGAAACATAAAAAACTTTATGTTATTTCTAGCGGTCTAAATGGTATTGGTGAAAAAGAGAATTCAGGAAAAACACCAAGAGGATGGCATGAAATTGCTATAAAAGTAGGTGAAAACTCACCAGAAAATACAGTATTTATTGCACGTCAAGAAACAGGCGAAATTTATAATCAAGATTTAGCGGAAGCATTTCCTGAAAAAGACTGGATTTTATCTCGCATACTTTGGTTAAGTGGGTTGGAGGAAGGATTTAATTTAGGTGAAGGGTGTGACACATTTAAGCGTTATATCTATATACATGGAACGCCAGATACAGAACCAATGGGCATTCCAAAGTCTCATGGTTGTATTCGAATGAGAAATGTAGATGTGATTGAGCTATTTAATTTGATTTCAGAAAAAGCATTAGTCTATATTTCTGAAAAAAAATTGCTCAATATTTAAAAAACACCTAAAAATATCCTATTTTTTGTATTTAAGTTAAAACAAGATGTGAGTGAAAAGGATAGAAACAAGTATTTTTTTCTAAAAAAATCATGAAATTTGCTTGTTTTTGAATCGAATAACCTATTTTTTAATCACTCAAGCTGAAAATGTGGAAAACAGTTACAAAAGCGTTTGACAGACTGTCAGGATTCTCTATAATGCACCTCATCAAGCGATGAAGTCGATTTGAAAGGGCGCTTAGCTCAGTTGGTAGAGCGTCTGCCTTACAAGCAGAATGTCGGCGGTTCGATCCCGTCAGCGCCCACCAAGCTTCTTTCAAAGTTAAGATACTTATAGTGCAGCGGTAGTTCAGTTGGTTAGAATATCGGCCTGTCACGCCGAGGGTCGCGGGTTCGAGTCCCGTCCGCTGCGCCATTTTAAGTTCTTAATACATTGTTTGTGCTTTAATAGAGATATTATGTAAGTGCAGCGGTAGTTCAGTTGGTTAGAATATCGGCCTGTCACGCCGAGGGTCGCGGGTTCGAGTCCCGTCCGCTGCGCCATTTACGTAATAGACCTTTTAAAGGGCGCTTAGCTCAGTTGGTAGAGCGTCTGCCTTACAAGCAGAATGTCGGCGGTTCGATCCCGTCAGCGCCCACCAGATTTTTTGATGCAGCGGTAGTTCAGTTGGTTAGAATATCGGCCTGTCACGCCGAGGGTCGCGGGTTCGAGTCCCGTCCGCTGCGCCATTTTAAAGTCTAAATGTTTGACCCTTTAAGGGCGCTTAGCTCAGTTGGTAGAGCGTCTGCCTTACAAGCAGAATGTCGGCGGTTCGATCCCGTCAGCGCCCACCATATCTTATTTATAAGATAAATACTTAGTAATAAGTATAGCGATGCAGCGGTAGTTCAGTTGGTTAGAATATCGGCCTGTCACGCCGAGGGTCGCGGGTTCGAGTCCCGTCCGCTGCGCCATTTTTCATTCCCTGATGTGAAAAATGTGATCAAAATGCCAAGACTACGTAATTCGTTTATCTTGCATCGTAAAAATAATATATTATTTTTACTCCTCAGGGCGCTTAGCTCAGTTGGTAGAGCGTCTGCCTTACAAGCAGAATGTCGGCGGTTCGATCCCGTCAGCGCCCACCATATATTTAAATATAATTAGAAATATATTATTAAATTTTATAGTCATATCTTTTATACAATTCATATTTTTATCAAGTAAATTACCAAATTTAATTCGAACCTATCGTTTATTACGTTTATTACGTTTATTACGTTTATTACGTTTATTACGTTTATTACGTTTATTACGTTTATTACGTTTATTACGTTTATTACGTTTATTACGTTTATTACGTTTATTACGTTTATTACGTTTATTCATTATTCCCATTTTTTAGATACAATAATCCTAAAAGATTATGCTATTGGTTTATATGGGAATCATAGCTTAATAAGAATTTCATAAATTTATCAGATAGATATCATTGAAGAATAGAATTGTTCTAGAGTTATAAGAGAGCATAGTAATTGTGTTATTTACTAAATTATATATCTAAATGTTATGTTGATAAAAGTATTAAAAAAACCGAGCCCTCGAACTCGGTTTTTTAGTGAATTATTGTGCTTAAATCATAGATTAAATGGATTAATAAACATCTCGTTTATAACGTCCATCTTGGCGTAATTGGTCAAGAGTATTTTCACCTAAAATTTCATTTAATGTACGATCTACATCGGAAGCCATACCTTCAATGCTGCCGCACACATAAATCACTGCACCGTCATTAATCCATTTTTTAAGCTCATCTGCATGTTCCGATAATTTGTGATGAACATAGATTTTTTCAGCTTGGTCTCTAGAGAAGGCTAAATCTAAATGTTGTAGCATTCCCATATTTTTCCAAGCCTCTATCGTTTCTTGGAAGAAGTAATCATGTTGAATTTGACGTTCACCAAAAATGAGCCAGTTTTGTGAGTAATCTTGACGAACTCTAGCATGAAGTAGGCTCATTAAACCTGCAATGCCTGTACCGTTACCAATACAGATAATTGGTCTATTATCATCGATAAGATGAAATGACTCATTGGTACGAATACGCAAACGAATAGTGGTATTCAATTTTGAGTGTTCCGTTAACCAGCCTGAACCTAAACCAAGTTGCCCAAGAGTATTCGATTGTTGACGTACAACAAGCCTTAAAACTTGTTGAGATGGAATACTTGCAATTGAATATTCACGAGTAGCTAAATCAGTTAATTGCTCTAGTAAGTGATCTAGATTTGCAAAAGGTTCAATTTCACATGTTAGATCTTTGTAGAGGAGTGCTGTTTCAATACGGATACCAGAAGAGTCTACTTTTGAGCTTTCAGCAATGTGATGCTTTTGCATGAATTGTTGAATTCTTTCGGCACTATTTCCAGGTTGAATTTCAGCAATATCACCCGCTTGCCAAATTGCATCATGAGAAGGGGTTAGTTCAAGACTAAATGCAGGTGCACCTAAACTATTTGTATTTAATAGGGTACGATTTTTGAGTGTCCATTGATCGAATGTTTTATCAATTGAAACATGTTGTAAATCTAGTTTAGTTGAGTGAGCAAGTGCTTCATTCCATTGCTTAATATGATCTTTATTTGCATTATCTACTTCGATAACATCAAAAAGTGAATGCGCATTATTGTTTTTAAGCCATGTGTTAATCGCATGACCAAAACTACAATAAGTTTCCGCATATTCTTTTGAACCTAAAGCAAGCACCGCAAAGCTTAAATGACTTAAATTTGCAGAAGAGCTCATTACTTTTTTCTCAAAGCTAGAGGCTAAATCAGGTGCATCACCTGTGCCATAGGTGCTTGCAACGAATAAAGCTTGTTCTACATTTTGTAAATCTTCTAGGCTCACTTGTTGTGCAGATTTAACTGTTACAGGCTGGTGTGCTTCTTGTAGGCTAGTTGCAGTACTCCATGCAAGTTGTTCTGAAACACCTGTTTGAGATGCATAAACAATAAGCCATGGCTTTGCATTTGGATCTATGATGAAACTTGATTGAGTGTTACGTGCAGCAAGGGTGAGTTTCTTTTGCTTGCGACGTTTAAGGTAGAGCATCCAACCTGTGACAAAGAATAAAGGCATTAATAATGCAGAAATCATTGCAAAGAATTGATAGATAGGGCCAAAGAAACTACCACGATGTACAGGAAGCATGCTGCTCATGATTTTTTCATTTAACTTTTTATCTTCATAAAGTTCAATATCTTTGAGTTGAGATGTTTTGTAGTCAAAAGTTGCTTTATTGCGAGCACGTTCGTGTTGTGCAACAGCATCGACAAAACTTAACTCCATTTCACCATTTGGTTTTTTAGGAATGGTTAAGGTAAGAGTAGAGTAATCACGTCCAATTTGGCTATTAAAACCTGTCCAAGCTTGTGTTAAAGCTATACTAATTTGTTCAGGTTGTAGTGTTTTTACTTCTTTCTTTTCTCTCGATTCAGGATTTTCACCACGTGTTGCTTGATTTTCTGCATTAGCACCTTGCGGGCGTGGTTGATTCATCTGCATTTGAGCTTGAGGGCGTTCTACACCAAGTACTTTAAACATGCCATTACGCCACCAATCATACGACCAATAGAGTCCAGTACATGCAAGTAAAAGATAGAAAATGACAACCCAAGTCCCTACAACTGCGTGTAAGTCCCAAATGAAGTTGCGACCTTTAAGTTTAGGCTTAATAGCAAACCATTGTTTAATCGAGTGTTTTTTTGGCCAGCGTAAATATAGTCCACTTAATACAAAGAAAATTAAGATAAGTGTACACGCACCCGTAATTTGTTTACCTATAGGGCCAACAGTTAAATTACGGTGTAATTGCTGAATAAATTGAAAGAATTTTTGTCCTTTGATTTCAGGTAGTACTTCAGCTGTATAGGGGTTAATCATGATATTTACGCCACGACGTGCACCTTCTTTTGCAATGTTAACCGTTGATGATGCTTCAGGATCTTTAGAAATGGTAATACTATTAATTTTTGTTGTCGGGTTTTCTTGGCTAAATTGTTGAAAAATTTGAGCAGGTGTTAGTTTTTCTGTGTTTTGTACTTGAACAACATAACTGTCTTGATTAATTGCTTTTAGAATTTGTTGTTCATATGAATAAATGGCACCTGTAACCCCCATAAGAGAAAGGATAAGACCAGCACTAATTCCTAGGAACCAATGTATTTGAAAAAATGTTTTCTTAAACATGAGACGTTGTAGTGATAGGAAGAATTATTCTCAATTATATATCAAGATTTTGAAGTAATAGTGAATTATTTAAATAATAATTATTCTCAATATGTGATTAATAAAAATAAACCTCCTATAAAGGAGGTCAATTTTTATTTTAGCAATTAAATGCTTTTAGCTTCACCCACTGTTTCTTTTAAGTGTTTGCGAATTGTATTAAAAGAAAAGTTTTTAGAGTCTAAGCGTTTTGGAAGAATGTATGCACCTTGTTGATCTTTAACCTTGAAGTTAACTAAAAGGAAATCAGGTGTGTTGTACCATTCATAAATGTCTGTCCAAGAAACGCTACCAACGCCTTCTTGAAGCCCCATTTTCTGACGCATTACGATACCATGAGGTTGAACGCCTAAACGGATACCTGCAATTTCTTGAACAGGGAACTCATTCATTTTGCGTTTAACATACCATTCTAGACCAAAGCGACGTACTAGGTAGTATGTAACAACACTGATAAGAGCAACCCAACAGAAAATAGTTGAATAGTTTTTTAGTAGAACAATGCCTAGAATCGAAAGTAAGGCAACAACCCCCATGATAGCCCAAGCTTTCATGCCAATTTTATTGGTACTACGCCAAATTGTAAGTTGAGCATTACGTTGCTCAGCTTCAGAGATTTCGTAGTTTACAGGGTGTAATGTATAAGCGTATAAATTTTTCGCGGTCATAGTGAAATTAACAAATTTAGAACTGTAAAAAGTGTAGCATTAATTGAGACATTTCAGGAGTATATTGTTGCATATTCATCCTATTTATAAAGATGCTAATTCTGTGGAATGTTCATCTCTATCATGACTCAAACTTTGCTTTAAGCGACTAAGTTGATTCAATATACTCATCATCAAAGATAATTGCTGTAAAATAATGAGAGATTTTTGATCTTCATCTGTATTTAGCGTTAAGCGTTGACGAATTTTTTGTAGCATGTTTTGAGCACTTAAATCGGGTACTTCATCTCGAAGTAATGCACCATTAATATCATTGAGTGCTTTATCTAGCAATGCCAAAATCTCTTGATCTTGAATTTTTTCTCTATGTGCACCCAAAGCTGCAATATAACTTAAGAAAGTATGGTTTAAGCATAGAAATTCAAAGGCGAGAATTTTTTGATCTGGATCAAAATCTGGTTCTGTAGCCAAGGTAGATATGAGTGATGCAACATCCGCATCTGTGTTGTGAGCAGCGCGACGAACAATACGATAAGTTAAACCGTTATTTCGACCTGTTTTATATTGCTCAATAATTTCAGACAAATAGTTGCTTTGAGCATTGAGTGAACGTGAAATATTGCGCGGTAAACGTCGGAATTTCCAGTCTGGAAAAATAAAAGTGACACCAAGCCATGCGAGTGCGCAGCCAATAAGGGTATCAAGCATTCTAGGAAAGGCAGCTGCAAAACCTAATCCATCTAAATTAAAGTTAATAAGGGCTAAAATAGTAATAAATGCAGTTGCTTGAGCATACTGTTTACTACGTAATTCAAAAAATAAAACACCACTAATAATAAGTAGAAGTAATTGTCCTTCTACAGATGGAATAAAGTACAAAATTGCATAACCAATAATAATACCGATAAGTGTACCTACAATTCTTAGGCGTAAGCGACGTTTGGTTGCGTTGAAGTTAGGTTGAATGACAAATAATGCAGTTAAAAGCACCCAGTATCCATATTGAATATCTGTAATTTGTACAAAAATATACGAAACTAAAAGTACGACAGACATACGAATAGCATGACGGAACAAAACTGATTCAGGAGTAAGATTTTGTTTTATACGAACAACAATATCATCCCAACCTTTTAAATCATCATCTTTAAGTTGATTTTCAATGTGTTTAGATTTTTCGAGCGAAATAGTTCGTTCTGTTTCTAAATTTTTAAGCTGGGCATCGATCGATTTGAGGTTTTGATATAAAGAATAAAGTGAATTTACCCAAATTTGATCAAAAGCATCATCTGTTTTTAACTTTTCAAGAGAGTGTTTTAGGTTTTGAAAAGCATGCTTAAAACGCTGGTTATGATTGTAAACTTCACGTTTCAAAATACTTTGACTTAAATCCTTACAGGCTTTGCCTTGTAAAGATAAGATACGTTGAAAACGAAAAAGTACATCGCTGTGTTCGAATATTTTAGCTAGTTTTTGATAGTCGATATGTGCTGAGTCTGCACGTTCATGAATATCTTGAGCAACAAAATAGTATTGTAAGCTACGACGGGTATCTTTTTGCCCACGATCGCCCTTTAAACGTGTGAGTAAAGCAGTCTTCATTTGGTTAAAAATTCCGACTAATGTTCCATTTTCTAATGAAAGATCAATCATACTTTGCTGATAACTCTTTGGTGTCATATCGACATCAAAAAGGTTTGATTTCGCAAATAAAAAGTCACCTAATGATGAATAACATAAAGAAAGTTTATCTTGTACTTCTCGAACAGGAAAAAGTAAAAAGCTAATAGTTGAAATGAGTCCATACCATGCGGCACCAATTACCAATAAAGAGGGTTGCATATACCAACTTTCAAATATATGAACGCCTAACATGGAATAGACAGAAACAATTAAACAACCATAGGCAATGGTGGCGTATCTACGACCTAAAGAGCCTAATAATATTAAACAAATGCAGGATATAATTAATCCACAAGCAAATAAAAATGGATGAGGGAACAGTAATTGAATAGATGTGGCGGTAATGAAAAAACCTAAGTAGGTATAAAGCTGGTTTTGAATACGCGCAGAAAATCTGTCATCAATATCGCTGATACCTGCCGCTACAACACCTAAGGTTAAGGGAATAGTTGCAAGTTGGTTTCCCATAAAATAGGGTAAAAAAGCCGTACCTGAGAATGCAATGATCATTCTAATGCTATACATAAACGTCGTGTTGTAAGTTGTTTGTTTTAGACGTATAAGCCAAGATTTCAAAGCAGATCCTTGAATAATATATGGTGAATATTTTAAGTTTTAAGTTTGTTTTGGGGTGAACCGAAACGATGACTAAGATAATACTATGTACATATTAAATTTGTCTTTAAGTAAAGTTATAGATTTTAAAATGGTATTACATAGATTTTCGGAAAAATTTTCATTTCTTTATGTTGTTTCATATAACTTTCATGTAATTTTTAAATATTAAATTCTAATTTTAGGTTAGAAAGTTATCGGAAATTTATTTTATTTTTAAATGTGTATTAAATATCAACTAAATAGCTTAGTATTTAAAAAATAAATATAATACATAAGTGTATAGTTAAGATTTTTTCTGGATTTTCATTGTTTTAAATTTTGTTAAAAAACAATGGTTTGTTATTTTTAATAAAAAATATTAATATTTTTTTTATAAGTAATTCAGTAAAACTGATTTTAATATTGGTAAGAACTTGTTACATTAAATCCATAATTCGAGAAGTGTTTTATTCATGGATTGAATTAATAACTAAATTACACAAGTTGTAATAATTATATTTTAAGCTTCTGTATACGGATGTTTCATCTATAAAGCTTTTGAGTTTTTGGTTATTGGGAATATATAAATAACCTTGAAAGAAAAAGTCACGGACGCAATTTTAAATTTTGGAGAATTTCATGAGTCAATTGCTAACGACTAAGTTTGTAGCAAAAAGCTTAGCGGCAACTGTATCAGTTTTAATGTTAAGCACGGTTGCAAATGCTGCAACAGCAGAGCAAAAACAAATTCAACAGCTTCGTCAAGAAGTTGAAACACTAAAAACACTTATTCAGCAGCAGCAACAAGTGCAATTACAGCAAGCTTCTCAAATTGAGCAAGTAAAAGCTGCACCAGCACAATCAGGTTTAGCTGGTTTAAAGTCTAAAGCTGGTGCAAATGTAAATCTTTATGGTTTTGTACGTGCAGATGCAAACTATATCATTGAAGGTGCAGATAGTGACTTTAGTAGTGTAGCTTCTACTACAGGGGCTACAAAAGATAAATTACGTTCTACAGCTAAAACAACTCGTTTAGGTTTAGATTTTAAAACAAACGTGGAAGGAGCAGATGTAGGCGGTAAAGTTGAAATTGACTTTGCTGGAAAAACTGAAGATTCTACAGGTACTGCTGTACGAGTGCGTCATGCATACTTAACGTATAATAATTGGTTAGTAGGTCAAACAACGTCTAACTTCTTAGGTGGTTACTCACCTGAAATGATTGATTTCTCAACTAACGTTGGTACGGGGACAGCACGTCTTCCACAAGTTCGTTATGGTTTTAATGTTGCGCCTAAAACAAAATTAATTTTCTCTGCTGAACAAGGGAAAGGTGCTGGTATATCATCAGCGACTTACGATGCAGCAAAGGAAACATATACAACTACGTCAAATACGAAATATTCAGTTCCTGTATTGACTGCTAAAGTTGTTCAAGGATTTACTGGTGGTGAAGCATCTGCTCGTGCATTTGTTGAACAGTATAAAGATGATACTGCGAATGATAAAAAAGTTGGTTTTGGTGTGGCTGGTGGAGTGTCATTTAAACCAATTGAACCTTTAAAGCTTGGTGTTGATGTGTCTTATGTTAAAGGTAATACTAATTATTTAATTGGTAGTAATAAATCATATTTAGTTGAAGGTAATTCAATTAATCAAAATGAAGCGATTGCTGCAAATATTGGTGCCACTTATCAAATTTCACCAAAATTACGTACAACTTTGGCTTATGGTGCAATCATTGCTGATGATGATACTACTTATGCTAAATCCGCTGTAAATGCGACTGAAAATAAAACATTGTCACAAGCTTGGATCAACTTTATTTATTCACCTGTTAAGCCAATTGATTTTGGTGTTGAATATGTGAAAGGTGATCGTAAAACCTTTGCAGGCGATAAATACAATGATGATCGCGTAGGCTTTATGGCTAAGTACAATTTCTAATTTAAGCATTTAAGTTTAAATTGAAGAACAGGAGCTATTTGCTCCTGTTTTTTTGTTTGTTTATTCTGCAGTTTATTAGTAAATTGTAAAAGATAATTAAAAAATTGTTCATAAAAATGCATAATGCGTCCACATTTTAGGACGTGAATATATTTTTAATAAATATGAACAGGTTCTAATCATAATTTTAATTTTAAGCTTGTAGGACTGCATATGGATGAGCATTTGAACGAACGCTTATTGGCTTTGGTGAATACGCTAAATACGCCACTATGGGATTTTTTAGTTATCTTTCTTTTAGCTGTAGGTGGCTTTTATACAGTGATTACAGGTGGTGTGCAGATACGCATGCTATTTCATAGTTTAAAGGTAATGAAAAGCAGCCGTAAAGAAGGCGATGATGCGCATGGTATTACACCATTTCAGGCATTTGTGACAGGGCTGGCGAGTCGTGTAGGTGTGGGAAATGTTGCGGGCGTTGCTATTGCTATCGCAATTGGTGGTCCTGGGGCAGTATTTTGGATGTGGGTAACAGCATTACTTGGTATGAGTTCTGCTGTTGTAGAGTCATCACTGGCTCAGTTGTTTAAAATTCGTGATAAACAAAATCAACAATTTCGTGGTGGTCCTGCATATTATATTACTCAGGGTTTAAAGAAAAAGTGGTTGGGTGTTGTTTTTGCCGTTTCTTTAATTTTCACTTATGGCTTTGTTTTTAATGCAGTACAAGCCAATGCAATTATTGGTGCAACCTCGCATGCTTGGGGATGGAATAAAACAAACCCAGTTTTATCATTGGGTAACCTACATTTAGAAGTTTCGTGGGTTGGTTTAGCACTTGTTTTCTTAACAGCATTGGTTATTTTTGGCGGTATTAAGCGTATTGCAAAAGTTGCCGAAAGTGTTGTGCCATTAATGGCTTTATTGTATTTGGCTGTCGCACTGTATATTGCAGTCAGTAACTACAATATTTTACCAGATGTCTTTCACTTAATTTTGAGCAAAGCTTTTGAGTTTGATGCGGCAGCAGGTGGTTTCTTTGGTGCTATGGTCTCAATGGCAATGATGCAAGGGATTAAGCGTGGATTATTCTCAAATGAAGCAGGTATGGGGTCTGCACCTAATGCCGCGGCAGCATCTGATGTAAAACATCCTGTAAACCAAGGTTTGGTGCAGATGTTGGGTGTGTTTGTAGATACTTTTGTCGTTTGTACATGTACCGCAATTATTATTTTAGTTTCGGGTATGTATCATGATGCTGGCTTTGAGGGTGTGACTTTAACTCAAATGGCATTGGAAAGTCAGATTGGTATGTGGGGTGGAGATTTCTTAGCAATCATTTTATTTATGTTTGCATTTTCTTCTATCATTGGTAACTATGCTTATGCCGAAGGAAACATCCAATTTATTAATAATAATAAGCATTTGATGTTTATTTTCCGTGTTTTTGTATTGGTTATGGTTTATTTTGGCGCGATTACAAGTGTTCCATTAATTTGGTCTATGGCTGACTTATTTATGGGAAGTATGGCATGCATTAACTTATTAGCGATTGTATTGTTAACGCCATTCTTTATGATGTTGTTGAAAGACTACAGAGCACAGTTGAAAAGAGGAATTAAAGAGCCTGTGTTTAAGTTGGATGAACATCCTCAATTTAAAGACAAAGTAAATTCAGATATTTGGTAATTTTTTAACGTCTAAACAGCCTCTTTTATAGAGGCTTTTTTTTTGATTAAATAATTAAGTAGTGAATGATTTAGAAAAATTGAAACAAAGTTAAATTAGAAATCTTAAATTTATCCATAAATTAATAGTATGGTATAAGCGATCAATTTAAAAATGAAAGGCAAGATGTTGAAGTTAAATCTTATATTTGCATGTACCGTTGTATTACTTACGGGCTGTCAAAGTCTTTCTTCAGTTCAGCAAAATAATAAGTCAAAATTAATGGCGAATAATACTGTGGAAGATGCTCGAGAAGTATCTAATCGAATAGATTTTAGAAAGAATAAGAAAGATTCAACACAGCCAGTTGTTGCATTGGTTTTAGGAAGTGGTGGAGCAAGAGGTTATGCTCATATTGGTGCTATTGAAGTTTTGGAAAAAAATCATATTTACCCAGATTTTATTGTGGGTACAAGCGCAGGAAGTATTGTGGGTTCACTGTATGCCAGTGGTAAGAATGCAGCAGAGTTAAGAGAAGTTGCATTAAATTTAAAAGCAAATGATGTTCGTGATGTAACTATTGATAGAAAAGGCTTTTTTGAAGGACAAAAAGTTGAAAATTTTATGAATGAGCAAGTGAATAATACGCCATTACAAGCTTTAAAAACGCCAATGTATGTTGTTGCAACGGAGCTTAAAGAAGGGAAAAAAGTTGTTTTTAATTATGGCAATACAGGACAAGCTGTAAGGGCTTCGGTTGCAATTCCTAGTATGTTTATACCCACAAAAATTGGCGATGATGAATATGTAGATGGTGGTTTAGTTAGCCCTGTACCTGTTGAAATTGCAAAGGAGTTAGGTGCAGATATTATTATTGCTGTAGATATATTGGCACAACCTGTTCATACAGAGACCTCGAATGTTTGGGGATTGTTTAATCAGAATATTAATATTATGCAGAAGCAGTTAGCACATGAAGAATTAAAAGAAGCAGATATCATTATTCAACCTGATTTGCGTGAAAAAGTGCATATTTTTGATGTGAGTGGTCGTGAACAAACGATGCTTGCAGGACAAAATGCGACTAATCAAATCATTCCTAAATTAAAACAACTTATAGATAATTATTCCGTTGTAAAGAATTCAGATCGTTTTATTACAGAAGAATAGATTGGCTGAATTTCAAAGACCTACTTTTATTAGGTCTTTTTTTATATTACAGAATACTTAAGAAAAATTTATATGAAAATAAAATATTGAAAAATCTATTTTATTTATCTTAAGTTAGATGTAATTTCTATAAGTGTTGCAATTTTATTAAAAATCTACCAATTAATTCAATAATTTATGTTTAACGTTTGGTTGTATTTAATTATAATTTTATCGTTTGAATGGATGTTTATAATTTTTAATTTCAAAGATATTGGATAATCAATAACAGGATGATTTATGAATAAAATTGGTATTGGTTCAGATGTGATGATGGCAACGATAGAAAATGTTGTGTTTACAGTAATTAATAAAAATGTTGACGGTTCATTTGAAATAGAAGCAATTTTGGATGGAAAAAATATAATTAAATATGGAAACATTGCACAGGAGATGTTGAGACTTGTACCTAGAGCAATCAAGTAGTTTTAAATTTATCCAATGAATTCGGTAGATAGGATAATTTACCGAATGCATTGCTAAATGTTTCTTTTTTGTATTTTAAAAACTATTGAATATTATGTTTTTTTGTTTTATTCAATAAAAAAAATTACGGAAACAATAAATTAAAACGATAGGCGAGTAAATTATTATACATTTTTGTGAATGATGTACTAATCATTATAAAAAATAATGATGACATTTTTAGATAAGCAAACGGAAAAATGATTAAAAAAAGCGATATAATATTATTCACATATCTTATTGTCTTTAAAAGAGTCTAGAGAACGTAATGTCCCCATTAGATCAAATTGCCCCAATATTAGAAGATCAGTCTGAGCTTACAATGTCAGTTTTAATGACACCAGACATGGCAAACTTTTCAGGTAATGTTCATGGTGGAACAATTTTAAAATTACTCGATCAGGTAGCGTACGCATGTGCAAGCCGTTATTCGGGTAGTTATGTTGTTACGCTTTCTGTAGATAAAGTAACGTTTAAAGAACCTATTCATGTGGGTGAAATGGTGACATTCCTTGCAAGTGTCAATCATGTTGGTCGTACTTCTATGGAAATTGGTATTCGTGTAGAAGCGCAAAATATTCAAAAGCGTACAGTACGTCATACAAACAGCTGCTATTTCACAATGGTTGCTGTAGATGAAGTAGGAAAACCAAAACAAATTCCTGCACTAAATTTAGATAATGATTGGAAACGTTGCCGTTTTGAGTCGGCAGAGCATCGTAAGGTTGCTCGTCTTCAAGAAAGTCATCATCCTTCTTGCAGTATTTATAAAAAAGCACGTTAAGTTTTACGTGGTAAGAAAAGGCTCCTTAAAGGAGTCTTTTTTTATGGGAAAATATGTATACACCTTAAGTTGTATAGAGGCATATAGTTTGAATACTATAAAATAAAACGATACGTATCGTTTTGTGGTGATGCACATGGAAGAAAAGTGTTCGCGTAAACAGCATGAAATTTTGAATGCTGTTATTGAAGCGCTAGAAGAAATGGAATATACAAAGCTGACTATTGAAGATGTTGCAGCCCGAGCAGGGGTAGGTAAATCAACAATATACCGTTGGTGGAAGCACAAATCTGATTTAGTTTTTTCAGCATTTGGTTATAAAACAGAATCAGTTTTTGATTTAGATTTTGATCAGTCTTTAACATTTAATTTGCAGCAACAACTTCTTAAATTGAGCCACGCATTAAGCCAAGGGGTTGGTCGTGCCTTATTGGTGGTTATGGCAGAACATCGAAAATCTGCCGGGAAGTTTTTCCAACAATATTTATTGCCACGCCGTGAACAAGTGAGGAAACTGCTTCAACATTCGATAGCGCGTAATGAAATTATTGCGGATTATTCATTTGAACTGATGCTCGATAGTTTGTATGCACCTTTGCATTATCAAATTATCTTTTTTAATAAAATTCCAGATGAAGTCTATATTTCAGAATTAGTCGATTTTGTGTTAAGTCCAATATTGATTAAAAACGCTGCTGAGTAATGGGATAAAAATAATGAACGATACTACTCAGCAACAGTTGTGGAATAAATCATTTATCTTATGTGTATTTAATAATCTATTTCTATTTACCTATTATTTTGCATTACTTGCTGTTTTACCCATTTATATTATGAAAGATTTGGGTGGAACAATTGAGCAAGCAGGTTTAGCACTTACATTATTTCTTGTTTCATCTATATCTATTCGACCATTTTCAGGGTTAATTAGCCAAAAACTAGGGAAAAAACTCACATTTAGAGGTTCGGAGTTGCTCTTTGTATTATTCGCTTTGAGTTATATCTGGATTGATAGTATGTGGTCTTTATTACTTGTGCGTTTTTTACATGGGTTTTGGTTCAGTATATTAACGACAGTTACTGTTCCTATTGCAAATGACTTCATTCCTGAGCACCGTAAAGGTGAGGGTATGGGATATTTTGTAATGTCGACCAACCTTGGTGTTGTGATTGGACCATTAATTGCCTTAACTGTTATTCAATATGCAAGTTTTAATACCTTATTCGCATTGTTGTCCATTTTAATGGCGGTAGGTTTTATTTTTTGTTTAATGCTAAAAATACCTGAACAGCCTTATGAAGTTAAAGATATTCAAGTAAAGCAAAAGCTTAACTTGCATGACATTGTAGAAACGAAAGTTATTCCTGTTGGATTAGTGGCTTTACTTACAGCCTTAACTTATTCAAGTATTTTAAGCTTTATTACAGCTTACAGTGAAAGTAAAAATCTCTTTGAATACGCGAGTATTTTCTTCATTGTTTTTGCAGTTTCTATGATTGTTGTTCGTCCATTTGTAGGCAAGATGTTTGACCGTAAAGGGCCAAGTGCAGTGATGTACCCGTCATTCATTTTTTTTGCGATAGGCATGGTTATTGTCAGTTTTGTGAATAATCAATGGACACTTTGGTTATCTGCGGTATTTATTGGAATAGGTTATGGGACATTGTTTCCATGTTTACAGACAGTTGCTATTCAAAGTGTTCCTAAAATGCGAATGGGACATGCAATTTCTACATTCTTCACTTTATTTGATATTGGCTTGGCTGTTGGTTCAGTCATTATGGGAATCTTCATTTCTTGGATGGGTTTTCAAAATACATTTTTACTCTGTAGCGTGATTATTGTTTTAACGTTATTGGTTTACAGAGCTACCGTTGCACCTGCACTCCGTCAAAAACAAAGTGCATAGGAGATATACATGGAATTACGACACTTACGATATTTTGTTGCTGTTGCAGAAGAGTTGAACTTTACTAAAGCTGCACAACGTATGTGTACTGTACAACCTTCATTAAGTCAGCAAATTAAAGATTTAGAGCATGAAGTTGGTGTGCAATTGTTAGTTCGTACTAATAGAAAAGTGGAGCTAACAGCAGAAGGGCAAGCTTTTTTAAAGCAAGCTTTACTTTCACTTGAACATGCAGAGCAAGCCATTGAAGATGCACGTAAAGTGGCGAAAAAGAATGATTTACAGCTGAATATCGGCTTTGTGCCCGTAGCGGAAATGAAGGTGTTTCCTTATATTATGCCGAATATTCGTGCTCAGTTCCCTGATTTGAATATTCATTTTCATAGTCAAACCGATGCAGATCAGTTTAAAGCCTTAAAAAAAGGGAATTTAGATATTGCCTTTACTCGCTATGTGGATGATTCCGAAGATTTAGAATTTGTGGAAATATTTAGAGAGCCTTTGGCTTTAATTGTTCCTAAAGATTCACCTGTTGCTGCACAAAAAAGCGTAAGTATTAAGAGTTTTAACCAGCAAAAATTTGTGATTAGTGATGAAGGTGCATCGCCTCAATTACATAAAATTATTCAGGACTTTTTCAAAAAGTCTAAATTGAATGTAAATGTGGTTCAGCATTCAACGAATATTTTATTGAATGTAAATTTAGTTGGAATGGGGGTTGGTTGGAGTTTGGTGCCTGCTTATGTGATTCCACTTTTGGGCGATAAAATTGTGGTGAAAAATACCATTGAGCCTTTGCCGATGATTGAGCTGTATGCGAGTTATCCGAAAGGGCAAAAAAATGCTGCGATTGATTTGATTTTAAAAGTGCTAAAAGATCAGTTTTATTTAGGTTTTTAATGAAAGTTGTTGTAAATTAAAGGAATAGCATAATTGTTGTTCCTTTTTTTATGAATATAAAAATATCAGAAAATTTTAATTTGACTCTGTTTGAGTTTGTTACAGTACTTTATTTCATTTGTTTAGCATTTGCATACTGGATAAAAATTTTAGTTTTTCAAGAACTTAATTTAGCATGGGTCGTCGGTAATTTATCACCAATTTATATTATAGTTTTTTCAGTTCAAATTTTAGTATCTGTAACTTTAGGTGGAATAGTTGCTTCTTTTATACCTAATACAAGCGCATTTGGGGCTAGTTTTTTCACCTTACTTTTAGCTTTTGTTTATAGCGTAGTCTTATATTTTTTTTACTTTGATTTGGCTCAATTCTTTGGAACGTATAAAGACCATCTTATAAATTTATTAGTCTTATTGATGACAACTTTTTATGCTCTGAATTTTAAAATTCACCAAAACCTTGCTGAACAAAATATTTTATACAATGAAAAGACTTCCTCGAAAATTAAAAATAATATTCCTATAGGGTATATCATTTGCGTGATAGGTTTTTTTACAATACCTTCATTAATTTCAAAATTTGAGAAAGATAAGATAATAAAAAGACCTGATTTATTTTTCTCTATTGTTCAGATGAAAGACAATAAAGAAAAATGGTATTTAATTGAAATGATTGGTGATAAAGCATTATTGAAATTAGACTCAAATGCTGAAAAATATAAATTAGTTGAATATAAAGATATTGAGCTGATTTCTACTAATTAAAAAAAAACCACGCATTTGCGTGGTTTTTTATGATGAAGCCTAACTTAGCTTACATGCATTTTAGAGAACAAAGCTTGGCTTGTACGTTCCAGTGTTTGCGGAATCGCAAGCGCAGCAACGAAACGGTCAGGGCGTAAAATAACCACAGATTCTTCAGTTTTACCAAACCAAGTACGAATATCTGTACCTATGTCACCAATCGTAATCACATTTTCAAACTTTTGGCGTTTATCATTGCCCAATTGAACAGCAGGAATCACTTGAATGAATTTCACACCCAGTTTTTGCCATTGTTTCATCGTGCTTTCTGAAAGACCCCATTTCGGATCTACACCCCAAGCTACAATCGCAAAATCATTACCAATCACTTCATCAAGCAATACTGTTTGACCAGACTCTAACTTAACTTCAGGTTGAATAAACATTTTGCCTACAGGAGATGTTTTCTTCGCTTGAGGAAGTAAAGCACCATCGTTGTATTGAGGCATTGGTTTAAAACGCATTTCCAATAAATACTGTTTAATTGGTTTAATGTAGTTCAAGGCGTATGCAATGCCATCACGTACAACACCATGCCATTTTTTAGGTGGCGCAAGTACATGACCTGCCATCACTGAAAGATCAATCATGGCTTTAGCATGATCTTTACGTTCAACCTGATAGCTGTCTAATAAATCAGGGCTCGCTTTACCTTGAACAACGAGTGCCATTTTCCAAGCAAGGTTAAAGGCATCACGCATACCACTGTTATAACCTTGACCTTGCCATACAGGCATAATGTGTGCGGCATCGCCTGCAAGTAAAATACGATCTACACGGAATTTGTCTGCAATACGCGCGTTGTGTGTGTAAACACGTTGTCGAATCACTTCAATACCATCAGAATCTGGCAATACTTTAGAAAGCAATTTTGCAATGTTTTCTGGTTTGCTTAACTCTTCTTGAGTTTCACCTGGCATCACCATAAATTCGAAACGACGGATACCGTGTGGTAGTGCAGCCGAAACGTATGGACGAACAGGGTCACAACACAAATAAATATGTGGTGTTGCCAGAGGATCATTTTCAATATCAATAACAATCCATTGGTTTGGTGCAGTTTTACCATCGAAACCAATGTCTAAAGTACGACGTACAATCGAGTTGCCGCCATCACATGCAATTAAATATTTTGCACGAATGATTTCTTCTTGTTGATCTTTAGTTTGAATGTTTAAAGTCACGCCTTGAGCATCTTGAGTGAACTCAGTTAAGTTACGTGAAAATAAAACTTCAGTTTTTTCGTATTGTTTTAAGCCATTGAGTAATACGTTATCTACTTGAGGCTGAATAAACGCATTACGACGTGAGAAACCAAACTCACGTGTTAATGGTTGAATATCTGCAAAGCAATGACCCTTTGGTGTAAGGAAACGCATGGCATGGTTTGGTGTTGTATGAGGAAGTACTTGATCAACCAAACCTAAAGATTGAATAGTTCTTAACGACTCATCATCAATACCAATTGCACGTGGGTAGTCAATTAATTGATCTAGTTGTTCAATAACAGTGACTTGAACACCTTGTTTGCTCAAATAATTGGCAATAGTCAGACCAACTGGGCCAGCCCCTAAAATTGCAACGTCAGTGTTGTAATTTGTTTTATGTGCCATAGCGAATTTCCGTTCCATCATGAATCAAATCATTGGTGCTATTAACGAGTATTCGCTTGGAATGAACAAGCTAGGCGATAGTGTAAAACTTGGGTGTATTCGGTAAATGAAAAATCTTTGATGTTTTTTAACTCATTGATAATTATTGTAATAAATAAATTTTGAAATTGAATAATATAATCAAATGATCATTTCTTTCTATCATTAAAGTGATTAGACATAAAAAAATAGCTGAATTGATATCAATTCAGCTATTTAAAATTTCTTATTTAAGTCTAAAACTAAATTGAACTTAATGAAGAAAGGAGCACTCAAAAATAATTATTGAGCAGCAGCTTCAGAAGTTGCAACTTCAGATGCAGCAACCTCAGAAGACGCTTGGTCTTGAACTACAACTTGTTCAGATTGTTGAGACGGTGTTTGTACTTCAGCTGCGAAAGTAGTAGCGGCAGCAGCAGCGATAGTTGTAGCAAGTAAAATTTGAGTAAGTTTCATTTTGGCAACCTTATTTAATATAAATATATAAGCAACATCTACCATCACATAGATATTGAGTTCGCTTATGCTAGTTTGCGATTGTATTTTGAGCAATAAAAGCAACAAAGCGAAACACTCCTATTAACCTAGTAAATACATAAGGTCTAAATTTGTCTTTTTCTTGTTATATTGTGGGTAAAAAATATTCATCACTTGTTTGGAAATATGTATTTTTGGTTGAAAAATAATCTTTGTTTTAATGTAAATAATACAAACTTACATTCTATATTTAAGAAATATGTTTAGTGCTATGTAATTTTTTATTACTACTTCAGTGTTTGTGTATGTTGAAATTTAAAATTGTGATTGAACTCTAACTTTTTCTTGGTAGCATGGAAAAATTGCGATTTAAAGTGAGTATGTTTTGAAATTAATTGCCCCAGCTCAAGCTATTCCTACTCATATTATTTCGGGTTTTCTCGGTGCGGGTAAAACGACAATATTACAAAATTTACTGCGTCAAAAACCTGTAGGCGAAATGTGGGCGGTGCTCATGAATGAGTTTGGTCAAATAGGAATAGATCAACAGCTCATGCCACAAACGGAGGGGTATGCTGTTCAAGAACTTTTGGGTGGATGTTTGTGTTGCAGTAGTCAACTGCCTATGCAAATTTCATTGTCACGACTCATTTCTGAAAATAAAGTTGATCGATTGTTTATTGAACCGACTGGCTTAGGGCATCCTGCACAATTATTAGAACAGTTAACAGAGCCACATTGGTTACAACATTTAAGTATGCGAAGTTTGATTACCGTTGTGGATGGTTCACGTTTGCACGATACAGAATGGACAACGCAAAACTTGTATCAAGATCAGTTGAAAGTTGCACAAGTGGTGGCAATTTCACATCAAGATTTAATGTTAGAAGCCGATTTCTTAGCTTTAGAAACTTTGAAGAAAGAATATGAAGCCTATCAGCAAAAATGGCTCTTAATTTCTCAAGGTGAATTAAAATTACTGGATGTAGATCAGTTATATACGGGCAGTAAACGTCTGGTTCAGCCTTTGTTGAAAATACAAAAAACATTAGCTTCTGATGAAAAGCCTGTGATTAAGCAATTGCCATATCATTATGTAGAAAGTGCACAAGGCTATAGCGTTGCAGGTTGGAAAATGCCAAAAAGTTGGACATTCAATTTTTATGATGTGCTTGATTTATTGTGTGAACAAAAAGATTGGCTTCGAATTAAAGCGGTATTTAATACAGATCAGGGTTGGAAAGCATTTAATTTTAATCCCAATCAATTTAATTATCAGACTACACAAGAAGGCATAGATAGCCGTATAGAAATTATTTATCAAAATGAACAAGATTGGTTAAGTTTTGAAGAAGCACTTTTTCAGTGCCGTATTGAGCAGACAGGATAAAACTTCTTCTGCAAAAATAGTTGAAATCTTATATGCTAGGCGCCAAATTTGAGGAAAATTTCATGGCGCTTAAAGCAACAATTTATAAAGCAGATTTAAACATTGCCAATATGGATGTTCATCAATATGGTGACTATCAATTGACAATGGCTTTACATCCATCTGAAACCATTGAGCGTTTAATGGTACGTATTTTGGCGTATGCTCGTTTTGCCGATGAAGCTTTAGAATTCACGAAAGATTTATTTGAAACAGATGAACCTGCGCTTTGGGAAAAAGACTTAACAGGTCAGCTGACAAAATGGATTGAAGTGGGTAGCCCAGACGAAGATAAAGTAAAAAAGGCAAGTGCACGTTGTAAAGAAGTTGCAGTTGTAACCTATGGTTCATCTGTAGATGAATGGTACAAACGTAATAGCAAACTTAAAACATTAAAAAATGTTCAAGTTTGGCAGTTATCACCTGCTACAACAGAAGCGATACAAGCCCTTTGTGAACGCACAATGCAGTTGCAGTTAAATGTGATGGATGGTGAGTGGACTTTAATTGGTGATAATGCTCAAGCCGTGATTGAGTGGACGCAGTTGCAATAAGCATTTGATCTGCTACTAGAGAATATCTCTTGTAGAATTCCTTTATAATTTGAAATATTGAAATTTGGCTGATAGGTGAATATCGTGACGACAGAATTAGAAATTATTGAACTTGTAGAAGGCACAGGTAAAGAGGCAGTTAAAGGTGCATTGATTACAACGCATTACACGGGTTGGTTGGAAGATGGTACAAAGTTCGATTCTTCAATAGATCGTGGTAATTACTTTGAAACGGTCATTGGTACTGGTCGTGTTATTAAAGGTTGGGATCAAGGAATTATGGGCATGAAAGTGGGTGGGAAACGTAAGTTAATCGTTCCATCACATTTAGCATATGGTTCACGTAAGATGGGTAATGTGATTCCTGCCAATTCAAACTTGATTTTTGAAATTGAATTATTTGATGTTAAAACACGTGACTAATTGGTGTTGATGTCTTTGAAGAAGGCAATATAAGTTGCCTTCTTCAATATAAAAAAGAATGAAAACTAAGGTTTAAATATTTTATAAAATAAAACCAGTATTTCTAATTTATAAATGATGTTTTTTTATTTTTTGATATAAATAATGTACAGTAAGGGTGTAAGCCGTGAATACAAATCGTGGGTGCGCTTATGGTTAAATTTCTAATTTTTCTTGTTTTGATTATAGCTATTTTTGCTTTTTGGAAAGTGTTTTGCAAAATAAAAATCAATCAAGCTTTTAAATCTAAATACTTTGCAAAATTAAACTCTGTCAAAGTTTCGATAACAAAAGCAACCACAAACACGCCTAAAGAAATTGTGGAAGTTGTAGATGAATATGAACAACAACTTTTTGATGATGTTGCAAGCATATTTCTAGAATCTAAAACTCATGAAATGAATAAAGATTATGCGGGAGATATTCAAAAAAATGTTTTGAGTAAGATGCCCATTCAAACACAAACAAATGTACGCAATTTAGATTTAGAAGAGTGGTCTATTTATTGGGGATTTTATCATCAGTCCTTAGAATATTATGTGGGGCGCTATGGAGTGTTTATTACTCATGTAGATAGAGATGGTAAAGAGCATCAATATAGCTATCGTCTTCCTGAGTCTCATGAGTGAAAAATGATAGCGTGTAGAGTTTTTATAAATACATAAGATTCAATAATTCAAATTAGTGTATCAAAAGTATCGAAAATTTCTTGCCAGATTTTTTCTGAGCCTTTTCTAAAATAGCCCATGTGTCCAATTTCTTTTAAATCATATTGTTGTGGTGTGAGATCAATATAATGCATAGGGGCTTGCGTATAATGCTGCATAAAAGCATGGCGAGATTTAGGTAGTGCCCATGCATCATCTAGTGCTGAAACGGCATAAATAGGTGTTTTAATTTGAGCATAAACATCGTGTAAATATTGATGTTCAGGATCTCCGAAGCAATAGGTTGGATTGTTACACCATTTTCGCCATTGTTGATACACATGCTTGGGTAGGTCTGCACCCATTTTGAATTTACTCCATGGTAAATAGCCTGAAACCGCGACCATAGGAGGGAAAACAATATTCCAAATGACTTGAACTTTAATACGCTCACTTAAAGGCATATAGCCATGCCAGCCAGCACCAGTACCAAAGCAGTACATTGCTTTTATAAGATGATGATTGGATGCTAAACCTAAAGCTTGACCACCATAAGAATGCCCAACCATAAAAATAGGTAAGTTAAACTGATTTAAGTAATCGATTGCGCCAGCTAAGTCAGATTTCCCCCAATCTAAATATGACATTTGAAAGTCTTTTAATGTTTTGGGAGCAGATTGAGCAACACCACGATAATCGAAACAAAGAACTTGGTAGCCTAAGCACATAGCATATTCAGCAAAACGTCGATAAAACGGCTGTGGTACACCTGTTGCACTTGCTATTACAACTTGTGCTTTAGCATTTAAAGGGGAGTAAAGTGTGCCAGCAAGCATATAGCCATCGAAAGCAGGAAACTGAATATTCTTAATTGAATCTGTAATAGAAAGAACAGCTTGCGTAGACATAAAGTATCCTTACTTAAGTTGGTTGGGCATCATGATGTTGTAATCAATCTTAAAAATGAAGTCAAAACTGGCAAGTTCACAAATGAATAAGATAAAAATTACATGAGAATACTTGAGATTCGAGCAAATAATTTCATAATGTGCCAAAAGAATGGAATCGATTAATTTATGTCTCCCTTAGAAATATTTGCGGTTGTTGTTAGTGTCATTGGTGTGGTGCTGACTATTCGTCGCCATATATGGTGCTGGGGTGTAAACCTTATTGCTTATATTGTGTATGGCTACTTATTTTTTGAATATAAGTTATATGGTGAAACCATTTTACAAATAGTCTTTGTATTTTTAGGAATGTACGGTTTTTATCATTGGTCAAAAACTAAAAAACAAGATGATGAAATTCGAATAGAACCTATTTCTCGGAATAAAATATTATTACATGTCGTAATAACAGCAGTAGGTGGGTTGGTATTTGGTTTAAGTTTGCATTATTTTACCGATGCGGCATTGCCATTATTAGACTCTCAATTGGCTGCTTTTAGTTTACTTGGCACATATTGGACAAGTCGAAAACATATCGCAACTTGGGTGCTTTGGGTGTTTGTCGATATTATTTATACAGGTATGTTTATATATAAAGACTTATATTTAACTGCGGTTTTATATGCTTCTTTTGTAGGATTAGCTGCTTGGGGATGGTATCAATGGTCGCAAGTACAGCAGAAGCAAAACGGTTTGGTGGTTGAATAAATAAGGATACGGCATGATTCTAGATTTTGATCAGTATAAAAAAGATCAGTTTTATGCTGTAGCTTTAAAGCTTCAGACACATCCTGAGCTGTATTTAAATTTTGATTCGGTTGCTGACTTTTATCAGGCAGACTTTTTAACTGAATTTCCTAAGGGCACAGTTTGGACTGCAACAGGCTTAGATGATGGTGCAGAGCAGTTTTATGCCAAAATTGAATTTAAGCAATGTTCCGTGAGTATATCTAAAACCGAAACAGTGACTGTAGATATAAAAACTTAAATCAAATGTACGGATGTAGAGATCGTTTGATTACGTCCTAAATTTTTAGCTCTATACAGTTGTGAGTCTGCTTCATTAAACGCATTTTCAAATTCTTTTGGATGACTAAAAAAGCTAAAACCAATACTTACATTAATATGGATCTCTTGAGTTTGAACAATAAGCGGAGTATTTTCAATGGTTTTACGAATTTTTTCTGCAATATTCAATGCGGTTTGATTTGTGATATCTTTTAAAATAATGACAAATTCTTCACCACCAATACGTGCAACTTCATCATAGCAACGTACATTTTTTCGCATAATATGGCTAACATGTTGCAAAGCTAAGTCACCAATTAAATGTCCATATTGATCATTCACACGTTTAAAGTGATCAAGGTCTATAACTAATATGGCATTAGATATGCTGTAATTTACATTGAAATGTTCAATTTTTTCTCTTAATGCGCGACGGTTGAGTAAGCCTGTAAGAGGATCAATATTACGTTCATGTTCAAGCTTTCGTATTGAGTCGAGAATAGAACATGATGCGAGTAAAGCAAAAAGCAGAGAAGTAAAAAATAAAATCAAAAATTGTGAGCTAGCCCAAATGATTTGTAATTGATCTACACTTTTTTCAAGCCGAATAATAGAAACAAGAATAAGTGCACGTATTAAAACAGCAAAAATTGACCCACATAAACATAATTTAAGTAAGCGATCTAAAATATGCGGATGCTTCGTTTGTATAAACTTAAGACCATTGTTGAATAAAATGGCCATGGTTGTGAGCGCAACGATACTAAAACGTACAGCAATATTTTGTTCGATATATGAATAGTAGCTAATTATACTAATAGATAAAATAATTGAGCCAATAATCACATTCCATTTTGTAGGAATATTTAACCGTAAATAAACAGCATGAGTACACAATACAATACTGATTAAAAATAAGAGTGCCACAAGTGGGGCAATCATATAAATGTCTTCAGGAAGTAATGCTGTTTGTAATATTTGAGCACAAGCTGACACAAAAATTGCAGCAGAAAACCAGACTATTTCAATGGATACCAATTTCTTTGAACGTAGTACAAAAACAAGTAACGATACCGTCAAAAAAAAGAGGGGAATCAAAAGGCTGAAATAATTTAATCCATTAAATATCATGGGGAAATTACATGTGAAATTTTAAGCATTATATCAATGGTTATATTATTTATGTTTTTACTCTGCAGTAAAAGGAATGGTATTTTTTAATGGTTTTAATTTGAAAAAGTGATAATTTTATAATCTATTATCTTCATTGAATTTTGCGATTTATTGAGCAATTGTTTATGACTGAAATTTTAAAAGTTGCCCAAAAAGGCGAAGCTATTTTAGCTTTATGCGCGACTGAAGTAAGTATGCAAGAATTTGGTTCAAAGTGGTTGACTACACTTGCAGATGCCATGCACGTTACTATGCTTGCACGAAATGGTGTTGGTATCGCAGCGCCGCAAGTTTATATTTCACGCCGTGTGATTATTGTGGCTTCTAGACCCAATATTCGTTATCCAGATGCACCTGAAATGGATGCAATTGTGATGATTAACCCTGAAATTATTCAGCGTTCAGATGCACAAGTATTCGGTGAAGAAGGCTGTTTGAGTGTGCCAAATGAAAGAGGGCAAGTCGCACGTGCAAAAGTGATTCGTGTGAGCTATCAAACGTTAACGGGCGAGAGTATAGAACAAGACTTTTCAGGTTTTCCTGCGCGTATTGTGCAACATGAAATAGATCATTTAGATGGGGTTTTGTTTGTTGAGCGATTAAGTGATGTAAGTGAATGATCATTTAAAATTAAATAAAAAAGCCTCGACATTATCGAGGCTTTTTCAATTTATAGCTTACTTAATATGATTGGCAATATCGGTAAAGATTACGCCTAAACCATGTGCACCCGCATCAGGATAGCCTAAGCTACGATCGCCTACAGTTCCTGCACGTCCCATACGTGCTACTATTTCCTTGGTCGATTCAGCACCTTGAACAGCCGCGTGTGCACCCAATACAAAGTTTTCTTTAAACGATTTATCTGTATTTGCAGACCAAGAATCTGCACATGGTACAAGCGCATCAATTAAGGTTTTATCTCCAACCACAGCACCACGACCAAATGAGCGTTCACCTGTAACTTGAATGCCTTTAACCGCATTTTGTAAAAGATGGGCAAAATCGGCAACAGTTAAAGTATTTTTCCCTTTGATTGCTTTACTTGCAGCACGGAAAGCTGAACCCCAAATTGGGCCTGAAGCACCGCCACAATGTTCCATAATAATCATTGAACAATTTAATAAAAAATCATCCATTTTTTCGGCTTGTAATAATTCGTGCCATTGGCGTTTAAGTTGTTTAAAACCTTTTGCCACGCTCATACCAAAATCGCCATCACCCGCATGGGCATCGAGTTCACAGAATGGCACTTCATTTTTAATGATACATGCTGCCATAACATCTACAACATAGCGCATGTTTTCAATGGTGAATTGTTCATTGCTAATCATCGCATGTTCAGGATGTGTTTCTACATCTGTATTTACAGTATGTGCAACGCTTTCATCTTTCTTAGAAAATTCGAAAGGTAGAGCAGGTGATCCATCCATTTTAAATGCAGGCGTATTTGCTTCTGCATCTAAATATGTTTTGAGTTCATCATCTAATGCAAGAAGTGAAACAGAAGCGCCGTTCATGTCGATGCTGGTCATGTAGTTGCCAACAAATGTACGATAAATTTTGATGCCTTTGCTTGCAAGATGCTCACAAACATCGTTGTTAAATACATAAAGTTCTTGTAATGGCGTAGTTCCAAAACCATTCACCAATACAGCAACTTCCGAAAGGTTCGGGCGGTCTAGGAATAAATCATCGACAATACGTTGAGCAAGTTCTTTAGACGGTAAGATTTTTTCACGACGAATACCAGGTTCACCGTGGATACCCACGCCGTATTCCATTTCGTCATCTGCCAAAGTAAATGTTGGCGTGCCTTTGGCAGGGACGGTACATGAGCTATAAGCGAAACCTAAGCTAATCACGTTATCCGCAACTTTTTGTGCGACAGTTTTTACATCTTGAAGTTCTAAGCCTTTTGACGCTGCTGCACCTGCAATTTTGTGAACGAATACTGTGCCTGCAACACCACGGCGACCGACCGTATAAAGGCTATCTTTTACCGCAATATCATCGGCAACTTTTACATAATCGACTTGAATACCATCATCTGTTGCAAGTGCTGCACCGTTCTGAAAATTCATCATATCGCCAGAATAGTTTTTGATGATCATCAACACGCCTTTGTCAGTTGCAACGTGTTGTAGGGCTTTATAGACCTGAATTTGCGATGGTGATGCAAATACATCACCACAAACGGCTGCATCTAACATACCTGTTCCAACAAAGCCTGCATGTGCAGGTTCATGACCGCTACCACCGCCACTGATGAGTGCGACATTTTGGTGTTTCTGTTTTCTTGAAACAATTTTGTATGATTCGTTGAATGCGAGTTCTGGATGTGCAAGTACGAAACCTTTGTACATTTCAATAACGATGTTTTCTGCACCGTTCATGAGTTTTTTCATAGAAACACCAGTAGTCTTTTATTGGGGGAGATTAATAGTTAATTGTTATTATAAAACGGATTTATTCACTAAGTGGTAAAAAAGTTGGCGGATAGTATTGGTGATTTATTTAGTTAAAAGTAGTGTTTGGTTGAAGTCTATTAAAATTTGATTCTTAATCCCTCCTTGCGAAGCAGTGCTTCTCACCCTTTAAAAAGAGAGGAGTGGTCACGTAATTAATTTGATACGTGGAAATTTCTCTTTTCTCTTGTGCCATATATGGTTCAGGGCTAGGTGATATTTATAAAAGAGAGTAAAAATGAAACCCTATAATAAAAACTTAAAACATGCTTCGCGTGACTTACGCAAGAACATGACTGATGCTGAAAAGTTGTTATGGTCACGACTTCGTAATAAGCAAATTCTAGGTTTGCAGTTTTATCGGCAAAAGCCAATTTTGAATTACATCGTAGATTTTTACTGTCCTGCTGTCAATTTGGTGATTGAGTGTGATGGTAGTCAGCACTTTACAGAAGAAGGATTGGAAGCAGACCGAATTCGGGATGAAGCTTTGTCTCAACTTGGATTAAAGGTACTGAGATTTGATAATGGGCAAGTGATGGGGCAGATTGATGGTGTGGTGGAAGAGGTTTATCAATGTTGTTTGGATCGGTTAGCTGATGAATCCCCCTAACCCCCCCTTTTTGCAAAGAGGGACTTCACGCGAATTTAATTGCGGTTATGAGGGCGCATAGTTCCTCCCTTTTTTAAAGGGAGGTTAGGAAGATTATATATTTTCATCTTTTTCAGATTTAAACATTCGGGAAAGAATCGTATCTTTCCATGCATTATTATCTTCCGATTCATCTTTTTTAAATGTAGCAGTAGACTTTGATAGAAGCCAATAAAAGGGAAACTCAGAATTTTGATGGCAGTGATTACAAATAAGTATACCCATCATGTACATCCGTAAAGAGTTTTCTTTACTAAGAAATATATTTTTTCCGCAATGAATACACTGTAAAAACTCTCCAAAAGCTTTTGCATAACTTTTAGTTAATAGCCTTTTTCTTCCATCTGTGAATAGATTTTCATAACAGCCTAAAGTGCTTAGGGTAATGTGTTGATAAGTGTTTTTATTTAAATTTACTAACTTTTGGAAACTTTCCAAAATGACGTGACTTGTGAAAGTCATTATATATGGAAGTGAGGTATAGACAGGCTTATATTGATCTAATTCATTTGGGTCATCAAAGATTGAGTTGATAAACATTCTCCCTGTTTTGAGAAAGTCACCTTGAGAAGTGATTAGATGTGTTGCTTGTTGGCATGGTATTTCTAAACTTAAAGGATGCTGTTTGGAGAAAATCATTTTATCGATCAGTTCAGCATCAAATAAATCGGGCAATGTTAATTTTGGAATTACTTCTGCGAATAATGTTTTTCTAATAGAGCTATGTTTATAAAAATTATTTAAGGATTTATCTGTTTCTTGTTCAAATAGTTCTATAAATTTTTCATAGTCGTTCAATAATAAACATATAAAGATCAAATTTTCTTTAAATGGTTTTCGAAGCAAACTATAAGCCACAGCAAACTTTCTGTTTTCAAAAGCTCTTAATGCTTCATATGTAAAATGAAGTAAGTCACTTGTTAATCCCATTAAAATTTTTGAAATTAAAAAATGATAATAAGGCGCATCAAATCCACCATCTCTACAAAATTGTAATATTTCAATTATATCTGCATTATGTTCAGGAAACTTCTCTGAGTATGCCTCTACTATTTTATCTATACCAATTTCATCAATTTGGCTTTGTTCATATTGCACTAACAAACTTGCACATTGATCATGTAGGAAGAAGATAAACTCATGTGTAGGTACATGTTGGTTAGGAATATTTTGAATGCTTTCGTAAGATAAATATCCGATGTAATTTTTCATAAAAATTGTAAAGTTATTTTTGATCTAATATATTAAAAAGAAGAATAATTTTCTATATTTAATCCCTCCCAACCTCCCTTTAAAAAAGGGAGGAGCTCTCACGTAATCAATTTGATACGCGAAAGTCCCCCTTTGAAAAAGGGGGATTTAGGGGGATTCACAGATTCAAAAATCCCCTCATTTGAGGGGATTTTTTATGTTCGATACGAATGGATTCTTCCCTCCTTTATCAAAGGAGGGTTAGGGAGGATTCTAAAATCAATTAAACAATTGAATCATCCAAATTCGGTGCTAACCAACGCTTCGCTTCATCCAACGTCCAACCTTTACGCTTCGCATAATCTTCCAACTGATCACCAGAGATTTTACCTACGTTAAAGTAATCTGTTTCGGGGTTTGCATAATAGAAACCGCTGACAGAAGAAGGTGGCCACATTGCAAAGCTAGAAGTTAAATACGTACCCATCTTCTCAGTCGAACCTAACCAATCAAACAATGATGCTTTTTCCGAATGTTCAGGACAAGCAGGGTAGCCTGGTGCAGGGCGAATACCCACATATTTCTCTTTAATCAAATCTTCATTCGACAATTGTTCATCTGCTTGATAGCCCCAGAACTCTTTACGAATACGCTCATGTAAATGCTCGGCAAAGGCTTCTGCAAAACGGTCACCCAAAGCTTGAGCCATAATTGCAGAATAGTCATCGCCTTTGGCTTTGTATTCTTGCGAAAGTTCTTCCGCACCAAAGATTGAAACCGTAAAGCCACCCAAGTAATCTTGAGCGACATCTTTAGGCGCAACAAAATCAGCCAATGAGTAGTTTGCTTTACCTGTTACTTTGTCAGACTGCTGACGAATATGCTCGAAGCTATGCGTAACGACCCCATTCTCATCCGTAACCGCAACAGTATCTGCCGCAACACGGTTTGCAGGGTAAATACTAAAAGTCGCACGCGCATCGAAGCGTTTATTGGCAATAATATCTTTCAACATGACTTGTGCTTGTTCAAACAAGTCACGCGCTGCTTCGCCAACCACTTCATCTTCAAGAATTTTCGGGAATTTACCCGCCAAACTCCAAGAAATAAAGAACGGTGTCCAGTCAAAGTATTCAACCAATGTTTCTAACGGATAGTTCGTAAATGTTTCTGAACCAATAAAGTTAGGCTTCACAGGTGCATTTTTTGCAAAATCAATCTTAAAGCCATTTTCAACCGATTCTGCATAAGAAAGTTTTGCAGCTTTTGGTTGTTTGTTGGCTAAACGCTCACGGATTTTTTCATAATCAAAAGCATAATCAGCTGCTAATTTTGGTTTCATGTCAGCAGAAAGTAATTGTGTCACCACACCTACCGCACGAGAAGCATCCGCTGTGTAGAACACACCATCATTATGATATTGCGGAGAAATTTTTACCGCAGTGTGTGCTTTAGATGTTGTTGCACCACCAATCATCAGTGGAATGTTAAAGCCTTTACGTTGCATTTCTTTCGCAACAAAAACCATTTCATCTAAGCTAGGCGTGATTAAACCTGACAAACCAATAATATCGACTTTTTCATCAATCGCAGTTTGTAAGATTTTCTCACACGGTACCATTACGCCAAGGTCAATGATGTCATAACCGTTACAGCCAAGTACCACGCCTACAATGTTTTTACCAATATCGTGAACGTCGCCTTTTACAGTTGCCATCAAAATTTTACCTTTTGATTGACCAACGGTTTTTTCAGCTTCAATGAATGGATTTAACCATGCAACCGCTTGTTTCATTACACGAGCAGATTTCACTACTTGCGGTAGGAACATTTTACCTGCACCAAACAAGTCACCGACTACGTTCATACCTGCCATCAATGGACCTTCAATGACATCCAATGGGCGAGTTGATTGTAAGCGTGCTTCTTCGGTATCTTCATCAATATACGTGGTAATACCTTTCACCAATGCATATTCAAGACGTTTTGCAACGCTCTCATTACGCCATTCAAGGTTTTCTTCGGCTTTTTGTGCACCTGCTTGACCACGGTATTTTTCTGCAACTGCAAGTAATTTTTCAGTCGCTTCTTGACCGCTTTCACCTTGGTTGCGGTTCATCACTACATCTTCAACGGCTTCTTTAAGGTCGGCATCAATGTCATCATAAATCGCAAGCTGACCTGCATTTACGATGCCCATGGTTAAACCTTGTTGAATGCCGTGATATAAAAACACCGCATGGATTGCTTCACGTACAGGCTCATTACCACGGAATGAGAACGATACATTTGAGATCCCGCCTGAAATCATCGCATTTGGAAGGTTTTGTTTAATCCAACCTGTTGCTTCAATGAAGTCCACGCCATAGTTGTTGTGTTCTTCAATCCCTGTTGCCACCGCAAACACGTTCGGGTCAAAGATAATATCTTCAGAAGGGAAGCCCACTTCATTGACTAAAACATCATAAGAACGCTTACAGATTTCTTTTTTACGTTCAGCCGTATCTGCCTGACCATTTTCATCAAATGCCATGACAATAACTGCTGCACCGTACTGACGGCACAGACGCGCACGTTCTACAAACTCGTCATAACCTTCTTTCAGAGAAATCGAGTTTACAACCGCTTTACCTTGTACGCATTTCAAACCTGCTTCAATAATCTCCCATTTAGAAGAATCGAGCATGATTGGCACACGTGAAATATCAGGTTCAGAGGCGATCAGATTAAGGAAATGTACCATCGCAGTTTGCGAATCGAGCATGCCTTCATCCATGTTAATGTCGATGATCTGTGCGCCTGCTTCAACTTGCTGACGAGCAACGTCTAGCGCTTCTGTAAAGTTTTCTTCTTTAATTAAACGTAGGAATTTTTTAGAACCTGTCACGTTGGTACGTTCACCGACGTTTACGAATAAAGAATCCTTAGTGATGTTAAATGGTTCTAAACCACTTAAACGACATGCAGGTTCAATGTCAGGAATTTGACGTGGTGTAATGCCTTCAACCGCTTGTGCAATCGCACGAATATGGTCAGGCGTGGTACCACAGCAACCACCAGTGATGTTGATTAGACCACTTTCAGCAAATTCTTTAATAAATGCCGCAGTTTCTTCAGGGGTTTCATCATAACCACCGAATGCATTTGGCAAACCTGCATTTGGATGCGCTGAAACAAAAGTATCGGCAACGTCAGACACGGTTTTTACGTGTGGACGCATTGCATCTGCACCAAGCGCACAGTTAAAACCAATTGAGATGGGTTCAGCATGACGCATTGAGTTCCAAAATGCTTCTGCGGTTTGACCTGTCAATGTACGACCTGAAGCATCTGTAATGGTGCCTGAAATCATAATTGGCAATTCATAGCCAATTTCGTTAAACACTTCTTTTACTGCAAAGATCGCCGCTTTTGCATTTAAGGTATCGAATACTGTTTCGATGAGGATGATGTCTGCACCACCTTCAATCAGTGCTTTAGTCGATTCAATATAATCAACTTTTAATGCATCAAAAGTAATGTTACGGAATGCAGGATCATTCACATTTGGAGAAATAGATGTAGTACGTGAAGTTGGACCAATGACACCTGCCACAAAACGTGGTTTTTCAGGGGTTGAATATTTTGCACAGGCTTCTTTTGCAAGACGTGCTGCAGCAATATTAATTTCAGGTACCAAATCTTCCATGTGGTAATCAGACATTGAAACACGAGTACCGTTAAAGGTATTGGTTTCAATAATGTCCGCACCCGCTTCTAGGTAAGCTTCGTGAATGCCTTGAATAATATGGGGTTGAGTAAGAACTAAAAGGTCGTTGTTGCCTTTTAGGTCAGAAGCCCAATCTGCAAAACGTTCGCCACGATAGTCTGCTTCTTCTAATTTATGACGTTGAATCATGGTACCCATGGCACCATCGATCACAAGAATTCTTTTACTTAGAAGCTCTTTTAGAGTAGCAAGTGTGGACATTCAAACATTCTCAATGCGAATAAAAATCGGGATTAATATTAACAGATTCAAGTTTTGTTTTCTGCCAACTTTCTTTCAGAAACACATATATAGATGATTTGAAAAAGTTATAAAGGGGTAACACTTGTTTTAATACAAGATTAATTCAAAAATAGATATGTCTTCTTATATTTTTCAAATATGGATATTAAAATGTAATTTATAAGAAATAAATAAGGAATTTAGCAGTGTCATAAATTATTCATTTATTTGTCATAAAACTAGTTCACTATAATTGGAAAAGTTCGGGTTGTTAGTTTTTTGATCATTTATGCTGAATGTTACAATTTAGTATAATTTTTAGGTTAATGGATTATGAAATATATAAAATTACTTAAAATATTGTATTTAGAGTATTAAATATTAAATTTATCTTGGTTTTTTAGGGTAAATTGCAACAATAAAGCATTAAAACTGACTTTATAAGACAGTATTTTGTCATATAATTGTCATAATTAAATTGAAGAATAAGGGGATTGATCATCCTCTTTATTTGCTTGCATGAATTCAAATCAAAATCCTGTTGATTCAGCACAACCATCGGTTCCTTCTAAGTCGACCAATGTTCATGTGCCAACTCCTAAATATTTTGTCCCAGTCTTTTTAACTGTCATTATTGCAACACTTGTATACATTGGTGTTCAGTTATCTGTGGATTTGGCTCATGTCCCGGCTTTGAGTCTATATACAATTATTCTTTTATCTACAGCGTTATTTATTGCACTTGGATTTGAGTTTGTTAATGGTTTTCATGACACAGCAAATGCTGTAGCCACGGTAATTTACACCAATGCATTGTCTGCACCAGTTGCTGTAATGTGGGCAGGTTTTTGTAACTTCCTTGGTGTAATGGTTGCAAGTGGTGCTGTTGCATACGGTATTATTGCTTTACTTCCAGTAGAACTTATTATGAATGTAGGTTCTGGAGCTGGTTTTGCAATGGTTTTTGCCATGCTTATTTCTGCAATTTTGTGGAATTTAGGTACATGGTTTTTAGGTATTCCAGCATCAAGTTCGCATACTTTAATCGGTTCGATTTTGGGTGTGGGTATCATGAACTACATTTTGCATTCAGGTAGCGGTGCATCAGGTGTAGACATGGAACAGGTGATGAAAGTGGGTAAAGCACTTTTATTCTCTCCTTTGATTGGTTTCGCTTTTGCGGCTTTGTTATTCTTGTTGGTAAAAAAAATCTTCAAGAAACAAATGGAATTATTCCAGCCACCTGAGGGCAATAAGCCACCACCACCACTTATTCGTGCAATTCTTATTTTCACATGTACGGGTGTAAGCTTTGCACATGGTTCAAATGATGGTCAAAAAGGTATGGGTTTAATCATGCTTATTTTGATTGGTTGTGTCCCATTAGCTTACTCATTGAATAAAAATTTAGATCAACAACATCTTCAGTCTTTTGAGCAACTTTCAGCTCAAACAGCATCCGCTATTTATGCAAATCATTCAGATATTCCTGATGAAAAAGCACGTGCTATTATCACAACATATATTCAGACTAAAGAAGTGAATAACCAAGTTGTTCCTGCTTTAGCTAGTCTTACAGATCACTTGGGTGAGCGTGTAGGACATTATGGTGATTTAAAAGATATTCCTGAAAAAGAAGTATCTAGCTTACGTAATGATATGTATTTAAGTACAACAGCGTTTAAAAGATTAGATAAAGCGGAGCTATTACCTACTTTCTCTGAAGAGCAAACTAAAGTTGTAAAAGAATATCGTAGTAACTTAGATTCATTCTTACAATATATTCCAAACTGGGTAAAAGTAGCTGTAGCTTTAGCTTTAGGTCTTGGAACGATGGTTGGCTGGAAACGTATTGTTGTGACGGTTGGTGAGCGTATTGGTAAACAGCACATGACTTATGGCCAAGGTATGTCTGCTGAACTTGTTGCAATGACAACAATTGCAGCTGCAGATGGTTTTGGTATGCCTGTATCAACAACACATGTATTGAACTCTGCTGTAGCAGGTACAATGGTTGCCAACAAGTCAGGTTTGAATTTCAAAATGGTAAAAACAATTTTATCTGCTTGGATCTTTACTTTACCTGCAACGATTTGTTTATCGGGTGTTTTATACTGGTTATTATTAAAAGTATTTTAATTGATTTTAAAATAAAGTTTGAACGGAAAAATGCTGCGATTAATCGCAGCATTTTTTTTGCCTTATTTTTTGATTTTGTTGAAAAGTGTTCCAATAGGAAGCTTGTCATTTGCAAAACCATATAGTGCAGCAAAAGGAAGTGCTGTTCTTGCTAAATAGGCAACTCGCCAAAGTCCACCATGGTTAGCTCCCTCCATCATTAACTCCAAAGGATGATCTAAGTTAACTTCTGGGTTAGCTACAGATTTAGTATTACGTAAATCATGAATCCATAAAGCAGCCATAATTGCATTGGTTGTTGCAGGTTCAAATGCTTCAACATCAAACAAACTTGCACCATTAAAAGCAGCTTTTAATAATGGATTCTTTGTGACTGAATGTGTTGTTGTTGATGGGGCAATATTAATACTGACACGTTGACCTTGATGTCTTGCTAAGGTTGCTCGCCATTGTTGAATACGTTTTGCTAGAGCGTAGTTAGGACCTTGTTCAATCACTAAACAATCTGCAATACCATATTGCTTACCATTGTCGGTACTATAAAGCTCTGTAGAAATTTCTTTAAAAAAGTGTTTTAAACTAATAGATGACACTGCTTTAGAAAGCATTTTTTGAAGTTGAGAACGATTGTGAAACTTAGCTGAAGCTGCTTCTACAATTTCTTTAGGAATCGCGTAAACATCCGTTGGTGTACACATAAACATTAAACTTGTATTGGCTTTATGCTTACTCACAAATTGCATGATTGCATCCATTGCCATAGAAACCCGAACGTGCTTTTCACCATCTAAATATGCAATTGCAGCTAAGTCTAAATGATTAGGGTTTTCAACGAGCCATTGTGCAATTTCAGGTGTTTGCGTTAATAGGTTTGCTCCAAGCTTTGTTTTTAGCTCTTCGATATTTGTATCTGTAGCTAAGCATTTTTCAGATGGTGCATAAAGTGTTGCATTACCACTTTTTATCGTATTTAAAATTTTGCCCCAAACACGCTCGTTGGGTAAGTCTATAGCAACAATATTGGCTTTCCATTTGGACAACCATGTTAATGGCCCAGCTTCAGATGCAGCACCAAACAGAACCATGGTTCGATCAGATAAGTCGAACCATTCAGGATGTGCAATCACATCGCGTAAAGCATTTGCATGACTTGATTCTACAATACCTGTTTCTTCCCACGTTTGAATTTGAGCAAGTAAAGCATTTCCTTGGAGATTCTGACCTTTATAGGGCACATACCATTCAGGATTGTCTGTACTTTCACCTTTAAATATAAAAGTGTTGAGTTTTTGATTTGTCAGTTGCATCACATCGTTAAAGTTATGCTTTTCACCATGTCGATAAAAATCAAAAGATTGGTGAGCTTTACTTAGTCCCAATTCAGCAATTTTTATAGGATTATCTGTATTTTTAATACCAGACTCGACCAGTGCTTTAAAATATTCAGGATAAGTTTTATGCCAATTTTTTTCTTGAGTTGCTTGATGTGAAAGTTTTGGATTCACTGTCGAAAGGGCTTCAGCAATAATCTCTCTCCCAGTTTTTGAGGTACTGGGTTTGGTGTTAGGGGCTTGAATAGGGAATTGAAGACCATCTAAAGTTGAGGATGACATTGCAAAATATCTCGATATTAATAAGGTTAAATATACAGATGTATACAATATCCTTGGAGCTTTGATAAACCGTTGGCATTTACTGCCAAAATTCAATCTTATGTTTTAGTTTGTGAAATATAAAAGTGAAAAGAAGCAAGTATTAGAAGAAAGGGTGTTGCAGGTGTAATATGAGATGTCCTTATCGTAATAGTTAAGCTGTAAAGATAAAAAGGATTTTTCATAGATAATTCAGAACGTATTTGAAAAAATAAATAAAATTTATCTAGTTTCAAATAATTATCATTCAAGGTTACATTTGGTTGTAATCACGTACAAAAAATATGTATTTATGTAAAAAGTGAATTATGTCACATTTCATTTGTTATAATGCTCATTAATTAATCTATTTTTTTGTTTTTAGAGTTGTAACACATGTCATCTATTTACTTATTTACTTCCAAATCGATGGGATTGCCATCAGGGGTATTTACATCTTTTGATTTGGCTTCGGAATGGATTCAAAAAAATTATTTAAGCGGTATTTTAACGGAATATCCGGTAGATCAAAGTTGTTATGATTGGGCAATTGAGCGTAAGTTTTTCAAAGAAAAATCTGTAATTGACCGTTCGCCAACATTCATGGAAAAGTTTGTATCTGCATATCAGCAAAATTGGCATTTTGAACATGGTGAAAAATTATGCCATCAAAATATGCGAGATAATGCTTAAATAAGCAAAGAGGTGAGTTTTCATCTCTTTGCTTAGATCTTTAATCATTAGTATTTCACTTCTATTCTAAAATGGAAGATGTGAAAGTTTATTAATGAAGTGTTGAATAATACGAGGTTCTATTATTATTGTCATGATGACGCCATAAGCTGCTCCCCATAAATGGGCGCTATGGTTAATATTGCTGTTGCCTTTTTTCCCTGACCAAATGCTATATCCTACGTATAGAACAGCAAAAATAATGGCAGGAACAGGAATGAAAAATACAAAAATAAGTTTCCACGGTTCAAATAATATATAGGCAAATAAAACAGCAGAAACTGCGCCTGAAGCCCCAAGACTTGCCCAGCGATGATCATTTTTGTGCTGTAAGTAGCTTGGAATAATTGCCGCGATTAATCCACCTAAATAAAAAAGCACAAATCCTAAATCGAATAGATACTGTCTATAAAATGTTTCAATAATGCTCCCAAAGAAAAATAAGGTGAACATGTTGAAAAGTAAGTGCATTCCATCTGCATGTACAAAACCATGGGTAATGAATCGATCATATTGACCTTTTTGCAATGCAGGTGGCCAAAAAATCAAACGATTCATTAAGTTTTGATTTGAAAATGCTAAGAATGAAATGATCACAGTAATAATGATGATCGTTACAGTATGGTTAAAAGGTAAGTCGAGCATAGTTAAATAGAATCAGAATTTATTCTTTGATTGTTCATAATGCCATTAAATGCATCAAAATTTTGAACTTTTATAATTAATCCGACAAATTTAGTTGAATTTTAAAAAATACCCCGCATCTTCAGTTAGAATAGCAACTTCAGCTTGAGGAAATATTGATATGTCGACTGATAACACCAGCACTGCAGTTGCAGAAGAAATTCCAAACTTATTAATTACTCCAACTGCTCAAGAGTATTTAGCGGATTTATTAGCAAAGCAAAATACACCAGGTATTGGTGTGCGTGTGTTTGTGGAAAATCCTGGTACACCACGTGCTGAATGTTGTATGGCTTATAGTGCTCCTGAAGAAGTACTTCCTACAGATTACAAACAAGAATACCCAGATTTTCCTGCATATGTTGATGCTCCATCTATTCCTTATTTATTAGATGCAGTCATTGATTACAACAAAGACCGTTTTGGTGGTCAACTGACGTTCCGTGCACCAAACTCTAAAGTTCCACGTGTGGGACCAGATGCTTCAATGGAAGAACGTATTACTTATATTTTACAGTCTGAAATTAATCCTGGTTTAGAAGGGCATGGTGGTAACTGTGCATTGGTTGAAGTTCTAGATGATGAAGAACATGGTTTAACAGCTGTTCTTAAGTTTGGTGGTGGTTGCCAAGGTTGTTCTGCAATTGATGTAACTTTAAAGCAAGGTGTAGAAACTACGTTAAAACAACATATTCCTGAATTGGCACGTGTTGTCGATCAAACAGACCACAGTCAAGCCGATGGTGCTTACTTTAAATAAGTTTTAAAGTTGTAAAAACCTCCAGTTATGGAGGTTTTTTTATATGTGATATTAGATATGCAAATGATAATGATTATTAAAATTGTTTGCATTTATTTATCTTGCAGATACAATACGCTACGAAAAGTTACATATTTTCTCCTCAATTCTATGTGAGTTAACTTTAAATGACGCGTTTATTCATAAAATCAGCATTAGCATTTGCAATATCTACAGTGACCTATTCAGTGGCTTTTGCGAATGATTCAATAAAAAATGAGCAGGATTTAGCAGTAAGTCAAGAAAATGTAAAACTAGATAAAATTGTTTTAACAGCTGAAGAACAAGCTAAACAGTCACTAGGTGTTTCTATTATTACGGAAAAAGAATTAGAAGAATTACCTGTAGTGAATGATGTGTCCGAATATATACGTCGTATGCCTGGTGTTAACTTAACTGGAAATAGTTCAACAGGTCAGCGCGGGAACAATCGTCAAATTGATATCCGTGGTATGGGACCAGAGAACACTCTAATTCTAATTGATGGTAAACCAGTCAGCTCACGTAACTCTGTACGTTATGGTTGGCGCGGTGAACGTGATAGCCGAGGCGATTCGAACTGGGTTCCTGCTGATGCTATCGAATCTATCGAAGTGATTCGAGGTCCTGCTGCAGCTCGATATGGTTCGGGTGCAATGGGTGGTGTAGTTAATATTAAAACTAAAAAAGTGACGAATGAAGTTCATGGATCAGTTGAAGTATTTACAAACCAACCTGAAAACTCAAAAGAAGGATCAAGCCACAGAGAAAGCTTTAACTTAAGTGGTCCAATTGTTAAAGATGTTTTATCTTATCGTGTATATGGTAATTATAATAAGACAAATCCAGATGCTGCTGATATTAATCCATTAACTATTGGAAGTACGACGTCTAATGGGCAAACATATCCAACGTATTCTAGAGCAGGTGGTAGAGAAGGAGTAGAGAATAAAGATATTGCTGCACGTTTAGCTTGGCAAATTAATGAGCAACAAAGCTTATTGTTAGATTTATCTTATGGTCGTCAAGGTAACCGTTTTGCGGGAGATACTCAAAACAGTAACACTGATGCGACTGGAAATACACCTGGTGCAATTGCAAGTAGTAATTATGGTCTTATGAGTGAACTGTACGACACTGAGACCAATACGATGTACCGAGATGGCTATGCATTAACGCATGAAGGTAATTGGGATTGGGGAACAACAAAAGTTATTGCACAATATGATAAAACTAAAAATAAACGTTTAACTGAAGGTACAGGCGGAAGTGGTGAGGGCTCAATTAATTCAAAAACAAACCGTCCTGTATCTATTCTAGACTCTTATCATGTTTTAGCAGAGGCTAATATTCCATTTACGTGGGGTATACCGCAAGTTGTGACCGTTGGTGCAGAGTATGTTCGTGATGACTTTACCGATACGGCAAATACACAAGCTCTCCCATCAACTGCGAATGCTGCATATGTTGCTTTACCTCAGAACCGAAGTAAATTAAAAAATACTATTGCATCGGTATTTATTGAAAATAATTTAGAATTAACAGATTCAACAGATGTTGTTGTGGGTCTTCGTTTTGATGACCAAAACAAATCGGGGTCAAATTGGAGTCCTAGTTTAAATATCACGCATCAGCTTAATGATAACTGGTCTGTAAAAGGTGGCATTGCGCGTGCTTATAAAGCACCTAACATGTACCAAAGTGCAGAAGGTTATTTACTTAATACAAATGGTAATGGTTGCCCACCTGATATTTCTGGTAACTGTATTTTGGTGGGTAATGGTGACTTGAAACCAGAAACATCAATTAATAAAGAAATTGGATTTGAATATCAAAAAGATATCGTTAAAGCGAGCTTAGCTTGGTTCCGTAATGATTATAAAAATAAAATTGTCAGTGGTTGGACAACATCTGAGCGTTGGGTAAATGGAGTAAATTCAACAACTGGTGCTAATACATACGGTAATCTTTTAAAATGGGAAAATACGCCTGAGGCATTAATTGAAGGGGTTGAAGGTAGTATTGCATTAGATTGGGGAAATATAACGTGGACGAATAATGTGACGTATATGCATGCTTCAGAAGATAAACGTACGGGCAATCCACTATCCATTGTTCCAAAATATACAATTAACTCGATTTTCCATTATCAAATTACAGATGCTTTAGATACTAACTTTGTATATACGCAATATGGCCGTCAAGAGCCTCGTCAAGTTTCTGATACTAGAAATGCTTTAAGTTCTACAGCAGCAGTGAAAAGCTATGGCTTGGCAGGGATTAACTTTGGTTATAAGTTTAATCAGAATGTTTCTACTCGTATTGGCATTAGTAATTTATTTGATGAGAAAAAAGAGAGAGATAACTCAATTAATCAGACTTATAACGAGCCTGGTCGTGCATATTATGCAAGCTTGAAGTATCAATTTTAATTAAGTCATTTGAAAGTCTAAGATTGAAAAAAACCGCCTTGGCGGTTTTTTTAACTTTAAAAAAGTATAACTAAGATGTAAGGATTGTAAGTTTATAAGGAACCCTTGTTAATAATTTGTAAATAGTAATGATAATTATTTGCATCATTGTTAAGTGTAACTTTAATATTCACCCAGATTTTTACTAGCTAGTCATGATTGGGTAAAGTATATGCATTTAAAGTTTAATAAAACTACATTAACGACAGTTATATTATTGAGTATTAGTGGAGTTGTAAGTGCGGAATCGTCAACATTTCAATCGACTGACAACACAGCAAAACTGAAAACCATTGTGGTTTCGGCAAGTGGCTTTGAACAAGATATAAAAAAAGCTGCAGCTTCTATTTCTATTTTATCTCAAGAAGACATCAATAAAAAAGCATATCGTGATGTGACCGATGCTTTAAAAGATGTGCCTGGTGTTGTAGTAACAGGTGGTGGTAGTTCAAGTGATATCAGCATACGTGGTATGGGAAGTGCCTATACTGTAATTATGGTTGATGGCAAAAAAGTAAATACGCGATCAGTACGTCCCAATAGTGATAACTCGGGTATTGAACAAGGTTGGTTACCGGGTATTGAATCTATTGAGCGAATCGAAGTTATTCGAGGACCAATGTCTGGACTTTATGGTTCGGATGCAATGGGGGGCGTCATTAACATCATCACTAAAAAATCGGCAACTGAATGGTCGGGTGCTGTAAAAGTTGATTCGACCATTCAAGAACATTCAGATGCTGGAAATACATATCAAACAAATGCTTATATTTCGGGGCCATTAATTAAAAATTTACTTTCTTTGAAAGCCAATGGTACATATTCGAAGCGTCAAGAAGATGACATTATTGGAGGTTATAAAGAACAAAAAATGCGTGCAGGTGGTGCAACATTAACCTTAACGCCAAATGATCAACATGCGATTGATTTTGAATATCAGCGTTCAATTCAAGACCGAAATGGTACGGTAGGGAAAACCATTGCCAATGTACCGAATAAAAAAGGACAGCTTCCAACAGACTCAATCACAGACTATTACCGTACAGAATATAGTATTACTCATAGAGGTGAAGTTGGAAAAGTAAAAACAAATTCATATATTCAACGCGAAGAAAATGAAAATCCTTCACGTCAAATGAAAGCTATAAATACAACATTTAATACAAATAACCAAATTCAATTAGGTTCACATGATTTAAGTTTTGGTGGGATGTATTTAAAAGAAAATTTGGAAGATTTAGGTAATCAACTTGCAGTGAATGGTTCAAAGCTTTCAAAATTAGATCGCTATAGTTGGGCTGTATTTGCAGAAGATAACTGGACAATTGTAGAACCATTTGTATTAACAACATCACTTCGTTTGGATAAAGATGAAAAATTTGGGGATCATTTAAGTCCTAAAGTTTATGGTGTATGGACGTTAAATGATGAATGGGTTGTTAAAGGTGGAGTATCGACAGGTTATAAGACACCAGCACTTCGTGCCACAGTCGCTGAGTGGGGGCAAGTGACAGGTGGTGGACAAAGTAATGGTGTAATTGTCGGCAACCCAAATTTAAAACCTGAAAAAAGTATTAACTACGAAGTTTCAGCAAATTGGGATAACAATGCAAATTTAAACGCAGGCTTCACCATTTTTAATAGTGAATTTAAAGATAAGATTACTGAAGTTCGAGTATGTGATGGTGGTTCAGGAAGTGCAGCATGTCCTTGGTTAGGTGAGAATTTTGATTTTGTGAGTCTGCGTGAAAATGTAGACAAAGCCAATATGCGTGGTATAGAAGCAACTTTTGGTTGGAAAATTAATGACGACATTAAGTTAAATGCAAACTATACATTAACGGATACCGAGCAAAAAAGTGGTGTGAATAAAGGTAAGCCACTGAATGAAATGCCAAAGCACATGTTTAATACGACAGTAGATTGGCAAGCAACAGATACTATTGGTGTTTGGGGACGTGTAAATTATCGTAGTAAAACATCGGAATATTTAAGCCGTACGACTATGGCAAAAGGTAAACCTGCGTATGGCATGATGGATGTGGGTTTAAACTATAAACCAACAGATCAAATTCAAGTGAATGCTGGGGTATATAACTTATTGGATAAGCGTATTGATGTGGAAACTTATGACTATGTACTCGATGGTCGTCGTTACAACATTGGTTTAACTTATAAGTTCTAATTTTACAATGTAAAAGCCTCCAGTTAGGAGGCTTTTTTTATTTTGCTAAAATTTTTTGAGCTTGTTCAGAATAATAGAATTTCTCTAAGTAAAAACGTGCTCGTATTTTCAAATGTTCTGTGGAAATCATGTGTTGAATAACGGGAGTGAGTAGTTTTTGTAGTTCATTTTGAACTAAGGCTTCGTCAATATTCAAATCACGTAATAATAAGTCGAAAGAGCGTTCTTGGTTGCGTACGTACCAAGCATAAATACCGTCATGAACTTGTTGCTTTAAATAGTCTGTTTGGCGAATGGCATCCCAAATTTCATGTCCCATTTCGACTGTTTTTGGTAAATCTTGCGTCTCAATATAATTTTTTAAAACAGATAATGGTTTATCTTTAATTTTATGCCATAAATTGGCTTGGAAATGATAAAGCTTATTGTCATCGAAATGATGATTTAAAACATGTTCACTTATTTGACTAAGCTTTTGAATATTTTTTTGCAAATAGTGATTTATGGTGTTTTCTAGATTGGAGTCTGTCACTGTTTCTAATACAGACTTTCCGATTTTCATGAAACTTGAAACACCAGGAACATTCTTGACCATTGCAGAATTATCTAAATAATCTTGAATAGAGTGTTGAATAAGTTGTGTCACCATTGCAGAAAATGCTTGGTTGTTAACAATAGTTTTAATTAGGCGTTCTCTATGACCACTTTTACTTGCAACATATTGTGCAATTTTATCTACGGTTAACACAGGAATAACATCTGCAATTTTTGTTGTTTCATTGATAGGGTGTACCAACGCAAAGTGAATGTGTTCAGCAATTTGTTCAATTAAAAATGCACTTGCAGGTGTAGCTAAAACTTGTTTTTGAATCAGCTGATTAATTTGTTCAAAAGTCCAAATATCTTGTAGTTTTTGTTTTCTAAACCATTGGTGAAAATGTAAGAACTCATCTTCAATTGTTTTAGCTTGAGAAAATTCATGTTCTAAAAATTCGAGATGAGCTTCTATGAGTTGCTCAATCATTGGGTTTTTTTGCATAAAAATTCTAAACAGCCTAGTTGAAAGATATTAGTTTATCAGCAAGTGGATTCTTTAGGTTCTGTGTCTTTGAAAGGAATGGTAAATAATATTGAGCAACCAATTTGTCAGCTTCAATATTAGGCATATGACCAACATTATTTAAAATAATTGGTTTTTCTGCACGCTTTAAAAGGCTCTGTAATTCTGTTGCCACTTCATAATTGATAATCTGATCTTGCTTACCCCACATAATTAAGGTTGGGGCTTCTACATTTCGTGTTAAACGCGCAAAAGTATCGGGTGTATATATACGATTCAGCTTTACAATTTGATCAATGGCTTGGTTGGTTTTAGATGATTTTGAAATCAAAATTTGTTCTTGTGCTGTTTTGAACTCAGAAGGAAATTGTGGTGGAGTCGTCATAAGTTTATGAATGACATTCTCAAAGTCACCTTGTTTATACACAAGTAAATTTTTAAGTGTTTGAGGGTCTTTTGCATAACTTGTATTGGCTTGTTTGTAGATGCCCGCGCTACTGAGTAAAAAAAGACTTTGTGTATCAAACGGATATTGTGATGCATAAACGGTTGCAATTGAGCCACCAAGTGAATGTCCTGCAATATTCAAATCTTTATCAACATCAATTGCTTGTGCAAACTGTCTAAGTTCAGACGTAATATTGGGGATAGATGTATCAAAACTTTTGGGGAAGGTTCTATCACCATTTGTAGGTAAATCGGGAGCAATGACATGGTAGTAGGGTGTTAAATAGTGTGCGACACGATTCCAATGATCTCGTGTGCCTGCTAAACCATGAATGAGTAAAACCGAAGGTTTAGATATATCACCGCCTTCATTGTACGTCCAAGTAATGTCACCCACTTTTAGGGTTTTTGTTTTAAGCCCTGCTTTTGTGCGTTCTTGTTTTAAATATTTTTGTAGAACGCTAGATTGGTTGTTTTTTGTATCTTTGGGTGTATATGCAGATGTTTGGTGTGAATGAAATATAGTCAAACCAATACAAAGTGCATATCTTAATTTGAATAATCGAGTATTAATCTGTTTCATTTTTGCACCCCATAATTTTAGATCTTAGCAAAATTATTTAAGTATTAGAGTTGTGTTTTGCTGATAAAACTTTATTAAATTAAAGGAATCTCTTTGATTCTATTATAAATATTTAAATTCAACTGTCATCCTTTGTTTTTGTGATATTTGTTATAACTTCTTAGAAAAGTGTGAGAAAAAGCATGAAAATGGTATGTTAATTTAAATGTTCTAAATTATTAAAAAGTATACAGCTATTATTTTTTGCAAGTGACAATCAAAAAACATGAGATTAAACTATAACAACTTAAAAGATCGGTGATAGAAATAATGCTAACAGCAGCAGAAGCTTTAGATCGTTTAAAAAAAGGAAATTTACGTTTCGTCCAAGGTGAAACGAGTCATCCTAAGCTTTTGACACATCAACAACGTGCAGAAATGGCGGGTAGCCAAGAGCCGTTTGCAATTATTTTAGGTTGTTCAGATTCTCGTGTACCTGCTGAAATGGTTTTTGATCAGGGATTGGGAGATCTATTTGTTATTCGTGTTGCTGGCAATATTGTAGCGCCATCTCAAGTAGGTAGTGTTGAGTTTGCTGCAGAGAGTTTTGGTTGTCCAATTGTTGTTGTTTTAGGTCATACGCATTGTGGTGCAATTCATTCAACGATTGAAGCACTTATGAATCCTGAGCAATCATCTTCTGCGAACTTAATGTCGATTGTAAATCGTGTTCGTCCATCTGTTGAAATTTTAATGCAAACAGAATTAAAAGATGATTTAGATAAACTTTCACAACATGCTGTTCGTTCTAATGTTTTTGCATCAGTAAATCAGTTGCGTCATGGTTCGGCTGTACTTGAAAATTTAATTGGTCAAGGTAAGTTAAAAGTGGTTGGTGCTGAGTATTCACTAGAAACAGGTGAAGTATCTTTCTACGATTTTTAAGAAAATGATTACTGTGTATTATTCATGGTGAAAAATAAAAGGCGCTTTATAAAGCGCCTTTTATATATGGGTAAGTATTATTTAATAAAATAGGTTGGGCTTTTGCATTGGGATGAATTTGATCTTTTTGCATTAAGTCTTTATGACCAGCAACATCTTTCAAGAAAAAAGGCATCAATTTTACTTTATATTGATTGCTCACAACTTTATAACTGTTTTCAAAAGCGTGTTGATATGCTGTACCATAATTAGGTGGTATTTTCATGCCCAATAGAATGACTTTGGCTTTTGATTTTTGGCTTTGTGCAACCAATTGAGCTAAATTTTTTTGAATATTTTGAGGGGGCTGTCCACGTAAACCATCGTTGCCACCAAGTTCTATTACCACAATATCTGGTTTATAAGTAGTCAGTAGTTTTGGTAATCTTGCTAAAGCACCGCTGGTTGTTTCACCGCTGACACTTGCATTGACCACTTTATGTTTTTTGGGATATTGTTGCTCTAAGCGGTTTTTGAGTAAATTTACCCAGCCTTGTTCAGTCTGAATACCATAGCCAGCACTTAAGCTATCTCCAACGATCATAATTGTTTTTGCTGAAATGCATACAGGCAATATGCTAAAACATACAACGAAGATAGACGCCAATATACGATTTATAGAATTGCGATTTTGCATATAGGGACAATATGACCGACTTAACCAATAATAATTCCATCATGCCACAAGCAATTATCTCTGCACAGCAATTGAGTCAAAAGATACAATTAGCACAAAAAGAATTAAAGATTTTTACAGATCTTAATTTTGAAATAAAACAAGGTGAGCAAGTTGCAATAACAGGTCGTTCTGGGTCAGGTAAATCGACATTATTAGGAATCCTAGCGACTTTAGATCAGGCAAGTTCGGGGAAACTTATTGTATGTGGGGAAGACATTCAGCGTTTGAATGAAGAGCAACGCGCTTTAGTTCGTTTAAAAAATATTGGCTTTGTCTTTCAATCTTTTCAGTTGTTACCACATTTAACAGCGTTAGAAAATGTGATGTTACCTTTACGTTTGCATGCACATTTTAATTATGCAGAAGCTGAGCATAAAGCATTAACATTATTAAAAAGAGTAGGGTTAGAGCGTCAATCATCACAAACACCTAAAGTTTTATCTGGCGGTGAACAACAGCGTGTTGCAATTGCTCGGGCATTAATTAGTGAACCAAAATTAATTTTTGCAGATGAGCCTACAGGTAACTTAGATGGTGAAACGGCAAAAGAAATTGAGCAGCTGTTATTTGAGTTGAATCGGGAAATGGGAACAACTTTAGTGCTTGTTACACACGATGTTCAGCTTGCAGAACAATGCCAAAAACATTATGAATTATTGAATGGTCAACTTATAGATCGAACTCAAGGAGCATAATCATGAATGCTCTTTTTCGACCTTTATTTATTCAAAGTTTTAAAAGCTCAGGTATCTATCTCCTTATTATTGCTTTAATTTTAGCAATAAGTGCAACCACAGCCTTAAAGTTTAGTAATGAGCAAATTCAAGATGCAGTTGCCTTGCAAGCAGCTGAAATGCTTGCAGCAGATTTGGTGATTACTGATAACTATCCTATAGAAAATCAATGGCGTGATGAAGCTGAAAAATTGAATTTACAGCAATCTAATGCGACTGTTTTTGGTTCTATGGCTTTTACCAATGATCAATTTGTTATGGTGAATGTGAAAGCAATTGATGATGTCTTTCCATTACGTGGCGAACTAAAAGTCAAAGAGAATGCAGCTAAGCAAATTCAGTCGGGAGAGGTATGGTTGAGCTCCCGAGCAATGGATTTGCTGAAAGTAAAAGTAGGGGATACGCTGAATATTGCAGATGGGACATTTAAAGTTGGTGCAGAAATTGAACATGATTCGAATCAAGAACTTGGTTTTTCAGCATTTTCACCTACGGTTATTATTTCTCAAGCAGATGTAGCAAAGACCAATGCAATACAAACGGGTAGTCGCATTGAATATCGTTTATTGCTTTCAGGCAATGCAAAAGACACAAAAGCATTTGAGCAGAACTTTAAAGCAATTGTAAAAGATCCTAAAAACACCTCTGGAACAACGTCATCTAGAGCAGATGTAGATGAGCAAAATAGTTTAAAACTTCGTAATGCGAGTGAAGGGAATACTCGCTTAATGAAACCAATTGCAAATTTAGATACCTTTTTACAGTTGGCAAATATTCTCACCATTTTGTTATGTGGTATCGCAATTGCGCTAACAAGTCAGCGCTATGTGCAACAAAACCAAGATCATATTGCTTTGTTACGTTGTATTGGTTCTACCAAAAAGCAAATTTTAACGGCATATTTAAGTTTACTTGCCGTTGTTATTGTTATTTCAATTGTTATTGGAAGTGTTGTTGGTTTGGCACTTGGCTATGGTTTATTGCAACTAATGTTGCAGCTTATTCCGCATATTGAATTGCAATTTTCAGCACTCGATATGTTGCTAGGTCCTTTACCTATTGCAATGCTAACAAGTGCTGTTGTGTTATTGGGTTTTGTTGTTCCAAGCCTGATGCAATTACTCAATACACCACCTATTCGTGTGATACGTCAACAAGAAAAATCTGTGAAATCTATGCTTTGGATGTTGCTCACAGGTACTTTAGGTTTAATTGTTTTTAGTGTGGTATTAACTGAAAATCTTATATTAACCTTGTGGGTCATTGGCGCAATTATTGTACTTTGTGCTGTTTTATATGCATGTATTTGGGGTGTCTTGAAGTTCATTCAAACTTTGAAGTGGAAGGTTTCTGCTTATGTACGTGTGCCATATCAATCTGCATTTCAAATTACAGCTTTGGCTTTAGGGCTGAGTTTAATTACGGTACTTGCTGTATTAAGAACAGATTTGCTGGATTGTTGGCAACAGCAACTGCCAGAGGGTACACCAAACCAATTTGTATATGGTTTACCTCCTTTTGATATGCCTGAACTGAAAAATCAGTTGGATACGAATCAATGGAAAAGTACACCTTTATATCCCAATATTCGTGGAAGATTGATTGCGAAAAATGATCAACCTTTTGCACAAGAATTAGTAAAACAAAATAATTCGTTGCGTCGTGAACTGAATTTAACGCAATCTGAGCAGTATCCAAAAGACAATAATATTGTGGCAGGAAGTGCAAATTTTACTGCTAAAAATGAAGTCTCTGTAGAAGCTAAAACAGCAAATGAACTGGGTATTCATCTTGGTGATAAATTAACATTTAGCTTACCTGAAGGGGTTTTAGAGGCTAAAGTCGTGAATTTAAGATCTGTGGAATGGGAAAGCTTTAGTCCAAACTTTTTCTTTATATTTTCACCTAAAACGATGGATGAAAATGCAGGAAGCTATTTGGGAAGTTTTTATGTACCAGAACAAGATAAACCGAAGCTGATTGCACTTATTCAGCAATTTTCCAATACTGTATTTATTGATATCAGCCTGATTTTAGATGAAGTAAAACGTATTGTGAGCGTGCTTGTTCAAATTATAAGTTTACTTGCTATATTGGTGAGTATTTCAGGTATTTTAGTGCTTGTTGCATGTTTGAATTTGTTGATGGAAGAGCGAAAGCGTGAAGTAGCATTGTTGCGTTCTTTTGGTGGGGCTAAGCAAAAACTTAAGCAAATGATGACTTTTGAAATTGGATTCATGGGCTTTGTTGCAGGTATTGTTGCATGTTTATTCGCAGAAGTGATTAGTGCAATAGCAAGCTATAAAATGGATTTAATGATGCAAATGCATTGGGAAATTTGGTTTATTTTACCTGTCAGTATGACTTTGATTTGTGCATTGATTGGGCGTTATAGATTAAGTTATTTGTCTGAAATACCACCATTACAAAGTTTAAGAGAGATGAATCAGTAAAGATTTATCTTCTATTTATTTTTTATGTTGATGGTTTAGTTGGTTAAATGTGCTAATAATGCTTGCCAAAGCGGTAAAACATATTCAATTTGAGTTAAACAATACTCATAAACAAGGTAGCAAATAATACTACCTGTGATGATGCCGAACCATATAAATAGCTTGTTTTGGAATTTTTGAGCAACATACCAAATAAGTGTCAAAAATGCTCCCATAAGCATACCGCCAATATGGGCAGCATTATTGATACCTGAAATCATAAAGCCCATGCTTAAGTTAATTGCCATGACAATGATCAGTGTTTTCTTATCTAAAATGAATTTTTGACGAGGTAGCGGGGGCAGTATAGCCAGTAAAGTTAATGATCCACCTAAACCCATCACCGCACCTGAAGCACCTGCACCAACACGTGGTAATAACTCAGGAATCATTGTATTTGAGTTTAGAAGCGTGTAACTCTCTTGAATAGAGATATAACCACTTATAAACTACCCGAAAGCCCTGCTAATAAGTACAGTCCTAAAAAATACCAACGCCCATAAAGCTGTTCCACAATACTGCCAAAAATATATAAAGCCCACATATTGAGCATGAGATGAATAAGCCCAAAGTGGAAAAACATGCTACTAAATAGACGGAATGGTTCAGCTAAAAAGGTTAAAGGAGCATAATCTGCACCCCAACGAATGGCATCGGCAGAGCTTGGGTTTGAAATATCCATACCCGCTATTACTTGCCAAGCAAATAACGCGACATTTATGGCAATAATCAGTGCCGTAGCCCACCAAAGGTGAATATCAAGTTTTGCGTGAATAATTGGTGGATTTTGGTTTGTCATGTGATTTTTGGGATATGATTCATTATGATAAAAATGATAATTAAGCTGTTTTAAATAAGCTTATGACATCTTAAGATAGCACGAAAAAATTAGACAGGGGTATGGTTCTAACGTGAAAGCCTTTATTCTGCGTATATTAATGATACTTGTAAGTTTAGTACTCATTGTTCAATTGTGGATTTTTGCAAGTCTAGCTTGGTGGCGTACGCATCCTGTAAATACAACAATGTTTATGCGAATTGACTATTTGTCAGATATGTCTAAGCCTATTCAGCATGAATGGCGTGACTATGACCAAATCAGTGATTATTTAAAACATGCTGTTGTTGCTGCTGAAGATGGAAAATTTATGAGCCATAACGGTTTTGACTGGGATGGAATGAAAGTTGCTTTAGAACGTAATAAAGATAAAGGGAAATTAGTTGCGGGAGGCTCAACAATTTCACAGCAATTGGCTAAAAATTTATTTTTATATAATAAAAGATCATTTGTTCGAAAAGGGCAAGAAGCTGTCATTACATGGATGATGGAGCGTATGTGGTCAAAAGAACGTATTTTAGAGGTATATTTAAACTCTGTTGAATTTGGTGAAAATATTTATGGTATTGAAGCAGCAACTCAGCATTATTTTGGTAAATCATCAAAAAGCTTAACGCGTGAACAAGCGATATTTTTGGCAGCCATATTGCCAAATCCAAAGTATTTTCAAGACAGACGTCATGATAGTAAATTAAAGTATCGTAAGCGAATGATTCAAAAGTATATGCGTTATAGCCAAGTTCCGTAATGTGTATATGTTGTAATCGGTAAACAAAAAGTCCAATAAAATTGGGCTTTTTTTATGAAATTGTCACAATTTTGAAGCATACTTATAGATATGGATAGACTTTAAAATAATGATGGTGATTTATGAATACGGCTATAAGTGAAATTCCTGTGCAAGCTCCACAAATTGAATATGCATACAATGATCGCTATATCAATCGTGAATTGTCTATTCTAGATTTTCATTTGCGTGTGTTGGAACAAGCTGTAGATCCGCTTCATCCCTTACTTGAACGCATGAATTTCTTGCTGATTTTTTCTCGTAACTTAGATGAATTTTTTGAAATTCGTGTTGCAGGAATGATGGAGCAACTAGACTTAGGTAATGAAAGCCACAGTCCAGATGGTTTGACGCCTAAACAGGTTCTAGAACAAATTTCTAAAACTGCACATGAAGCCATTGAGCGCCAATATCGCATTTTAAATGAAGAAATTTTACCTAAATTACGTGAAGAAGATATCTGTTTCTTACGCCGTGGAGAATTAACACCTGCACAATCTGCATGGGTGAAAAAATACTTCCAAGAACAAGTCGCTCCTGTATTAACACCGATTAGCTTAGATCCTGCACATCCATTTCCACGATTAGTGAATAAGTCACTGAATTTTATTGTGACTTTAGAAGGGAAAGATGCTTTTGGTCGTCAGATTGATTTAGCCGTTGTTCCAGCCCCACGTTCATTGCCACGTGTTGTGCGTTTACCTGATGAACTCACAGATGGTAAAGAACATCATGTCATGCTGTCTGCGATTATTCATGAGCATGTTTCAGATTTATTCCCTGGTATGACAGCAACGGGTTGCTATCAGTTCCGTGTAACACGTAATGCAGATTTAGCACTGAATGAAGATGTTGAAGATTTAGCTAAAGCATTAAAGGGTGAGTTAAACTCGCGCCGTTTTGGTCGAGCAGTACGTTTAGAAGTTACACAAAACTGTCCAAAGAATATTTATGAATATTTATTAGATGAGTTTGATTTACATGAGTCCCAACTTTATAAAGTTCATGGACCTGTGAATCTTGCACGTTTATTAACGAACTTTAAGCGTCCACATTTACGTTACGATTCACATACGCCAATTATTCCAAAAGTACTCAAAAAATCTGAGAATATTTTTAGTGCAATGCAAAAGCAAGATATTTTGCTACATCATCCATTTGAATCTTTTGCACCAGTCATTAACTTGCTTCGAGAAGCTGCACGTGATCCTCAAGTTTTAGCAATTAAGCAAACTTTATATCGTAGTGGTCCAGATTCTGAAATTGTACAAGTACTTGCAGAAGCTGCTCGAAATGGTAAAGAAGTTACAGCCGTTATTGAGCTTCGAGCACGTTTTGATGAAGAGTCGAATATTGAAGTTGCAAATGTATTGCAAGAAGCAGGTGCAGTGGTTGTTTACGGTATTGTGGGCTATAAAACACATGCCAAAATGATTTTAGTTGTGCGCCGTGAAAATAATAAGCTCGTACGTTATGTTCACTTAGGAACGGGTAATTATCACGCAGGTAATGCACGTATTTATACAGACTACGGCTTACTCACTACAGATAAAGAGCTTTGCGAAGATGTGCATCGTGTATTCCAAGAACTCACTGGAATGGGCAAAATGGCAAAGCTGAAAAAGTTATTGCATGCACCATTTACGCTTCATGCTCAGTTGCTTAATTTTATTGATGATGAAATTGCGAATGCAAAAGCAGGAAAACCCGCACAAATTATTGTGAAAGTAAATGCCTTAACAGAAGTACAGCTGATTAATAAATTGTATGAAGCATCACAAGCGGGCGTGCAAATTGATTTAATTATTCGTTCAATTTGTTGTTTGCGTCCTGGTTTGCCAGGCTTGTCTGAAAATATTCGTGTTCGTTCAATTGTTGGGCGCTTCTTAGAACATACTCGTGTTTATTACTTTAGTAATAATGGTGATGCTCGTATTTACTGTTCAAGTGCGGACTGGATGGATCGTAACTTATTCAATCGTGTTGAAGCATGTTTTCCTATTGTCGATTCAGTATTGAAGAAACGTATTTATCAGCAAGGTTTATTAACATACTTAAAAGATAATCAACAAGCGTGGCTATTACAAAGTGATGGTACTTGGCTACGTGCTAGCGTTGAGGACGGTGGTGCATTACACAATGCACAGCGTTTATTGTTAGCCACTATTAAATAATCACAAGCTCAAAATAAAAAAAGGAGTCATAAATGACTCCTTTTTTATTTGCTAAATTACTGCTGGTTTTGCGTAATTTTTTGCAAAATTTGAAGTAGAACATCGAACTCACTTTGTAGTGGTGTGCTCTTACGTGTGACTAACGCTAAAGTACGGCTAGGTGCAGCATCGATAGGTTTAACAACTAAATCTGGATTTGCTTTCACCATATTGGTGTGAATTGCAATTTCAGGAAGTAGGGTAAAGCCAAGATTTGCAGAAATCATCTCTACAAGTGTTGGAAGAGAACTTGCTTTTAAACGATGATCATTTTTACGTTCGCCAATTGGGCAGGCACTTAAGGCATGATCACGTAAGCAATGACCTTCTTCAAGCAACATCAAGCGAGATAAATCAAGCTGATCTAAAGTTTTTGCATTTGCCGCATTTTGGTCTGACTTATGGTAAACCAAACATAAGTTTTCACGAGTAATTTCTGCAACTTTTAAGCTACGCGTATCAAAAGGTAGAGCAAGAACAACCATATCTAGGCTGCCATACTCTAATCTCTCAACAATTTTTTCGCTTTGTGCTTCGTGAAAATGAAGTTGAATTTTAGGAAGTTGCTTATGCACTTCATCTAACAGTTGCGCCAAAATAAATGGAGCAATTGTTGGAATCACGCCAAGGTGTAAATCACCTGTCAGTGGTTCACTCATTTCACGACTTAAACGCATTAGGTCTTGTGCATCAGCCAATAGAACACGGGCTCGAGCAACGACTTGTTCACCCAAAGGGGTTAAACGTACGTTTTGGCGATCACGTTCAACGAGTACGCCACCCAATAATCGTTCTAATTCCATGATACCGCCCGACAAAGTCGACTGGGTCACAAATGAACGGCGCGCGGCTTCTGTGAAGTGCAACGTTTCAGACAGCGTAACTAGATATGATAGCTGTCTTAGGGATGGTAATGCAGCCATAGTGTCCTAATTTTTCGATTTAAAGTGATGTACAAATAATCCGCTAAGATATGGAATAAAGTGCGGAGGGACATCATGCCCCATTCCTTCAATTAATTCAAACTTAGCCCCAGGTATTGCTTTTGCAACAGCCTTACCATGTCCAGGAGGTAATAAGCGATCACAAGAACCATGCACGACTAAGGTCGGTTTTTGAATCTGCTTATCTAAATGTAACAATGATCCTGTACATAATATTGCTAAAAACTGTTGAAGTACACCCGTAGGATAATAACTCCGATGATATAGTTTTTTAGCTGTTTGCATTGCTTCAAGTTGATTTACAAAACCTGGTGATCCAATAGTTTTGAGTAATTGCATACTATGATCAATAATACCATTTTCATCTGTAGACTCTGGTTTTCCAATTAAACTAAATAGTTGTTTTGGATAAGGCAAAGGTAAAAATGGTTTATTGTTACTGGTAAAGAGTAAGCCTAGACTTTGGACTTTTTCAGGGTAATTTGATGCAAGAATCTGTGCAATCATTCCTCCCATAGAAGCGCCAATTATATGTGCTTTTTCTAGACCAAGTTGATCAATTAATAAAGCTGCATCTTCAGCCATATCATATAAGCTGTACGGTGCACCTTGATTCTGTAAGCCAACAGAAAAGCGACCCATCATTTTTATGGTATTTAGTTTTGGTCCGTTGTTTCGTATTTTACTTGATAATCCTATATCTCGGTTATCATAACGTATTACACGAAAGCCTTGATCAATAAGTGATTTACAAAAAAAATCAGGCCAAAATAGTAATTGTGCACCTAAGCCCATAATAAGCAAAATAGCAGGATCTTCTTTTTTCCCACCCACTTCAACATGAAGTTCTATGCCATTGGCTAAATTTACTTTAGTTTCAGACATAAAAGAGGTGTAAGGGGAGTCCTGAAATTTTAGGGCACTATTCATTTTTATTTTCCTAACAAAGATGCTTGTAGGCATCTTTGCCATTTAAACCTTAAACAGATGCAGGAATCAAGTCTGGAACAAGTTTAGTTAATGTTAAACGTTGTTTACCAGCTGTAGCACCTAATAATACAAAACCACGTAAAGTTTCCGATGAATCGAAGGCTTTTGCAATCATACCATCATCTAACTCTTCTGTTTGCCAAGTCACTTCTAGCTCATTTGGAACTGCTAAAACAGTAAGTGGTGCGGCAGGTGTTTTGACTGCAACAGGCATTGCAGGGTAGTGAACAGCCGTATGTGTACCATTGAGTGTTTTAGCAAGAGCACGTGCTTGTTGCATAATTGGCATAACATAAGGCAGTAAAGTACCGTTTACTTCTGCACAGTCACCTACGGCATAAATATCTACTTGATTTGTTTCAAGTGAGCTATTTGTTACTACGCCACGCGCAGTTGTAATATCTGCAGCTTTAGCAAGTGCTGTATTGGGTTGTAAACCAATTGCAGAAAGAACAGCGTCGGCAACAAAAGATTGTCCATTTGCTAAAGTCACAACATAACTGTTGTTTTCTGCTTTGGAAATTTTTTCAACTGTTGTGCCTAATACAAAATGTACGCCAGTATCTTCTAAACCTTGTTTAAAAGCAGATGCGACATGTGCAGGTAATAAGCGGCAGAGTGGTTGAGTTGCTAAATCTACAACCGTTACTTTGTGTCCAGTATTTTGTAAATCATTGGCAAATTCACAACCAATTAAACCCGCACCTAAAATGACAACACGTTTATCGTGATTTTGATCAATTTGCTTACGGAACTCGGTGTAATCACTTAAATTATTTACGACATGAATGTCATCACTTGCATCACCTGCAATGGCTAAGCGAATAGGATTTGCACCAACGGCTAAAACAAGTTTTGCATAAGTTAATGTAGATTCAACGCCATCTTTTTCTAAGCTTAAAATGTGATTCTCTGCATCTATGCTTTTTACCCACGTATTTTTTTCAATGCGCATATTGAGTTGAGCACTCATTTTTTCTGCATCGCCTAAAGCAATTTGCTCAGGTGCTTTTTTACCTACTAGTGCGTTTGAAAGCGTTGGTTTTGCATAATTTACTGCGTCATCGGCACAAATCATAACAAGTTCTTGTTCTGTATTTAGTTTACGGAACTCACGAGCTACGGTATAACCCGCCATGCCTGAACCAATGATGACGATAGGATGCATAACAATCTCCACGTTAAAAGGAATAGTGCATAAAAAAGACCAGATTCTGGTCTTTTATGCAGATACTTAGATTTCAATCATTTCAAAATCTGCTTTAGACACGCCACAGTCAGGGCACGTCCAATCATCTGGAATATCTTCCCATTTAGTACCAGCAACGATACCGTCTTGAGGGCAACCTTCTGCTTCGTCATAAATCCATCCACATACGATGCATTGATATTTCTTCATTTGACTCTCCAAAACCGATCTAACGAGGATCAGTGAAAATCCTTATAAAAGGCAAGATACTATTTATATGACGGTCTGCGTGCATATATACGTAAATTTTTACGCAGTTATATGTATAAAGTAAAGTAAATATCTTTCTTTAATTGAGCATTTGTTAAAATGAATGTGGTTAATGAGCAAAACTTGTCATAAATTATCGAGTACTTAAGTACGAAGCTGAATTGAATAATATATTTTGTATGTGAGTGAAACATATTGTTTTACATAGAGCATTATTCGCAAATTAAGACTTAAGTTGAACAGATTTTTGTGAGAAAAATAAGTATTTTATAATTAGATTAATCTATATTTAATATTTATATAAAAAATAAAGCAATAAAAACAAATATTTAGTTATTTATTGTGTGTTTGTATATTATTAATACAGCTCTAATTTGCTAGCCCTTAGTTAAAATAAGCTGTAAAATTCAACTATCCCTTCATTTTTTTTAAATATCTCCCATGAGTAATCAGTCTACAACTTTGTGGTCACACATTCGTACGGTCCAAGATTTTCCAAAACCAGGTATTTGTTTCTTTGATCTTACGCCATTATTTATGAATAACATTAGTCTTTTGACTGATGCACTTATTGCGAGTATTCCAGCAAAACAACTTGAAGAAGTTGAAAGTTTTATTGCCGTAGAAGCTCGTGGCTTTGTGCTTGCAAGCTTACTTGCACAGCGTACAGGTAAAGGGTTAATTTTGGTTCGTAAGGCAGGTAAATTGCCACCTCCTGTAGTTGGTGTGGGTTACAGCTTAGAGTATGGTTTAGACCGTTTAGAAATGTCAGCTGAAATTGAAAGCCAAAAAGTGATTATTGTAGATGATGTACTTGCAACTGGCGGTACTTTAAAAGCAGTAAAACAACTTGCTGAAAAATGTAATCATAATGTTTTAGGTGCAAGTATTTTCTTAGATTTACCAGATTTACATGGTGATTTAGGTTTAGATATTTGGACTGTTTTAGATGATAAATCTAAGCCTGAAACTGAAGCAGCATAAATTTTTTAATTTATTCTGACTAAAAAAGCCACATACATTGTGGCTTTTTTTATTTAAATGTTTTTTCTATTTCTAAAATTAAATCATTTATTTGTTCAGGTTGTGCGAGGCGATGGTGTCCGCCTTCAATACTTTGGATTTGCATATAGTTTTCTAAAAACTCTTTCGTTGCATGCATATCAAGAACTTCATCACCCAATTCAATATACGCCATTTGTTGAATGTCATGATTCAAAATATTGTCAGAAATAGGGGGGTAATCATCACGAAAATTTGGTTTTAGACTTGGGTTAGCAATGACACATGGAATTTGGTATTTAAATGACATTAATAAAGCCCAATAACCACCTAAACTATGACCCACAATAATATTGGGTTTAATTTTTTCAATAATGTCGTGATAAAACTGAGCAACAGTTTCAAAATTTAAATTTCGATAATCGACATTAATACAATATTTTTGCTCTGCATCAATTGCATGAAATTTTGTTGAATCTCTTGAAGAGTCCAAGCCATGGAAAAACAAAATTTTAGAAAGATAGGTCGTCATTATTTTTTATTCACAAAACAAAAATATTAAAATTTGATTTTTCAACAAAGGATTAAGAATAATGTTAATCAATATGGGTATTTAAAACTGTTAGATATTGGTCTATGTTGTATTCATTTTTCAGCCTTTAGTCTAAGTTGTCAGCTAATTTAATGTCGTAAAACGGATATTTTTTTGTGTACAACTGAATGATAAAAATTACTTCTAGCTAATTTTTTGTTGTATCTACTAGATTTTTATAAATCTGCAGTATTTCCCTCTGCTCATTATCTCGTAAATCTGCTATGCTATGCCACTTCTATTTCTTATCTAATCTACGAGGCAGAGATGACGCAAAATAACGCTCAATCGACTTCTGAACAAACTATTTCCGAAAACGATTTAATTGCACAGCGTCATGCCAAGTTAAAGCAAATCCAAGAACAAGCAAAAGAAACGGGTGTTAGCCCTTGGCCAAATACGTTTAAACGTGAACATTACGCACAAGATTTACAAGACCAATTTGCAGAAGTATCGAAAGAAGATATTGAAGCGGGTGAAAAAGTTTATGTGTCTGTAGCAGGTCGTGTGATGTTAAACCGTGGTTCATTCATGGTTATTCAAGATATGACAGGTCGTATCCAGTTATATGTTGCACGTAAAGAGCTTGCACCTGAAGTATTGGAAACAATCAAAGGTTTAGACCTTGGTGATATTATTGCAGTTCAAGGTTATGTAGGTCGTTCTGGTAAAGGCGATTTATACGTACATATCGAACATTTCGAATTATTAACTAAATCATTGCGCCCACTTCCAGATAAGTTCCACGGTTTAACAGATACAGAAGTTAAATATCGTAAGCGTTATTTGGACTTAATCGTAAACGAAGAAACACGCAAAACATTTGAAATTCGTGCAAAAGTAGTTTCAGGTATTCGTGCATATTTAACCAATGAACGCTTCATGGAAGTTGAAACTCCAATGATGCATGTTATTCCAGGTGGTGCATCTGCGCGTCCATTTGAAACACATCATAATGCTTTAGATATGCCATTGTTCTTACGTATTGCACCTGAGCTTTACTTAAAACGCTTGGTTGTTGGTGGTTTTGAACGTGTGTTCGAAATTAACCGTAACTTCCGTAATGAAGGTGTATCGACACGTCATAACCCAGAATTTACAATGATCGAATTCTATCAAGCTTATGCAGATTATAAAGACTTGATGGAATTGACTGAAAAAATGCTAGAAAAATTAGCAATCGACATTTTAGGTTCTACAGATGTTCCTTATGGCGAAGAAGTGTATAGCTTCAAAGGTCCATTCAAGAAAATTTCAATGTTTGATGCAATTCTTGAGCACAACCCACAATTCACACCTGAAAATGTGGCAGATCGTGATTTCCTTGCTGATTTCGTTAAGAATGAATTGAAAGAACAAGTGAAGCCTGGTTTTGGTTTAGGTAAACTTCAAACAATCGTATTTGAAGAAACTGTTGAAACTCAGCTTCGTCAACCGACATTCATTACAGAATATCCAGCGGAAACTTCTCCATTGGCTCGTCGTAACGATGACAACCCGCATATTACAGACCGCTTTGAATTCTTCATTGGTGGTCGTGAACTTGCAAATGGTTTCTCTGAGTTAAATGACCCAATTGACCAAGCAGAGCGTTTCCAAGCGCAAGTTGCTGAAAAAGATGCAGGTGATGATGAAGCAATGCATTACGATGCAGACTTTGTTGAAGCTTTAGAGTACGGTTTACCTCCTACAGCAGGTCAAGGTATTGGTATTGATCGTTTAGTGATGTTATTTGCTAATGCACCAAGTATCCGCGATGTAATTTTGTTCCCACATATGCGTCATAAAAATGCATAAGTTGTGAAGAGTAAAAAACCCGCCTAGTGCGGGTTTTTTTTGAAATAAATTTTATCTATATTTTAGTTTATACAGTGAAGTCATTATAAAAGAGTAGTTTGAATACGTACTTTCATATCTAATGCTTGTTGCATAATAAAGTTTTTCATCCAAGCAACGTGTTGTCCCATTGGATTAATTTTGATTGCACTATTAAGAAATGATAAGGTTTCTTGCTGAAAAAGTTGCTGTTCAATTGCTTCTGAAAGCTGTTGGCTATTGCATGCTAAAGGCATGCTTACCGTATAAAAAGCTTTAGGGAAATTATAAAAAGCATAAAGTAAGTTAAAGGCACGTTCATCTCCCTTTAAATTGCCTGCGCCAATTTCGTAATTTTTATTCTGATTACTATGCGTAATACCAATCACAAATTGCCACTGATTATCCGAAAGTCGTAAGCCAAATTGCATGCCAATTTGGTCTGTTGTATGTTCATGCTGAACAAAGTTATTCAATGCAGAACCATCTTCCGTTAATGCTTCTTGTAAAACCAACATGTGTTGTTGATGCTGATATATATAGCCTGCAAGCATTGCTTGTTCTAGTTGATTTTTTAATGATTCAAGGTCAAAGTGGCTATACGGCATAAATATAAGTCTTGTATGAAACTTACTTAATTTAAGCATGTTTAGCTAAAAATTGAAGCAATTAATAAGAGTTTTTAAGAATAAAAGGGTCTGAATTGGCTCTAAATATATGATCAAAAAATCAGGCATTTGAGTTTAAATAAATTAAGTTTAGCTATCTGATTAATTATATTTTATAAGCAATATCAATAAAGCTTTATATGATGAATTCGAATATTAATATCATAAAACAAGCAATAGCTTGGATAACTAAATCACTATAATGAATATAAAATTTCATATGTGTCATAAGTACACGTTTTTCTAAGCTGGTGTTGTCCATGTCGTTAAATGAGGAAAGACTTACTCATCTAAAACAGCTTGAAGCTGAGAGTATTCATATTATCCGTGAAGTAGCTGCTGAGTTTGAAAACCCAGTTATGCTTTACTCAATTGGTAAAGATTCAGCAGTCATGCTGCATTTAGCCCTGAAAGCATTCTATCCTGCAAAACTTCCATTCCCGCTACTGCATGTAGACACAGGTTGGAAGTTCAAAGACATGATTACTTTCCGTGACAACATGGCAAAAAAACATGGTTTTGATTTGATCGTGCATCAAAACAAAGAAGGGAAAGATGCAGGCATCAATCCATTCGACCACGGTAGCTCTAAATATACAGACATCATGAAAACTCAAGGCTTAAAACAAGCGCTTGATAAATACGGTTTTGATGCTGCCTTTGGTGGCGCACGTCGTGATGAAGAAAAATCACGTGCAAAAGAACGTGTTTATTCATTCCGTGATTCTAAACATCGTTGGGATCCTAAAAACCAACGTCCTGAACTTTGGAATCTTTATAACGGTAAAGTGAACAAAGGCGAAAGTATTCGTGTGTTCCCATTGTCAAACTGGACTGAGCTTGATATTTGGCAATACATTTATTTGGAAAGTATTCCATTAGTACCGCTTTATTTAGCTGCAGAACGTCCTGTGGTTGAACGTAGTGGCACACTGATTATGGTTGATGATGAACGTATGCCTTTAAAAGAAGGTGAAGTTCCACAAATGAAATCGGTACGTTTCCGTACGTTGGGTTGTTACCCACTTACTGGTGCTGTTGAGTCTGAAGCTGACACATTGCCTGAAATTATTCAGGAAATGCTTTTGGCAACAAGTTCTGAACGTCAAGGTCGTATGATTGACCATGATGAAGCAGGCTCGATGGAGAAGAAGAAACAAGAGGGTTACTTCTAGAATCTCTCCCAACCTCTCTTTAAAAAAGAGAGGAGATTTCCCCCTTTATTAAAGGGGGATACAGGGGGATTAAAAACCGATTTCAAAAGAATATGTGGAGTTTGAGCAATGTCTCATCAATCAGAATTAATTAGCCAAGATATCTTGGGTTATTTAAAACAACACGAAAATAAAGACTTATTGCGTTTTTTAACTTGCGGTAACGTAGATGATGGTAAATCGACTTTAATTGGACGTTTACTTTACGATTCAAAATTGATTTATGAAGATCAATTGCAAGCAGTTACGCGTGACTCTAAAAAAGTAGGCACAACAGGTGATGCACCTGATTTGGCTTTACTTGTAGATGGTTTACAAGCTGAGCGTGAACAAGGTATTACTATTGATGTTGCTTACCGTTATTTCTCTACAGAAAAGCGTAAGTTTATTATTGCCGATACTCCAGGGCACGAACAATACACACGTAACATGGCAACAGGTGCATCTACTTGTGACCTTGCGATTATCTTAATTGATGCGCGTTACGGTGTTCAAACACAAACACGTCGTCATACATTTATTGCAAGCTTGTTAGGCATTAAGAACATTATTGTTGCGATTAACAAAATGGATTTGGTTGAATTTTCTGAAACTCGTTTCAATGAAATTCAAGCTGAATATGCAGCCTTTGTTGCACAGTTAGGTGATCGTAAACCTGCAAATATCATCTTTACGCCTATTTCTGCGTTGAATGGCGATAACGTGGTAAACAAATCTGCAAATACGCCTTGGTATACAGGTGAAACTTTAATGGGTTCTTTAGAATCTGTTGAAATTAACCGTACATCTGCGAAGCAAGATTTCCGTTTTCCAGTTCAATATGTAAACCGTCCTAACTTAGACTTCCGTGGTTTCTGCGGTACTGTTGCGCTAGGTGATGTGTCTGTTGGCGATAAGATTGTTGCTTTACCATCGGGTAAATCTTCAACTGTAAAAGAAATTGTAACTTTCGATGGCAACCTTGAGCGTGCTGTTGCAGGTCGGGCTGTTACGCTTACATTAAATGATGAAATTGATATTTCACGTGGTAATGTTTTAGTTCGTGCAGATCAGGCTGAGCCATTTATTTCACGTTCTGTGAATGCAACTGTCGTTTGGATGGCAGATCAACCGCTTGTAATTGGTAAATTGTATAACTTGAAAGTGGGTACGCAAACTGTTCCTGCGAAAGTGACTGCAATTAATTTCCGTACAAATGTAAACACGCTTGAAAAGGCGAAAGTAGAAAGCTTAGAGCTTAACTCTATTGCGAATGTTACTGTTGAGTTTGATACACCTGTTGTATTTGACCGTTATCAAGATAGTCGTTACACAGGTTCGTTTATTTTCATTGATCGTTTAAATAATGTGACGATTGGTGCAGGTATGGTGGAAGAGTCTGTTGAATGGACTGCTCATACAAACCCTGTAACTGCGGAAGCGCGTGCTGCTCGTTTAGGTCAAAAGCCTGCGTCTATTACTGTTTCTGAAGCTGCATTAGCAAATGCTCAAGTGCTTGAGAATTTGTTGCTTCAACAAGGTGTAGTTGCGATTGCGAAAGCAGGTTTAGACGCGACTCAAGTTGCGCTTTTACGTGAAACGGGTATTGCGGTAATTACAACTGTAGCTGAAGGTACAGATGTGGCATTTGCTGTTGATGCAGTTGAAGAACTTGCTGAAAAGATTGTTGAGTTGGTTCGTCTATAAGACTGAATTGATTTAAAAAAAACCCACCGTGAGGTGGGTTTTTTTTAATGTAAGTTCATATAATATATTTTTAGGGATATTACTGGAAAAAACACATGAATTTTGATGAAAAAAGGAATTTATAAGAAGTTGCATTATATTTTATAGGGATAGAGGCTATACTTTAAAAGGAAGTATAAATACTTTATTGAGAAGTGGAGGGATGTTTTCAACAAAAACTATGTGGGAGGAAACACAAAAAGAAATAAATTTTATTAGTGCTTCAGAAGTAGGCTCTAAAATAGTTGATGATGTTATTGCAGAATTTGAAAAAGATTTAATCAAAACAATTCTTTTTAGAGAAAAGTGTTTGTCAATTCATATTGACCCAAAGAATTTTGATCGTATTTTTGAGGCTCTCGAAAAGAAGTATAAAAAATTTGATGATAATTATCATTCAATTATAAATAATGAAATTAAATTTGGATTTAAAAAGATTCAGTTCGATGATTTACATTTTTATATTTCTAAAGATATAAGTACATTAACATCAAAAATTGATCTAGGTTTAAGTGCATTAAAAGATGAATTAAAGGATGGTGGATATCAAAAAGTATTTGCATTTAAAGAGATAGAAATTTCAAGTTTTAATTCAATAATTATCGATAAAAAAATCGTAATATAATTTTATCTGCTGATTTAGCGAATCATTTTCAAATTGATCAATTATGTCAAAAAATAGCAGGTTTGGTTAATTTAATTAGAACTGAAACAAAATTAGGCCATACAATAGAAGATACGGGGATAAATTTATTTCCTTGTATTCATAAACTTTATGATGAAAAACATGGATTTGTTAAAGAGCTTGCCTTTAAGACTGATGAAGGGGTTTCACATCGAGAGATAGCGAAGGCTGGTAAAGATGTAAGAGAAGGAGAATATCATACAGCTGGTAGTGCATCTACAGATATTGAACCATATGATATAAAGAAATCTTATGGAACGAAAACTGAAGAGGATTATAAAGAAGTTATTTTAAAAGGAAGTTGGTATATTCTATCATTGCCTACGCCAATATTAACTAACCTTACAATTCATGAAAACACTTTGAAATCTTTTAATGAGATACTAATAAAAATAATTAAATTAGTTATTTAAGAAGATAAAATAATGGGTAATCAAGAAATTAGAGATAAATACATACAGAGGTTGGATTCTCGATTAGAAACTTCGGATAAAGAATCTAATCGAGTTTTCTGTGCTTATTATAATAATCTTATTAATTTTATTTTAAATAAAAAAAAGCCAGAAAACCTTATTTACCTAACTTATTCACGTTTAAAGAAAATTTCTTGTGAAGATATGTCTGATGAAAAATTCAAATTGTTTCTGGGATTAATGATTGATGAAAGAGTCAATGTACTGTTAGAGAAGTTTGAAGCTCATGATTTTGAAAGTGAAGATTCTATTTTAATCGACTTTGAGGAAGTTACTAATTGTATAATTAATGAAAAATTTATAAATCCTTTTACTGGATACGAAATTTCGAGCAAAGAATATTGGGCTATGATAACTACTTTTTTTTGCTTATCCGATGAGTTGGTAGGGGATTTATATGCTAGATCTTGTTGAAAAATTTGATCCATCAAATCCATTGGAAAAAAGTATTTTAATGCGAAAAAGAGCGCGAATGGATAGAAATTATGAATTATATATAGCTCAATTTTATGAGGATTTAGAAGAACAATTACATTCTTTGGAGTATCAAGCAGCTATATTACATGAACAAGGAGAAGATTTAATTACGACTTTTATTGTAAATGGACTACAAAATAGAGGGTATACAGTTACTCATGATGGAAATGCAAATGGACATGTAGATATTAATGTCAGTGATTTACCTTTTACATGGTTTGGTGAAGCTAAACTCCAAAAAGGTAATGTAAATACTTATGGTGGATTTCAACAATTAACTACAAGATATAGCCGTTGTAATAAGTATGGCTACCATGGTGGAGTGATTGTTTATCATCAGAATAAAGGTAAAAATGCTAAAACTGCCTTAAAAGCATGGCGAGATTATTTGTTATCTGGTATAGAAAGAATAGTTATTAATTGTATGGAAATACCGGAAAGGTGTCTATATTTTGATACCAATCATGAGCATGAAACTAATGGAAATTCTTATTTAATAAGACATTTTTGGGTGAATTTAACTTTTAACCCAAAGAAGTAATTACTAAATTCTAAAATTTATAATACATGCATTCTTTGGTGTGATAAGATATATCTTGATTAATTTTAAGATATATCTTTACTATGTCTAAATCAGAAATTATTGCAGATATTGATAGCACTTCAAAGCCAAGAAAGCGCTTGTTTGAAACAGGTGAAATGAAACTATTGGTACTTTATTTTATTTCACAGCAACCCAAATTCAGCTACGACATCATCAAAGACGTTGCAAACTTAGTCGGTGGAAACTACAAACCAAGCACAGGCACAATTTGCCCAACCATTAACTACTTAGAAGAACAAGGCTATACAGAAGTTCATTTAAGTGAAGATGATCGAAAGCAATATCACATCAACTCAAAAGGTATAGAACACCTACAAGCGCAAAAACCAAAAATAGAAAAAATACTGTTGCGTTTAAATACCCGAAACCAAATTCAAAATAATGAGCAATTCATTGCTATTAAAAATGCAATGGATCAAATAAAAGCATCATTAAAAACCAAAATTTTGCACACAGATTTGAATGCTAATCAAATAGCAAAAATAGCAAAAATTATTGAAAAATCAGCAAAAGATATTGCAGATTTATAGGAGGAACGATGAAACAGCACAAATATGAAATTACCGTAAAACACATTGAAGATGCACAAGGTAATCCATCTACCTATACAGAAGCATTGCAATTTACAGCCTATAACCATGACGATTTGTTTAAAGTTTTAGAACATATTCAAAAAGGTAATTTGCTAGAAGATGAAAAAGCCAAAGCATTTGCGCTAGGGCTAAAGCTATTTGGTGAAACGCTATTGGAAAATAAACAACATCCACTGTTTAAAGCATTTTTACCGCAATTTATTGAATTTATGCAAAGTATGAAGCAAACCATTAAGACTGCTGAATAAACCCACTGAATAGGTTAAATATGACAAATAATCTCCCAAAATTTCACCCCAAACACATGACATGGCTTATGCCATTAATACTTTCATGTATTATGAGTGGCGCAATTTCATGCTACAACATGATTCGAAACATTGGCTTGCCAGATAATTTTTTATCAATATGGATGCATGCTTGGGTCATGTCATGGTTATTGGCATTTCCACTCATTTTGGTGGTTTTACCTTTGGTTCGAAAGTTTTTATTTAATTTTATTGATAAAAGTAAGTTGTAAAATTTAAGCAACAAATGATCTATTCATGGTGGTTCATAATGGGGTTAAAACTATTCTGAACGTGATATACGAATGAAATATTTAATTGTTGGAAGTTGTATAGGCTTAGCTTCATGCGCCACCGTAGTACAGAAAGAACAAAATGTAGAAACACTAGAATGTATGCAATATAGGTCGATGATGACAGCACCCATGCCGCCAAATGAACATGAAAAAATGAAAGCTTCTTGTGAAAATTCACAAAAGATATCTCATTAATTTTAAAGTGCTGTGCAATGTTTAAATTGGTCAAAATAATAAGTGCTAGACCATAGTGAGAATAGACTTCATTTGAATATATATCTATGTTCAAATAGCGTTAGATGAACGAATGAAATAAGTGAATTAGGGAAAGAATATGTCTCAAGCAAGCATGCAACAAGTCATTATTACAGAACCAGGCGGTGTAGATAAACTTGCCTATGAAACTGTAGCAATTCCAACAGCTAAAGCAGATGAAGTACTTGTTAAAGTTCATGCTTTTGGTATTAATCGTCCTGATATTTTACAACGCCAAGGTTTATATCCAATGCCGAAAGGCGTTACACCTGTACCTGGGTTAGAAGTGGCTGGTGAAATTGTTGCCGTTGGTGCTGATGTCACTTTATTTAAAGTGGGTGATAAAGTTTGTGGTCTGACAAATGGTGGTGGTTATGCAGAATATTGTGTTGTACCTGAAAGCCAAACTTTAAACATTCCCGACAATATAAGTTATGTTCAAGCAACTGCCATTCCTGAAACCTTTTTTACAGTTTGGGCAAATGTATTCCAAATGGGTAAAGCCAAAGCAGGTGAGACTGTGCTTATTCATGGCGGTACAAGTGGTATTGGTACAACGGCACTTATGCTATGTAATGCCTTAGGTATGAAAACATTTGCAACTGTGGGTTCAGACGAAAAAGTAAAAGCACTTTCAGAAATCACTACAGCCATTAACTACAAAACTCAAGATTTTGAGCAAGTGATTAATGAAGCAAATAATGAGCATGGTGTTGATGTTATTTTAGATATTGTAGGTGCACCATATTTAGCACAAAATTTAAACCTTTTACGCCGTGATGGTCGTTTGGTTTATATTGCATTTTTAGGCGGTGCAAAAGCTAAAGATGTGAAGCTTGGGCAAATTATGATGAAGCGCTTGACCATTACAGGTTCAACAATGCGTGCACGTAATACCGAAGAAAAAGCTGAAATTGCTCAAGGTTTAAAGCAACATGTTGCACCACTTTGGGCAAAAGGTGAATGTTTACCTATGATTTATAAAACATTTAAGTTCGATCAAATTCAAGATGCACATGCATGTATGGATACTGGTGAGCATATTGGTAAAGTGGTTGTCGAAGTTCTATAAATTTTAGATTTCAAATTATTTTAATCTTCAATCAAAAAAACCACCGTATTTGCGGTGGTTTTTTATTGGTAAAATTAAATGAAAAGATGCGGTATAGGTTTGAAGATATATTTCCATGATGATTTATGCGAAAATACGACTTTATCTATTTATTAGTCCAAAGGCATTTCATGACTGACCAATCTCCTGAATCTTTAAGCGATATCGAAATTGTAGATATTTTACAATCCATGAAAAACGATGAGCTCAATACAGAAGCAAAAGAGATTATTCGTAATGGCGGTAAAGTAGGTCGTCAAGAAGCACATAAACAAGCGCTTGTAGCATTACATACAGCATTTGAAGAACGTTTTGTTGAAGCGGTAACTTTGGCTTTAGGTTTAAACGAAGGTCAGGCGAAAAAAATTCGTTATAAAAAAGACCGTATTCGTATTTTGAAAGTACGTGGAATTGACTATTTAGCAATTGATGGTGCGGAAACAGCACAAGTGTTGTCGCAAGTTGCTCAAGCTATTGTGCGTGAAGATGCAATTGTGACTCACGATTTGCACAATATTTTCCCATTTTGGAAAGAAGGCTGGCCAATGGTTCAGTTTGACAATGCTTATACAATTTTAGAAGATGATATTACAATTCACTATCAAGCAGTTTTAGATGCTTTGTTAAGTAAATAATTTTGCTGCGTTGAATAGCAATAAAAAAAGCACCTGAGGGTGCTTTTTTTATGTTCAATGTATTAACCAAGTGTTGAATATAGTGGGAATACACCAAATATAAGTGCAGCAGCAAGCATAACTAAACAAGTAATAATTGCCCATTTAATGGTGAACTTTTGATGTGCACCAAACTCAATTCCTGCTAAGCCAACAAGTAAGTAAGTAGATGGAACAAGAGGCGATAATAGGTGTACGGGTTGCCCTACAATAGAAGCACGAGCCATTTCTACAGGACTAATACCATAATGAATAGCTGCTTCTGAAAGAACAGGGAGTACGCCATAGTAAAACGCATCATTCGACATAAAGAAGGTTAATGGCATACTAATAATGGCAGTAATTGGAGCTAGGAATGGTCCCATGCTATCTGGAATAATTGAGACCAACTCTTTAGACATGGCATCGACCATACCTGTGCCTGCCAAAATACCAGTAAAAATACCTGCAGCAAAAATAATACCTACAACATTTAATGCACTACCTGCATGGTTAGCAATGAGAGCTTTTTGCATGTCGATGTCTTTATAGTTCACAACAAGTGCAATACTGAGTGCAATCATGAACAGAATAGACATTGGTAAAATGCCATAAATTAATGATGCCATTAGTGCAACAGTTAATAGAGTATTGAACCAACGTAAATGTGCACGGTTTGCTTCAGGGTTAGTTGAAATACGAATAGAGTCACCATGACTAACATCTAATTCCACAATACCTAAGCGTTTACGCTCCATACGACCATACATGAAGCCAACGAAATATAGCCAGAAAATTGAACAAATCATTGGCAGAATCATTGGAACAAAGACATCACTTGGGTCTACATGTAGTGCACTTGCTGCACGAGCAGTAGGGCCACCCCAAGGTGTTAAATTCATAATACCGCTGGCAAGCATCATTAAACATGCCATGATAAGTGGACTCATACCTAAGCGCTTATATAAAGGTAGCATGGCAGCGACACAGATCATGTAGGTGGTAGAACCATCACCATCTAAAGACACTATTAAGGTTAATGTAATGGTACCCATGACCACTTTTAATGGATCACCTTTTACAAGGCGTAAAATCCATTTTACAGAAGGGTCAAATAAACCTGTGTCAATCATGATTGCAAAATATAGAATCGCGAAAAGTAACATGACACCTGTTGGTGCAAGTTTTTTGACGCCTTCTAGCATCATTTCACCAATTTCATTGATTTGGATATTATCTAGTCCATCAACAAAAAAGCTTAGACCGTATGCAATTAGTGCAAATAAAACGGGAATTAATGTAAGGGCAACAAGTGGAGTTAGGCGTCTAGACATGATTAAGTACATGAAGCACATAATCATACTTAACCCAAGTATGGTTAGCATTATTTTCAATCCTTTGAATTATATTGTTGGTAAAAATTTTGTTATTTGTTCGTCATAAAGCATAAGTAAAATGGTGATTGGTTTTATATTTACTTTTTGTAATGTGATTTTTTTGGTATTTTTTGGTGTGTTGCTTATAGGGCAAAGAGTTGAGGGTCATTAAAAAGAAAAGATGGAGTAAATTAGAATATAAAGTGTGAGTAGGTGTAAATAAAAGTAATAGAATGTAATTTAAAAAGTGATATACAGTATTTATTGCTGAATTTAATTTTCAGAATGTATTTGCAAAGATAAAGTTTAAATTGTTTAATTCTGAAAAAAGAAGAATCAGATTAATCTGATTCTTCTAAAGTTGGCTCTGGATTTTCGTTTAAACGCGTTACCAATAGTTGGTCAATTTTAAAGTGATCTACATCTACAACTTCAAATTTGAAACCTGCATAAGATACAAAATCGGCAGGGCGAGGAATTTTTCGTAAGCTATACATCATAAAGCCAGCAAGCGTTTCATAGTTTTCATCATCTGGCATTTCATCGATTTCAAGTGCATGTTTAATGTCTTCAATGGGTGTGCTCCCATCAATTAACCATGAATTTTCATCACGTTTAATAATTTGCTGTTCGGCTTCAATAGGTGTAACCCAATCGCCCATTACGGTAATCATAATGTCGGAAAGTGTAATAACACCTACAACAAGCGCATATTCATTAATCACTACAGCAAACTTTTCTTTACTTGAGCGGAAACGGTCAAGTAATTCTGATAGCGTTAAAGTGTCTGGAATAGTGAGAACATTACGAATGGTATTTTCGTTCAGTTGTAATAAAGATTGATTATTGAGGATACGAACAAGAATATCTTTTGCATCTACATAACCAATCACATCATCAATGTTTTCACTACATACTAAAAATTTAGAATAGGGAAATTCAGCAAGTTTTTGACGAATACTTTCTTCAGATTCTTTTAATGTAAAGAAAACGACGTTTTCACGTGTAGTCATACTTGAAGGGACGTTACGCTCTTCAAGTTCAAATACGTTTTCAATGAAGTGATGTTCTTGTTTTTGTAATACGCCTGCTTGAGCACCTGCGTCCATTACTGCTGAAATATCATCAAAAGTAATGTTGTCATCACGTGTGGTATTCACTTTAAATAAGCGGAATAGCATATTGGCAATCATATTGATTAACCAAGCAAGGGGTTTGCAAACTTTAATAAAGATTTGAATTGGATCAATAACCGCAACAGCAATTTTTTCAGGTGCAATCATTGCTAAGCGTTTTGGCATTAAATCTGCAAATAAAATAAATAATGATGTCACTAAAGTGAAAGAAAGCGTAAAGCTGATACTTTCAGCCCAAGGGCCAGAATAGAAGCGAGTAACAAATTCTAAAATATAAGGACGAAATGCCCCTTCACCTAGAATACCACCAAGAATTGCGACAGCATTTAAACCAATTTGAGAGGCTGCAAAAAAATCGGCTGAGTTTGCTTGTAGATCAAGTACTCGTTGAGCACGAGAATCTCCAGCTTCAGCTAGAATTTTTAGTTTAACTTTTCGCGCACCAGCAAGTGCGATTTCAGTCAAGGCAAGAAAGCCAGCACCTGTAATAAGTATGACGATGATTACGATATTCTGAAAAAGGTTCACGAATCCACCTGTGGATCATCATTATTATGAATATTTTTAACATAATTTAACCTGAGCTCATATAAAAATATTAACTCAGGTTCATAAAGGATAATCTTAATAAATAAGAACTTATAAATAAAAAATTAATATGTAGAATTTTGAGTGTTATTTAATAAAAACTCACGATTCTCTTCTTCGATCATTTGGCGAGCAACATATAATATCAGCTGGCGTAACCAACGATGTGCAGGATGATGATGAAGTAAAGGACACCATGCCATTTTTAATTCAAATTCGGGAATATAAAAAGGAGGATCTTTAATTAATAAGTTTTGACTATTCGATTGTAAGCTTGCAATACGAGTAGGCAAAGTTGCAATTAAGTCTACATTTGAAGCTAAAAGAGCAGGCATTTGATAATGACGTGTAAATACTGAAATTTTACGCTTTTGACCAATACGCTCTAAGGCTTGATCAATCCAGCCTAAGCCAGCTTGTTTTTCAGGATTCACACCAAAGCCAACGCCCATACCTGTTTTAGACACCCAAATATGTTGTGCATCTAAATAGCTTTTTAAGTTTAGATTGGTTGCAGCAGGGTGCTTTTGATTTAATAAGCAAGAGAAGCTATCACGCCAAACTAAAACTTGATGGAAACTTTGAGGAATTTCATTAAATCTATTAATGGCTAAATCGACTTTGCCTTGTTCCATGTCACGATAAGACACATCACTTGGTGTTAAAAAGTCGAGCACGACATTGGGAGCTTCAGAACGTAAAGCTTTTACTAGGCGGGGAACTAGTGTTGCTTCGGCATAATCTGAAGTCATGATGCGAAAAACACGATTCGATGTATAAGGACGGAACTCCGTACGAGGTTCCAAAATCATCGATAAGTCAGACAAGGCATCACGAATACGTGGCTGAAGTTCTAACGCACGTTCGGTTGGCGTCATTCCTTCAGATGAGCGAATGAGTAGAGGATCGTTAAATAAATTGCGTAATCTACGTAAAATATTACTCATAGCAGGTTGAGTAACACCCAATTGTTCTGCAGCACGAGTTACATTTTTTTCGCGTAATAGTACATCAAGATAAATAAGAAGATTAAGATCTACCCGCTCTAGATTCATACAAGAAATACCGAAGATAAAATCAAGAAATTATTATGATTATGCCATAAGGAGCAAGGCTTGTGTAGAAAATATGATGGAAAAAACAACGGATTAATGATCTATAAATAGAGATTTGTATTTGTTTTATAGAATATTGAAGCCATATTTTTTAGATACATTTTATTGTAAAAAGGCAGAATCAAATAATAGAGAACGATTAAATATAAAAATTGAAGAAGTATTTATTTTGAAAATGAATGTCTTAAAACAAGAAATAATAATCAGCATCTAAAAATGGCATTTAATGCAAATTGTGTTGTCAAAAAAGTCAATTTTTCACATTTAATATAGAGGGCAGACTTAAGTCGAATAATTAAAAAATAGGCAATTTGTTTAAAATAAAGGCAATTGTGGAATAATAAATGTTTAATAAATACATATATTTATGTGTTTTTGGTGTGATTATATTTAGACTTTAATCTATGTATTTTTTAAATAAATAGCGAAGATTCTCGGATAATATTGGATTAATTTTTTCAGTCAATCTAATCTGTATTCATAGCAATAAAGCGATTGAAAAATAAACAGCTTAAAAGCGAGTTTAGATTTCAGTTGAAAAATCCTAAAATTATATACAGGGTAAAATATCATGACTACATATCAAACAGCGATTGATGCAATCCGCGAATTAAAAGCAAAATTCGGTAACACTTGGGCAGACATCTCTCCTGAAGATGCTGCGCGTATGCAATTACAAAACCGTTTTAAAACTGGTTTAGATATCGCGAAATACACAGCTGCAATTATGCGTCGTGATATGGCTGCTTATGATGCTGACTCTAGCAAATACACTCAATCATTAGGTTGCTGGCATGGTTTCATTGCACAACAAAAAATGATTGCGAACAAAAAATACTTCGGTACAACTGAACGCCGTTATATCTACCTTTCTGGCTGGATGGTTGCTGCACTTCGCTCTGAATTCGGTCCTTTACCAGACCAATCTATGCACGAAAAAACTTCAGTTCCTGCTCTAATCGAAGAAATCTACACATTCTTACGTCAAGCTGACGCTAAAGAATTAAACGATCTTTTCCGTTCGCTTAAAAAAGCGCAAGAAGCTGGTGATACTGCTAAAGCTGCTGAAATCACTGCACAAATCGATGGTTTCCAAACTCACGTTGTGCCAATTATTGCAGATATCGATGCTGGTTTCGGTAACGAAGAAGCAACTTACTTACTTGCTAAAAAAATGATCGAAGCGGGTGCTTGTGCACTTCAAATCGAAAACCAAGTATCTGACGCGAAACAATGTGGTCACCAAGCTGGTAAAGTAACTGTTCCACACGAAGACTTCATCGCTAAAATCCATGCATTACGTTATGCATTCTTAGAAATGGGTCTTGATGACGGTATTATCGTTGCACGTACTGACTCTGAAGGCGCTGATTTAACTCAAAAAATCCCAGTAGTTAAAGAGCCAGGTGACATTGCTTCTCAATACATCAGCTACTTAGACACAGTTGAAATTGACATTGCTGATGCTCAAGAAGACGAAATTCTTATCAAACGTAACGGTAAATTACATCGTCCTAAGCGTTTAGCTTCTGGCTTGTACCAATTCCGTGAAGGCACTCAAATTGACCGCGTTGTACTTGACTGTGTGTCTAGCTTACAAAACGGTGCTGACCTTCTTTGGATCGAAACTGCGACTCCAAACGTTGATGAAATTGCTCACATGGTAAACCGTGTTAAAGAAACAGTTCCAAATGCGAAACTTGTTTATAACAACTCTCCATCATTCAACTGGACGTTAAACTTCCGTCAACAAGCTTACGACCGTTGGGTTGCTGAAGGTAAAGACGTTTCTGCTTACGACCGTGCTAAATTAATGAGCGCTGAGTACGATGCAACTGAATTAGCTGCTGATGCTGATGAAAAAGTACGTACATTCCAAGCAGATGCTTCTCGTGAAGCGGGTGTGTTCCATCACTTGATCACACTTCCAACTTACCACACAGCTGCACTTTCTACTCATGAGCTTGCTCAAGGTTACTTCGGTACTGAAGGTATGTTGGCTTATGTTGCTGGTGTACAGCGTAAAGAAATCCGCGGTGGTATCGCTTGTGTTAAACACCAAGCAATGGCAGGTTCAGACATCGGTGATGATCACAAAGAAATCTTCTCTGGTGACAACGCACTTAAAGCACATGATGATGCTAAAAACACAATGAACCAATTTGGTGGTTAATCTACCCAAATGATTCTAAAAAAAACCCTGCTTATGCAGGGTTTTTTTAGGTAAAAATTAATCTTTTTTCAAAATATACAGGTCAGCCATAGGACCTGTAATTTTATTGCCATCTTCATCTAAGAATTGAACATAGTTTTCAGCAATGAAAACTTTTTTGTTTTCAGGCGCACCTAATACAATAATAGATGGATTTTTAGCATCAAAAGTAAAAGAACCTTTGGCTTTTGATTTTTGCTCGGTGTTTTTAAGACCTAAATATTCACGAGAAATTTCAAAGGTTTTATCTTTGTTTAATTCGAGTTTGGTTTTAATTCCATCGCAATCGGCACATGGAAGTGAGCCTTTATAGTCACCATCCCAGTCGAGTGAGATTTCAGCTGATTCGCTTACGGGTTCAGAACTTGCAGGAGCTGAGGCTTCAACAGATTGAACGACTGTAGTTTCACTTACTGCGGTTGTTTCAGTAGTCGTTTCAGTGTTTGGTTTGCTACAAGCCATAAGTGACATGCTGAGGATTGAAAGAACAAGGGCTGTTTTTTTCATATAACCACCTAATGTTGTGAAGATAAAAATTAAAGCGAATATGCTTTAGTTGCGTGAATATAGTGTGATGTTTTAACTTGGTGAAGAATCTATTTAGTGTTGTGTTTGAAAATAATTAATATTGGTGTATTTTTCCATTATATTCCATATCATTATGATTAAATTATGATGATATTCAATATATATTTTATATTCACTTTATTAAATTTAGTTTATAAAAACTGATAAGGATGTAGCGAAGATTGTTATAAATAATTACTTTTTATTAAATATTATTTTCTAATTAAACTGATACAATCTTCCAAATTTTTTACATCTGTATTTTATTTATGTTTGAGAAGTTAGCTGAAAGAAGTCTTCATACTTTGGGATGGAAAATTGATAACCATTGGCCTTTAGATTTAGATCAATGTGTCATGATTGCAGCACCACATACAAGTAATTGGGATGCACTTTATGCGCGATTAGCATTGAAAGCGTTGGGTGTGAATGTTCGTTTAACAATTAAAGACAGTTATATGAAACTTCCATTTGGTCCTTTTGTTCGAGCAATGGGTGGAATTGGAATTGATCGTCGTCCAAAAGAGGCAGGGCAAGAGCGCTTAAGTATGGTTCAGGTTATGACAGACCTCTTTAAGACGCATCCTAAACTTGTAATGTTAGTTACGCCTGAAGCAACTCGTGCTAAACAAGAAAAATGGAAAACAGGTTTTTATCATGTTGCTTTAAATGCCAATGTGCCAATTGCTTTGGCATATATGGATTATAAAAATAAGAAAACAGGCGTTGGTAAAATTGTCTATCCATCGGGTGATATGGATAAAGATATGAGAGAGATTATGGATTTTTATTCAAATATTCACGCTAAGTTTCCAGAAGATTTTAGTGTCGATCAGCGTTATATTTCTGAATAATAATGGATAGAAAAATACTTTGAGCAGGTTATATATTCGTATTAACTTGCTTGAAATATTATTCTTGCTCAATTATTTTTTTTGTTACACCGCCTAGGCTTTGGCAGGCTTCTTTATAAAGAATATATTGTTGTTCTACAACTTCATTTAATGAAATATTAAATAGCTTATCACCATGTTTGTAGCTCTCTATATAGGTTTGAGCTTTTTGTTTAGATGAATAAAGCGACTGTTCATAATAAGAATTTATTGAATTATGTGGAATTTGAGCACTTTCAATATTTGTGCATCGAAACTGTATTAAAAGAGATTCCGCATTTTTAATCTCTTTTGATGTTCCCATACAGCCTGTCAGAATAAAGGTGATACAGACAAAGCTCAAAAGTCGCATTTTTTGAATCATTAATGAAAGATAGGGTGAGTTTATTATATTTGTTTTTTCACCCTAAATTATTTGATATTTACTGTTTGTTTAAAAAATGAATGTAAATACAAATTTTATCCTTTCACTAATCCACCATCTACAATTAAGTTCTGACCTGTAATTGCACGTGAATAGGGTGATAAAAACATCATAATTGCAGAAGCAAATTCTTGAGGTGTAATCACTCTTTTTAAAGGTGTTGATGAAGCAATTAAGTCAAATACAAAGTCTGGTGTAGATTGACTTGCATCAGTTTTTTGTAATAACCCACCTGAAAGCATATTTACGTTAATACCATATTGACCTAAATCTTGTGCAGCGGTTCTTGTGAATGCAAGTAAAGCCGATTTTGCAACAGTATAATCATGATAGGGAACAACTGGGTTTTGCACGAGATTTGTCCCAATATTAATAATACGTCCAAAATTAGCTTGTTTCATATCGGTCAATGCCGCTTGAGTCGTATTTAATGCTGCAAGTACAGCACCATTAAATTGTAGCGTCATGAGATCTGCTGTGAGATCTTCTACTTGAGGTCGGAGATCGCCATTAAATTCAAAGTGAACTAAGGCATTATTTATAATAGACGTAATTGCTGTTCCAAAATGTGTTTTGGCAGCAGTGAATAAATTTTGAACTTGATCTTTTTGAGTAATATCTGCTTGATATATGAAAACTTGTTGAGGGTATTTTTCTGCTAAAAATTCTGCTTTGGTTTTGCTTGTATAATAGTTAACAACAACGCGGGCACCTTCAGCAATTAATGTTTCGGTAATTGCTAAACCTAGTCCACGGGCACCACCTGTAACCAGAACAATTTGCTCACTAATATGCATAGTAAATCTCAATCATTTAAATTGTGTTGCAAGATAGCAAGCATTTCTATGAATCTAAAGTAAAATTAATTGATTGATTGTTCATACTGTTAAATAAAAAACGAAGAAAATAGAGGGTGATTTATCAATTCTAATTAAAAAACGAAAGTAACAAATTGTTAAGATAATTGTTGAATTGTACTCAATTACTCAATATTTAGAAGCTTTTGTTATACTTCGCGCAACTGTAAGCGCAGTAGTTTTAAGTTAAAATTATTAAGTATTTTTAAATAGTTGTAACATTCAAGCTTTGACTTGAAAAAACAATTATCAAATTTTGCACAGTATATGATCGAGTTTTGTTACAATCAAAAAATTGCATACTCTGTTGCATAATTGAATACAAAAATAATTTTTGATTAAAACTAATGTTAAGAAATTTAAAGAGTGTCTAATAAGGAACTCAATAAATTCATAAAAGGAATATAAATGTCTAATCTCTCGTACGCAAATGCAGAACATGGTCCTTGGAAAACATTTTTAGAACAAGTTGATCGTGTTGCGCCATATTTAAGTGAAGATCTTGCAAAATATGTTGATACATTAAAGCGTCCTAAGCGTGCTTTAATTGTTGATGTACCAATTATTATGGATGATGGTTCTATCCGTCATTTCGAAGGTTACCGTGTTCAACATAACCTTTCACGTGGTCCTGGTAAAGGTGGTATTCGTTATCATCCAGACGTAGAAATTAATGAAGTTATGGCACTTTCAGCGTGGATGACCATTAAAACTGCTGTAGTAAACTTACCATTTGGTGGTGCTAAAGGTGGTATCCGTGTCGATCCACGTACATTATCTCCACGTGAATTAGAGCGTTTAACACGTCGTTATACAAGTGAAATTAGCCATATTATTGGACCTCAAAAAGATATTCCCGCTCCAGATGTAGGCACAAACCCAAATGTAATGGGTTGGATCATGGATACGTATTCATCTGGTCAAGGTCATACTGTAACGGGTGTTGTTACAGGTAAACCTGTTCACCTTGGTGGTTCACTGGGGCGTGTTAAAGCGACAGGTCGTGGTGTATTTATTACAGGTTACGAAATTGCGAAAAAAATTGGCTTAAACTTGGATGGTGCCAAGGTATCTGTTCAAGGTTTTGGTAACGTAGGTAGTGAAGCTGCTAACTTATTTAGCGAATACAAATCTAAAATCGTATGTATTCAAGATCATACGGGTACCATTTTTAATGCTGATGGTATTGATTTACCAAGCTTGCATGCTCACGTTGCTGCAACTCAAGGTGTATTAGGCTTTGAAGGTGCTAAGCAAATTGATAATGAAGATTTCTGGGATGTTGATGCAGATATCATTATTCCTGCTGCATTAGAAGGTCAAATTACGGTTGAACGTGCACAGCGTTTAAAAGCTAAAATGATTCTAGAAGGTGCAAATGGTCCAACTTATCCAGAAGCTGATGATATTTTAGTTAGCCGTAACATTGTTGTTGTGCCTGATGTAATTTGTAATGCTGGTGGTGTAACGGTAAGTTACTTCGAGTGGGTTCAAGACATGGCGAGCTTCTTCTGGAGCGAGGCTGAAATTAATGAACGTCTTGATAAGCTCATGATTCAAGCGGTTGCAGATGTTTGGAACTGTGCAGCGGATAACAAATGCACTATGCGTACAGCAGCTTATATCTTGGCGTGTGAGCGTATTTTACGTGCACGTAAAGAACGTGGTATTTACCCAGGTTAAAATTGATCTAGAAAAGCCTCCGTATTTGGGGGCTTTTTTTATGCTTGAATGAACATAATTTTTTGATATGAAAAGGAAACGTACTCTTTATGTTTATGAAAGAGGTTTAATATTTTTATTCATACTGTTGGTTTGGAATATGGATTGCTTCAATGTAAAGATTTTGTTTTTCAAATTGTTCATTTAGCATGTTTTAAGTGGTGCTTAAATTAAATTGATTTATAATTCCCAGTATATATATTTTGATAGTGATACTGCGTTTTTTATGTCACAACTTTCTTCCTATTTTCAGAAAAACCAATTTTGTGTACTTGTAGAATATCTCACCACATTAACAGAGACGTATCCAACTAAAACAATATTTTCAGGATATCCTATTGTTATGACATTGGCAGATCGAGTGCATTCAGATCATGATGTTTCGCCATTAGAAGCAAGCAAAAACTATTCAAATGAGATTGAAAAGGTCATTCATTTTTCGGGAAAAGATCGTGATATAAAAGACTTTGAATGCTTTTTACAACAGGTTAAAGAGAAAAATATTAAAAACCTATTATTGCTTTCAGGTGATAAGTTAAAAGAGCATAAAACGGGTGGAAATGGAACTGTTCGGAGTCGGTACTTAGAGTCTGTAAATGCAGTCATGGCTGCAAAAAAACAAAGTGGATTAAATATTGGTGTAGCTTTTAATCCATTTAAATATGCTGAAGCTGAGCGTGATGCACAATATTTAAAATTACATAAAAAATTAAAAGCAGGTGCAGATTATGTCATTACTCAACTTGGTTATGACATAACAGCTTTACAACAGGCACAAGCATTTTTAAAGCAACATCACTATTCACAAAAATTACTGGCTTGTGTCATGCCGCTTACTTTGGCACGTGCTAAGTTTATGATTAGAAATAAGGTTGCAGGCATTGTGATTAGTTCACATATGCTCAAAGTTTTAGAACGTGAAAAGCAAATAGGGCAGACGAATAATGCTTATATACGTTGTGCTTTACAAATTTTGATCTGTGAGCAATTAGGTTTGGCTGGTGTACATTTATCTGCATGTCATAAACCAGAAGAGCAAAAGTTATTAGAAAGCTATATAGATCAATATCGTTGTTTAGCATTAGAGGAACTTGAATTACTTTGGAATGAATTTTGGCAGATAAAATCAGGCGAAGAGTTTAAGCCTGAGGTGAAATATTTTTCTCGATCAGTAAGTGCTGCTGAAAAAATTAAATATCAACAATTACACTTAATGCATGCCGCCTTATTTGAATCTAAAGCTGGAAAAGGGCTTGGTAAGTTTGTATTTAATGCGCCATTTTGGGGGAGTAAAACAGCCACCAAAGTTTTAATGAAAACGGAACATCTTACAAAACATAGTGTGGTTGGGTGTGAAAGTTGCGGACAATGTCGTTTAGGTGAAACTTTATATATTTGTCCTGAAACTTGTCCAAAAGGATTAGCCAATGGACCTTGTGGAGGTACAAGTTTAGATTTATGTGAGTTTGGAGATCGTGAATGTATTCATTCGGTGAAAGCACGACTTGCTAAAGCAGTAGACCAAACTCAAATTCTAAAAGAAAAACTGATTCCAACGGTACCTCTTGATGTACGTGGAACCAGTTCTTGGAAAAATTGGTATGTTTAGTTTTTAGGTAAATTAAATAGATAGGATCACTTTATTTTGAATCTATCTATTATTTAAAATTCACCTTTTTCTGCGCGTGTCTGCATAATTTTTTTCAACATAGCACGAGGGAAAGTAAACCAAATCAAGATTAAAGCAAGGCTACATAAGCTGAATGCTAAGATATTGTACGTTTCATATAAGTGTCGAGAGACTTCAAGCACTGTGAAATAAGTAAACATCATCATCATAGACATTGCAGAAGCAACTGTTCCTTTAGATACATCAGAAGACATCATTGCTAGGCGGTATAAAACAGAAAAACAAATACCTTCACCAAAGCTCATTAATGTCATACCAATAATTAAAGTCCAAATGGTCAGTTGCGGAATAAATAAGCCAACTAAAATAATAAGTGCACCAATGAGCATAATAGGTAAACCGATAAGAACTGTTTGACCTAAACGATAGCGATCTACCACTTTCATTAAAATTACACTGCCTAGAATTAATGCACCTAGTACAGGAATTTGTGCAAGCCCATATTGAAAACCACTAAAGCCAAATTTTTCAACAAGCATAACGGGAGATAGTGCAATCCACATCATGATAGGTAATGAGGCTAAAGGTAAAGAAAGCGTCATAATTAGGAATTGTTTATTCTTATAAACTTTCTTAAAGTCACTCCAAATATGGCTTAAGGGTTGCTGTGTTAAATTGCTTTTTTGATCATTTGGCATCGCAATTTTAAGACCAAGCCATCCCAATAAAGATAGAATTGAAATGCCCACAAAGCCCCAATGCCAAGACACATGTTCAATTAAGAATGCGCCAATAATAGGACCAAGTAATGGTGCAAATAGCGTCATATTTCCCATAAGTGCCATAACTTTAATGGCGCTACGTTCTTCAAAATTTTCTTGAATAGCAGCATAACCAACGGCACTAATAACGGTTAAACCAATACCTTGTAAAAAGCGTAAACCTAAAAAGCTCTGAATATTTTGAGTTAATAAAATAAGTAAGCACATGACACTAAAGAAAAGTGCACCTGCAAGTAATACTTTTTTACGTCCAATGCGGTCAGATAAAGGACCCATGAGCCAAGCTAAACAACCGCCACCCAATAAATAATAAGACATGGATGAAGGAGCCCAACTGCTACTTACACCAAAATCGCGGGTAACGCCAAGCATTGCAGGCTGTACTAAGTCATTGCCAAGATAAACAGCAAATTCGAATAAAACTAAAGCAAAAGGGAATAACAAAGCAGTCCAAGTAAGTTTGGATATTTGAGGTTGAGACATTATTTTCTACGTAACTTATATGCCTTTTAACGAGATAACTAAAAGTATTCTCGTTAAAAAACAGAGGGAGATGAATTAAAATTGGAAAATATGAAATAGACAAAATGAGAAAAGAATCATTTAAAGATTATTTCATTCAAAAAAGTTCCAATAAGCTTAAAAGATAAGCTATATAAAGGGCGCGAATTCTAGCACAGAGAAACTATGATGAAAACCTTAGGATGTTTTCTATTCATCATCCATAGCATTTGAATAAAATTTAACGCCAAGTTTTATACGGTCACGCCCTTGGCTTTTGCGCCAGCGGTTGGTATCTCGAAGTGAATACACACAACCACAATATTCTTGCTGATAAAATTGTTCTTTTTTACTAATTTCAAGCATACGCACAGCACCACCATGTTTACGCCAGTTGTAATCCCAATAGGTAATACCATCATAATGTGAAGCAGAGCGATGACCACAATCATTAATCTGTTGCATATTCTTCCAACGAGAAATACCTAAAGAGCTACTTATTAAGCTAAAACCATTTTCAGCAGCATATAACGCAGTACGTTCAAAACGCATATCGAAGCACATAGTGCAGCGAATCCCTTTTTCGGGTTCATTTTCCATGCCTTTGGCACGATCAAACCAGTTGTCTGTGTCATAGTCGCAATCTATAAATGGAATATTATGCTTTTCTGCAAATCGAATATTTTCTTCTTTTCGAATTTCATATTCTTTAACAGGATGGATATTCGGATTATAAAAAAATATAGAAAAGTCGATACCAGATTCAATGAGTGTTTCCATGACCTCACCAGAGCAGGGGGCACAGCAAGAGTGAAGGAGTAACTTTTGATGACCTTGCGGGAGCATTAATTTTTGTCGTTCAAGTTTGTTAGACATAATTGATGTGAGGCTATTTAAATCTGAACGGTCTATTTTAGATATTTAAATTGTTAAAAATGAGGAAATAAGATAATTTCTTTTAATCTTGAGATGAAATAGATTCATGATGCAAGCAATATAAGGCGAAGCTGTTCAATATTTAAGTCATGATGATTCAGTTTAAAATCATCAGATATTTGTGTTTTAGGTTATATTGATATTAAGTTCTTAAAGTTTTAAAGATCTATGAATACCACTCAGAATAGTATTATTTATAAAGTAAATACGGAAATTACAGCAAAGGAATATATCGATTTATTAAATCAAACCTCATTGGGTGAAAGGCGTCCCGTTCATGATGTTGAGTGTATAAAAGGTATGTTGAAACACTCTAATTTAATAGTGTCTGCATGGGCTGAAAAGAGATTGGTTGGTATTTCAAGATCTGTTACAGATTTTCATTTTTGTTGCTATTTATCCGATTTGGCAGTTTCTGAAGAATTTCAAAAATATGGAATTGGTAAAAGATTGATTGAATTAACATCGGAGCAGTTAGAGCCAAACTGTAAAATTATTCTTTTAGCTGCACCTCAGGCAACAACGTATTACGCCAAAATTGGTTTTGATCAACATCCTAGTGCTTGGATTAAAACGATTACGAATTGATTGTGTTGAAAAAATCCATTTTTTATAAAGCTCTATTTTTATGAATGGAGCTTTTTTTGCATGATCCTGATTGATTCATAACATTAGAAGAATGTCTAAAAAATCACAACATGAATTAAATTCACTTTTTATTGAATTTATATCGTTTTACTCATCTTTTGATTCAGGCTTAAATAAGTGCATACAGAAATTTAGCTTTTTATAAAAATTTAGGGTGAATCTTCATGAGTCATAAATTTGAGTGTTCAATTAAACGTATTCGTTTTGATGAAAATTATGAGCCAGCAAACAATACACGTTTAACCACAAATTTTGCCAATTTGGCACGTGGTGAAAGTCGTCAGGAAAATTTACGCCGCACACTTGCAATGATTAATAACCGTTTCAATAGTTTAGCAACTGTCGATAATCCAAAGGGTGATCGTTATTCACTTGAAATTGATATTATTTCTGCGGAAATTGATATTGAAGGTAATGGTCAAACTTTTCCATTTATTGAAACGTTAAAAAGTACGATTACAGATCATCAAACCAATGAACGCATTGAAGGCATGATTGGTAATAGTTTCTCTTCTTATGTTCGTGATTATGATTTCAGTGTGGTATTGCCATCATTGGGTTGTAAATTTAATGAAAAGCCTGAAGATTTTGGTGATTTACACGGCAAGCTATATCAACATCTTGTGAATTCAGAAGTCTTTAAAGCTGAGTTTAGCAAACAACCTGTAATTTGCCTGAGTGTTTCAACAACCAAAACGTATTATCGCACTGCGAATGTGCATCCTATTTTAGGTGTGGAATATACCAATGACGACTATTCACGCACAGATGACTACTTTGCAAAAATGGGCTTAAAAGTTCGTTATTTCAAACCTGAAAATGGTAATGCACCTTTAGCTTTTTATTTTGCAGGTGATCTATTAAGAGATTACACAGATTTTGAATTAATTAGTGCAATTAGTACGATGGAAAGCTTCCAAAGAATTTATCGTCCTGAAATTTACAATACGAATTCACCAGCAGGTGTGGTGTATCAGCCAAGCCTCAGTTATGGAGATTATTCTTTAACGCGTGTTGTTTATGATCGTGTTGAACGTGGTCAATTGGCTGTAAAACAGGGCAAATGGACAGAAGAAAACTTCATAAACCCATATAAAGACATTCTAAATGAATGGGCTGCAAACTTTACAGTAGACAACGCTGCTTAATACATCACGAATATTCACGGATTTAAAGAAAGAAGATTAGACATGGCACTTGTACAACCCCAAATTTTACTTCCAACATCAACAGCAGGTAGTTTGCCAAAGCCTTCATGGCTTGCTGAACCTGAAAAACTTTGGTCTCCTTGGAAGCTAGACGGAGAACAACTACTTGAAGCAAAGCAAGATGCGCTACGTTTATCTTTGCAAGAACAAGTACATGCAGGCATTAACATTGTGAGTGATGGCGAACAAACTCGTCAGCATTTTGTAACGACATTCATTGAACATCTAGAAGGTGTAGATTTTGAAAATCGTGAAACAGTCCGAATTCGAAATCGTTATGATGCAAGCGTTCCGAGCGTGATCGGGGCAGTATCTCGTAAAAAACCTGTATTTGTTGATGATGCTAAATTTTTGCGTAGTCAAACCAATCAGCCAATTAAATGGGCGCTCCCAGGTCCAATGACCATGATTGATACGCTATACGATGGTCATTACAAAAGCCGTGAAAAACTGGCTTGGGAATTTGCTAAAATTTTAAATCAAGAAGCACTGGAGTTAGAAGCAGCAGGTGTAGATATTATTCAGTTCGATGAACCTGCATTTAATGTGTTTTTTGATGAAGTTAATGATTGGGGTGTTGCGACTTTAGAACGTGCGCTTGAAGGTTTAAAATGCGAAACTGCAGTTCATATTTGTTATGGTTATGGTATTAAAGCCAATACAGATTGGAAAAAGACCTTAGGCTCAGAATGGCGTCAATATGAAGAAGCCTTTCCTAAGCTTCAGAAATCGAAAATTGATATCGTTTCTTTAGAATGTCAGAATTCACATGTACCCATGGAGTTAATTGAATTAATTCGTGGTAAGAAAGTGATGGTTGGTGCTATTGATGTAGCTACAAATCAAATTGAAACAGCAGAAGAAGTTGCAAATACTTTACGTAAAGCACTTCAATTTGTAGATGCAGATAAGCTTTATCCATCTACAAACTGTGGTATGGCTCCTTTATCTCGTGATGTTGCACGTGGCAAGTTGAATGCTTTAAGTGCGGGTGCAGAAATTATTCGTAAAGAATTATCGGCACAGTAACCATTGGTTTAGGTATGAATAAAGGGGGATGTTGTCTCCCTTTATATGAATGAAAATCGAAAGCTCGATTTAGGATTAAAGAGATGATTGAAGCAACAGACTATAGAAATGCAATGTCTTTGTTAACAACAGCAGTAAATGTAATCACAACAGAGGGTGCATCAGGTCTTCATGGATTTACTGCTTCTGCTGTATGCAGTGTGACAGACACACCACCGACATTATTAGTTTGTATGAATCAAGCTTCTCGTTCACATTCACATTTTGTTGAAAATAAAAGATTAAGCGTCAATGTATTGGGTGCACAGCATGAAAAAATTTCAAGTGCATTTGCATCAAGTAAATTGAATTCAGAGGAGCGCTTTAAATTAGGGGCTTGGACAACATTAGAAACGGGTTCACCTATTTTAGAAGATGCCTTGGTGAGTTTTGACTGTGAGATTGATCAGATTCAAGAAGTAGGCACACATAGTGTGTTCATGTGCCGTGTTGTTGCTATTAAAAAGAGTCAACAGAATGAAAGTTTAGTTTATTTTGATCGTGCTTATCATCATGTAGGTCAAGTCGAAGTGGTTTAAATTACTCTTTGTAAGTTGTATTTATTGTATTAGATAGTCTAAAGCTCACAAATTGTGAGCTTTTTTATATGCTTTAAGCCGTGATCTATAAGAGGAATATTATATAAAGTCGATAGGAAAAATTTTAAGAATATTTTATTTTTCTCATTAATAAGGCTGAGAATATTATATTTAACATAGCAAGCATCACAGTAATAGTTAATAACCAAGTTACGTGATATTTATCCATAATATATCCTGCAATAAAAGGCGTAAATGCTTGCGCTAACACAGATGGGGCTGCTAGTTTCCCCATGAGTAAAGGGTATTGATCTTTAGGTACTAAAACGAGGGGCAGGGTTCCACGAATAATTGATCTTAATCCATTACCTGCGCCATAAATCATAATACCAATCGCTGCATATTTTGAATCAATAGTTAAAAGCAGAAGTCCAAGGCTTACTAAACATACCGATACTAGTAATGAATGAATAGGATGATTTACTTTCATCATAATATCAAAAATTCTAGAGACAATTTGACTTGGTCCAAGTAGTGCACAGACAGCAATAGCTGCAACTAAAGTCATTCCTATTTCTTGTAAAATATCAATTAATTGAATGGACACAATGGTCATAATAATTGAGGAAAACATAAAAATTGTGGACATTAAATAATAGACTTTAGGGTTTAAACTAAGCTTATTTTTTATTGGTTTTTTAGTATTTTGTAGAGCAGATATTGGTGTGGTTGGTAAACAGAAGTAATAGATGGGAGCAATAAAAATAAAGAGTAAAACAGCCCAAACAAGTAGAGCATCTCGCCATCCAATTAAAGAGATCAAATAGACCTGAAGTGGCCAAACAATGGTGGTACAAAAACCTGAAATTAAAGTCAGTGCGACAATAAGTTTTTTTGCATTAAGTCCAAAATAGTGACCAAATACAGCAAATAAGGTGTCATATAAGCCTAACGCCATTCCTACACCAATGATTATCCATGCAGAATAAAAGCTCCAAAGTGTTGAGCTATATGCCAAAGTTACTAGGCCTATAGCTATGGCAAAGCCACTAAAAGCTAAAATGTTTTTGGCTTGAAAATATCTAAATAAATGACCTAAGTAAGTTAAAACGAGAGCGGAAACTAATAATCCTGTAGATAAACCCCCATAAATGATTTCTCGTCCCCATCCCATTTCTTGCATGATGGGCCGAGAAAAAACAGCTAAAAGAAAAAAGGAGCCACCCCAGATAAAAATTTGAGCAAGACCAATAAAAAAAATAGAGTATAAGGAAATTGGGAAGATTGTTTTTTCCTGTAGCTGAAGCATAAATCTTTGTAACATTGGAGCTTTTTAAATAACCTACAACTCGATGGTCTATTCGCACAGGTTACCAATGATATTTGTATATGTATAATATATGAGATACACATTAAGCATATATTAAAGATATGGATATCCGTCATCTACGTTATTTTAAAGCAGTTGCTGAAGAAAAAAGTTTTACTAAGGCTGCGAAAAAGCTAGGTATTAATCAGCCTCCGCTGAGTATGCAAATTAAAAATTTAGAACAAGAAATAGGGATAGAATTATTTTATAGAAGTATTCATGGTGCAGAATTAACGGAAGCAGGGCACACATTTTTAAAAGAAATTTTACCTATTGAGCAATTATTACAACAGGCTATACAGCAGACAAAACTTACAGGAAGTGGAAATATTGGAGAGCTACGACTTGGCTATACAGGAACGTGTATTTTAAATTCTCTTATTCCACAAGCCATTTATTTGTTTCAAGAACAATATCCGCATGTATCTTTAAGTTTAAAAGAAGCAAATAGCCTATTATTATTTGAAAGTTTACTTAAAAATGAAATTGATTTAGCAATTGTACGTATTCCTGAAAAGCCTACAGCTAATTTAGTGATTCAGCATTTACTTGATGAAAATTTGGTGGCAGTTTTACCTGAAGATTATCCATGTGCTGAGGATACAATTGAGTTAAGTACGTTAAAAAATGAAATATTTATAACATCACCCGATCAAATTAGTCCGGGTTTACATGATTCTATTTTACGAGCGTGTCATTTGAGTGGTTTTACCCCTAATTTGAAATACAATGCACCTCAAATTGTTTCCATTTTATCTTTAATTGCCGCGGGTTTAGGGGTTTCTTTGGTTCCATCATCTACACAACAACTTAAAATAAATGGAATTAAATATCGATATTTAAAAGATAATCGTACCAGTACAAGTATTGGCTTAGCACATACCAAAGATTATCACAGTCAAACAGCAATTAATTTTTCAAGTTTATTGCATTCTTTAATGCATGTTTCAATGTGATTGAGTAGAAAGTTGAAATAGATAAAGAGAGATTGGGCTAAAAGTTTAAGAGGTTCTTTTAAATTGCGAAATAATAATTATTGAATAAGGCTCCGAAAATGCCGCTGCATGTCGTTACCCTGAACCCGATGAGTTCAAGGTGGACACGACGCATACTTGCTGGGTTTCCTGTACGAAGACAGGCATACACTCTAAATATGCAGAACGCATCCGGAGATATAAGTATCGGCAGGGATATAGACTTACTGGCGAACATCTCAGAGTAAGTTCATTATAACGAATAAAGCCCGTTGGTTAAACTAAACGGGCTTTATTGATGTAAACATACGTTTCAATTGCATAGTCTTTATGCAACATTTCATATTATTCAGAAAATTCTTTCACATCTTCTAAAATAGTAGAAAGTAAGCGTTCGCAATGTTCATATTCTTGAATGGTTTTATTCATTGCCAATACTTCTTGCATGAGTTCCAAGGCAACCATGATGGTGAGTTTACTTGGTTCCATACGTGGAGCTTTACGACGAAAATCATTGTATTTTTCATTCAGTAAATCTGCTGCACGTTCTAACTCTCCTTGTTTATCAACTGTAGTTGCTAAACGAAAGCTATGACCTAAAACTTTAAGATCTATAGGTATTTGTTCGCTCATTTATGCTTCCTCACTTGCATCGGATGGATGGGCAAGTTGCTGAATCTCTTGTGCGTGTTGATCTTGCGCTGTACCTAAAATAGAAAGACGTTGAATAATCGCTTCTACTTTTGCTTTTGCATGCTCATTTTTTTGTAATAAACGATCACGCTCATTTTTCAAAGCTTGAATTTCTTGGTGTGAATGACGTTGCTCATTTTGCAATTTCTCTTTCACAACACGTAATTCATTGCGCTCAGCAAGAATTTCTTGAAAACGATTTTTTAAATCTGTACAGCTTTTTTCTAAACGGCTATAACGATCTGCAAGCGTTGTTGCATCATCATTGAGTTGTTTTAATTGTGTTTGAGACGAGTTTAGTTGATGAGTCAGGTTTTTAACCTCTTCTTCTTTACTCTCTAAAGCCCCATTCTTTTGCTCAATTTGAGCATTATGCTGTTGATTTGAAAGTAGCTGAGCATTAGATAAAGCCTGATTCTCAGATTCAAATTCAGCGAGTCGTGTTTTAAGAACACGAACATGCGTTTGTAGACGCTGTAATTCTTCTAACATATCGTAGTCGCACAGTATTGCAAACAAAGGTAATATATAAGAAGTATAGAGATTGGATAAACGAATGCAAGACGATATTTCAGGTTGGTCAGATTGGGACCTTAATTTTAAGGGTATTGAAGAGATTTCTAGCCCAAGTGAATTACATGGTTTATTGACAGGAATTGTGTGTATTACACAGGCACCGACACGTGAAGAGTGGACTAAAATTCTTGAAACTTTAGAAGTTCCAGAGCTTAGTCCAGAGGCTTTAGAAGTTCTTGAAACGGAAGGTGAAGATGTAGCACATGCTTTATCTGAAGATGAACTCGACTATTTACCTATGTTACCGGATGATGAACACGCATTATCTGAGCGTGTACAAGCCTTAGCAGATTGGTGTGCAGGCGTTGTATTAGGTTTTGGCTTAGCATCTGGACATATTCGTGCAGATGAGCAAGAACTTATTGAAAACCTTCAAGATGTTGCTGCTGTTGAGTTTGAAGATTCAGATGATGACGATGAAGGTGAAGAAAGCTATCAAGAGTTATATGAGTTTGTGCGTTTAATTCCTGTTAGTTTAGCAATGGGTCGTAAAAAAGTAGCCATTGAAGAAACACCATTGTTACAACATTTTCCAACTAAAAATGGACAGACAAAAACATTAGATGCTACGAACGTAGTGGAAATGTTTACGCCAAATCGTCCAAGTTAATTCAACATGTTTTAAGGTATTTTGTTGCATGATTTTTCATATTTTTACCACAAATTTAAATGTGAATTTAATTGCAACAAAATATATCAAAAATTAAAAAGAAGTTATTGTAAATGAAGAAATTGACACAAGCACACTTTCAAGATCGTCGTGATATCTTAGCGGGTGAAATGGGATTACGCAGTATTGCCATTATTGCAACGAGTCCTGCTGTTATGAGAAATCGTGATGCCGATTATAAGTTTCGTGCAGACAGTAGTTTCTTTTATTTAACAGGTTTTGCTGAACATGAAGCGGTTGCGGTCATTGAAACCTTCGACACAGAAGAGGAAGGTTATACATATAGCTTATTCTGTCGTGAACGTAATCGTGAAATGGAAATTTGGAACGGTTACCGTGCAGGTATTGATGGTGCTATAGATGAATATGAAGCAGATGAAGCCTTTGCAATAGATCTGCTAGATTCAGAAATTATTGATAAGTTAATTAATAAAGATAAAGTTTTTTATCGTATTGGGCATCAATCTGATTTCGATGTGCGTGTAGCCCAATGGATGAAAAAAGCAGAAGAACAACAACGTGGTGGTTTAGATGCACCTGCACGTATTATTCAACTAGATCGTATTGTAGATGAAATGCGTTTGCATAAATCGGCAGATGAAATTGAGCTTATGCAAATTGCATCTGATATTAGTGCTGAAGCACATACACGTGCTATGCAAGCCGTTAAACCAGGTATGATGGAATATGCGTTAGAAGCTGAACTCAATTATGTGTTTGGCCAAAATGGCTGTGTACCATCGTATAACAGCATTGTGGGTGGTGGTGAAAATGCCTGCATTTTGCATTATGTAGAAAATGATCAAGAACTAAAAGATGGTGACTTAGTGCTGATAGATGCAGCATGTGAATATCAACTTTATGCATCTGACATTACCCGTACTTTTCCTGTGAATGGTAAGTTTAGTCCTGAACAGAAAGCTTTATATAATATTGTTTTAGAGTCGCAAATTGCAGCTATTGATGCTGTACGTATTGGTCATTCATATAAAGAGCCTCATTTTATTGCTGTGAGAATTTTAGTTCAGGGTTTACTTGATTTAGGCATTATGAAAGGTGATTTAGATCAAATTATTGCAAGTGAAGGTTATCGTCAGTTTTATATGCATGGAACAGGGCATTGGCTAGGTATGGATGTACATGATGTAGGTGCATATAAGTTAGATGGTGATTGGCGTACTTATGAAGAAGGTATGGTGGTTACTGTTGAGCCAGGTTTGTATATTGCACCTGATGATGAAACTGTTGATGAAAAATGGCGTGGTATAGGCATACGTATTGAAGATGATGTTGTTGCTACGAAAAATGGTCCACTCGTTTTAACTAAGAATGTGGTGAAGACTGTAGAAGAAATTGAAGCTTTGATGTCGTAATAGTATTGTTTTAATTAAATAAAAGCCGATCTAATAATGATCGGCTTTTTTATTTTTTTAATAAATAGTGTATCTATTATTACTTGTTTTTTGTATATTTTTTACTAAGTTGTATGAATTTTAACTCTATGTTGGTATATGTAAATAATGATATTATACATATTAAAGTCCATGTGATAATAAATAGTATATAATATATAGGTGTATTAAAGCCAATGAAATAATAATGAGAAAAATAGTTCAATAAAAACCAAAATATTCCATGTAGCAAATAAATACTATAGCTAGCATCCCCTAGAATTATAAAGCCCCTCATTGTTAATATTCCAAACCAATTAGCGCCTTTGATAATAGTGAAAAATAAAAATGCATGCAAAAATGGGTGGATATATCTAAGAGGGCTGATGTTTGTTGTATGAGAACCAATTATAATGCAAGCGATTAGTGAAGAAATTGAGAGGATATTTAGTCTGTTTTTTGAAATATTAAGCTCTATATTGTTGAGACATAATTTATAAAATAATCCTACTGAAAAATAAAAACCATATAATAATATTTTAAATATTGGAGGCTGTGTTATATATAAAATTAAAGTTAATGAAATTATAAATGGTAGTGTTTGATGTATTTTCTTTTTTAAGAATAATATAGAAATTATTGGTAGTGTAAAGTAAAACATCCACTCCCAGACAAGTGTCCAAGTAACTCCAGCATTAATTAAGTAAGAAAAATTATATGAGTTAAAGTTTGGTCTAATATTTAAAAGTCCAAAATCAAACCAGTATAAAATTTTAGAAATATCATTTAACCCGAATAAAATAATGGATATTAGGACACAAATGAAGGAAGATAGAAAACTTATAGGAGTAGGAGCTATTCTAAAAAAGCGTTTGATAAAGAAATTTTTCCAATTTTGTTCATTAAATGGAGTTTTTGCAAATAAATATCCAGAAATTATAAAAAAAATTGCTACCCCGAATTGTCCTATATAATTAATAAAATTAGATGTTGATGACCAATTGCCAGTATTGAAAAAGTTAGTAGAGAAGAAGTAATGATGGAATGCGACCATGCTTGCTAAAATATATCGTAATCCATCTAAATTAAGTTCCCTTTTTATTGATAGCTCATAAGGTGTTAGTTTATTGATTAGAAGATGTGTAATAAAACCAGTCATTAAAATTATTGTGAATACTAAAATGAAATAATGCATGCTTTATAGTTAGTTAAGTTAATTAATAATATTATATTTTAATTTTATGAGTTTATGGGTTTTATAAAAGATATATTTTTAAACGAACAGAATAAAAAATGCTAGGCTAGATTTGTTAATTTTACTGAAATATTATTTTATCGGCAATAAGAAGAAAAAAGCAACAGAGCTTTGTTTTTTTGACGTTTTGATGTCTCATAATGATTGTATAAGGAAATAAGTACAGTTTCTTAAAGAATAAAGGAATCTTCTTTGCAGGAATCATTATAAAAAACCTCATCTTTCAGGTAATATAAAATCCATTAAAGATTTTAGGTCTTTCGGGTTGAAAGCTCGAAAACTACATAAGAAGGGTACAAGCATGCAACAAGAAATTATTATTGTTGGTGGTGGTATGGTGGGGCTAAGTTTATCCCTCATGTTGGCGAAACAAAACATTGCAGTAAAACTGCTTGAAGCCATTAAATATCCAAATTATGAAGATGCAAATCTTGCCCCATATCACTCAAGTTTTGATGCACGAAACAGCGCTCTCTCACGCCGTAGTGTACAAATTTATCAAGAACTGGGTTTATGGGAATCTTTACAAGAACATGCAACACCTATTTTACAAGTTCATATTACAGAACAAGGCAGTTTTGGTAAGGCGCGTTTAAAAGCAGAACAAGAAAAAGTAGAAAGTTTTGGGCAAGTGATTGAAAATGCATGGCTTGGTCGTGTGTTACTTACAGAAGTCCAAAAAGAGCCACTGATTGAACTTATTGATGGTGTACAAGTAACATCATTAACTCAAAATGAAGATGAAGCACATATAGAGGCAGAGCGTTCGGGCGAAAAATTATCACTTACAGCGAAACTAGTCATTGCTGCCGATGGTCGAGATTCATTTTGCCGTAAAGCTTTAGGTGTCGGAGCATCTGTGCATGATTATGACCAAGTTGCGATTGTAACCACTGTTCAAACATCAAAACCTCATGATCATGTAGGCTTCGAGCGTTTTAGTCATTTAGGACCTTTAGCATTACTACCTTTACCTGGAGAATATCGCCGTTCAGTGGTTTGGCCAGTGAAAAAAGGCACAGAAGGTGAATGGTTGGGCGATGATAATGATCAACACTTCCTAGATGCCTTGCAAGAAACTTATGGCGACCGTGCAGGTAAATTTGAAAAAACAGGTAAGCGTTTCTGTTTCCCATTATCTCAAGTTTTAGCAGAGAAACAGGCGGTAGGGCGTGTTGTGTTAATGGGTAATGCTGCTCACACCATTCATCCTGTTGCAGGACAAGGTTTTAATCTTTGCATGCGTGATGCTTATGTATTGGTGCGTTATTTAACAGAGCAATTGGCTAAATCGGAAGATCTTGGTGAGCCGTCTATGCTCTTAGATTATGAAAAGTCACGTTTAACCGATCAGCAACGTGTAATTAAATTCTGTGATTCGGTTGTACGTGGTTTTAGTAATCAAAACCCATTCTTAAAGCTTATTCGTAATACAGGATTACTTGCATTTGACCTTATTCCAGGCATTAAGCCCTTAGTTGCAAACTATGCAATGGGGTTAAAAGCATGAGCCAAACAGACAAAGTTTTAGATGTTGTTATTATTGGTGGTGGTTTAGTTGGTGGTTTAACTGCATTACTTCTTGCTAAAGGTGGCGTGCAAGCCACTGTTTTAGATGCAGCACCCATTTTAGATGCTGAAAAAACGTTAGCTGTCGCAAATCCACGTGTTTTAGCTTTAAGCCAAGCGACTATTCATTTGCTTAAAACAGCAGGTGTATGGGATCAACTTGCACGTCAAATGCCATACAGTGGTATGCAAGTGTGGAATAAAAATGGTTATGGTGAAATTAATTTTGGCGAACAATCTGAGAATACGCCAAGTATAGATCATGCTTTAGGTTCAATGGTTGAACCAAGTATTTTAAATTTAGCCATTCAGCAAAAAATGCTAGAACAAGTGACTGATTACAGAACGCAAGTAAAAGTTGCACGTATTGAGCAGGGTGTGGGTGTTTGGTATGTTGAACTTTCAGATGGTACAACGCTAAAAACCAAATTGTTAATTGGTGCCGATGGTGCAAATTCATTTGTACGTGATCAAGCATTTATTGATTTAGATATTTTAGATTACAAACAAGCAGGCGTGACATGTGCTATTCGCACAGCGAAGCCACATCAACATGTTGCTCGACAAATTTTCTTAGAAACGGGTCCTTTGGCATTTTTGCCAATGGCAAGTTTAAACGTCGAACAAGATGGTTATTGGCAGTCGATTGTTTGGACATTACCAGACGATTATGCAGATGAATATTCAGCATTAAATGATGATGATTTTAAAGCGTTATTAACGCGCGAAAGCCATCACATGTTGGGTGAAGTTTTAGAAGCAACACCACGCGCCAAATTTCCACTGAAAGCTCGTGCCGCTAAGCGTTATGTAAAAGATGGTTTAGCAATTATTGGTGATGCTGCTCATGTGATTCATCCACTTGCAGGTCAGGGTGTAAACATTGGTTGTTTAGATGCAGCGGTGCTATGTGATGTACTTTTACATGATCATCAACGTGGTGTTTGGGCGCATGAACAAACACTGAAGCGTTACGAACATCTACGTAAAGGTCAAAATGATGCAATGATGCATAGCATGTCTGCTATTGGGTGGTTGGAAACAACAACATTTTCTCCAATTGTTTGGGCTCGTAATTTCGGCTTAAAACAAGTTGAGAATCAAGTTGCCTTAAAAGATGCATTTATGGCACAAGCCAATGGTTTACAGTTACTTAAGAACACGCGTTACAGTGTCTAACATTAATTAGCTATTTTTTAATCGGTCGTTAATAAAAAATTACCAATTTGATCAAAAAATAGACCATTTCCGATATTTGACTCTATGCGAAATGCGAAGAGATTGCTAAATTTCTTCGTAAATCATCACCAATAAATTTGGTTGTTGAATGCACGAAATGTGGGGATATGAAAATGACTGATATGAATGATTATGATGATGTAGAAGACTCTACTGTCGATGATGATGAAGCTGATGCTGCCGAAAAAGGTGCAACAGATGGTGATGAAAAAGCAACAGATGGTGATGAAAAAGCAACAGATACAGATGTAACTGAAGCGGAAACATTGACTATTACAGCGAAGTTAAAACAGCGTCAGTCTTTGGAAGATGAAGTTGCTGCATTTCTTGCGCGTGGTGGGAAAATTACAGAAGTTCCACCAGATGAGTCTGCAAAAGATTAAATAAAAAAACCCATGAAATTAAAGTTCATGGGTTTTTTTAGCTTTGCCAAAAAATTATTCGACTTTGTTTGTAAGTTCTAAAGCACGTTGGTAAGCAACTTTCTTCTTAATGCCTGTTAAATCTGCAGCAAGTTGAGAAGCAGCTTTTACAGATAAATCCTGTAGTAAGCGAGTTAGAAGTTGATCAAGCTTCTCTTGCTCCATATCTTTTTCTTCACTTGCACCACCAATAACTAAAACAATTTCACCTTTTTGTTGGTTTGAATCACTTGAAATAAACTCAACCAATTCACCTAAAGTCATTTTTTTGATGGTTTCAAATGTTTTTGTAATTTCACGAGCAAAACCAACAGGGCGATCTGCACCAAAAACATCAGCCATATCTTTCACACATTCTAAAATACGGTGAGGCGCTTCATAAATGATCATGGTTTGAGTTTCATCTTTTAATCGATTTAGATGAAGTAAACGCTGAGATTGTTTAGAGGGTAAGAAACCTTCAAAACTGAAACGATCGCTTGGTAAGCCTACGGCACTTAAAGCAGCAATAGCAGCACATGCGCCAGGTACAGGAATAACTTGAACGCCTTTGGCTTGAGCCGCACGAACAAATTTAAAACCAGGGTCACTAATGAGAGGTGTACCTGCATCACTAATGAGCGCCATATTTTCACCCGCTAATAAACGATCAACAAGGTGATTTACTTTTTCACTTTCATTGTGGTCATGGCATGCGGTTAATGGCGTGTTAATACCAAAGTGTTTAAGTAATTTAGCAGATGTACGTGTGTCTTCGGCTGCAATGAGCTTTACCGATTTTAGAACTTCAATAGCACGATAAGTAATGTCATCTAAATGCCCAATTGGTGTGGCTACAACGTATAACTGAGCACTCATATTCAATCTCCAATGGGTGTGCTGATGTCGCGATAATTTTGTATCATCGTAACGAAGAATCCGCTATTCTACCCGAAATTAGAGTATCAATGGCGAAGCAAACTAGATCTTCTTCCTTATTGCTTGAATCATAAACATTTAAAAACAACATCAATAAAATGAAAAATATAAATAAAGATAAATCAAAATTAGGTGATTGGGCGGAGCGTCAGGCTGCTTTATTCTTAATAGATCAAGGGTTTCAAATTCTTCATCAAAATTATCATTCTAGATTTGGAGAAATCGATTTAATCATTAGGAATGCTCAAGACTTGATATTTGTTGAAGTGAAGGCTCGTTCAAAAACACAATATGGTCAGTCTTTAGAAGTTGTGTCTATCGCTAAACAAATGAAAATTATAAAAACAGCACTTGTATACTTAGATAAATATCCTGAAATGAGTGACTTGTATTGTAGATTTGATGTAATTTGTTTTGATTTTAAACAACAATTTGCAAAAACTGTACAGCATGACTTTTCACATTTCACGTATGATCTGAATTGGATAGAAAATGCTTTTACTTTTGATTCAGAGTTTATTAATCTTTGAACACAAGTTAAGACATTGTTAAATGTTTGAATGCTAAATAAAGATAGAATATTGAATAAGGAGTCTTGCCGAGTGTTGAATCGTATTGCAATAACCATGCTCTGTGTTGCAAGCTTATCTGGCTGTGCAAGTTTTATTTCTGGTGGTACAGGTACAGCACCTGTAGGCACTGAAAGTGGTGCAAGATCACTAGGACAAGTCTTTATTGATAATTCAATTGAGCGTACTGCAAAAATTAATTTATATAAACTTGATTCTCGCTTTAAACAATCTCGTGTGAATATTGAAAGTTTTCATAGCAATGTTCTTTTAACGGGGCAGGTGCCAGATCAGAACTTAAAACAACTTGCTGAAGATAATGTTCGAGCAATGAGTGATGTAAAAACTGTGCATAACTATATTACGGTGGGTAATCAAATTGGTTATTCAACAATTATGCAAGATACAACAGTTACTGCAAACACACGTGGGCTAATTATGAAAGCACCGGTGGTATCTGACAGTAAAGTACGTATTCATACCGAAGATGGTGTTCTTTATGTTATGGGGCGTTTGAGTACGGCTGAAGCAACGGATTTAAATCAAGTGCTTCAACAAGTGGGGAATGTAACGAAAATTGTGACACTCATTGATACTACAGACAAAGCTTCCTCAAATGCTAATATGTTAATTCAACCTGCAGTACAAACACCTGTTGCGATTGATCCAAATGCTCAATAATGTTGAACCTTTGCTAAAAAAGCTAAAAGTACAAACAACAAATTTGAAATATATCTATGAAGAGTTTCGAATTTATGATGTTGGTAGCTATGCTTTAAATCGGCTTACGCCTAAAAAAGGTTATTCAATACGTGAAAATATTGCTTATGGTTTAGCAGCTCGTCATCGCTTAGATTTATATCAAACAGCATCACCTAGAAAAAATAGACCACTTCTTGTATTTGTTCATGGTGGTGCGTGGTCGCATGGGGATAAAAAAGATTATCGCTTTGTAGGAGAGGCTTTTGCAAAAGAAGGCTTTGATGTTGTTATTATTAATTACAATTTAGCACCACAACATATTTTCCCTATTTATATTGATGATTTAAGTCTTGCGTTAAATTATTTGGATTTACATCAAGAAAAGTTAAATATTTCAACACAAAGTGTTGTATTGATGGGGCATTCAGCAGGCGCATTTAATGTTATGTCGGCTGTTTATCATCCACAAACTTATGATATTCGTTGCAAAATGAATATCAAGGCTTTGGTTGGGTTGGCTGGGCCATATCATTTCGATTATAAGGGTGATCCATTATGTGCAGATGCCTTTGATCAGGAAGAGCCTTATCAAAATGTCATGCCATATTATTTTGTAGAGTCGAATGATATTCAGCATTATTTATTTATTGCCGAAAATGACACAATTGTACATTTAAGTAATGCAACTGATTTTGATCAGAGACTCAAAGAGTTGGGTAATCATAGTGAAATGGTGATTATTCCCAAAACAGGTCATGTTACTTTAATGGGATCTATTTCTAGTATTTTTAGTCGTTTTTATAAAACAAAATCTGAAATTATGAATGTGTTGGATCGAGCTTTAATTGAATCTTAAAGCTCGAGTGAAGAGGGGCTTAAAGCCAGTCTTTGGTGTCATCAGCAACTTTTAAACCTTGAGTCACATGCATAATCATGGCATGTGCAATGCTACCTTTAAATGGAATTTCAGGCAGTGCATCAAATTTAAAAAATTGAGCATCGCTAATTTCTTCTTCTTGTAAGAGCAGATTGCCATCTGCATATTCTGCTTTAAAGGCAATCATTAAATTGCTTGGAAATGGCCAAGGTTGGCTTGCTAAATATTGGATATTTTTAAGCTTTAAGCCGACTTCTTCTTCAGTTTCACGACGAACTGCATCTTCAAGAGTTTCACCCACTTCAACAAATCCTGCAATTAAACCATACATGTTGCTTTTGTTTTTTGCATTTTTGGCAAGCAAAATTTCATTTTCTCCACGTGTAATGACTGTAATTACACAAGGTTGAACGCGCGGGTATTGATGGTAACGACAAGCAGGGCAAATCATTGCGAATTCAGTCGAGTGGACTTCGGTTTTTTCACCACAATGACTACAAAATTTATGATTTCGACGCCACTCTAAAAGTTGAATTGCTCGACTGGCTTGCTCGAATTGTTGAGTATTCCAAAACTGAAGGAGTTGACGAATTGGAACAAGTTGTAAGCCATTTGGAATAGCTTCATTGTCTTGAAGGTCACGGGCAATCACTTGATCACCCGTGCTAAAACTTAAATCACTTGCAAGCTTTTCAACTTTAGGGAGTTGAAAATTTTCATCTACAAGAAGTTGTTGTTGATGGAAAATATATGCAAGTGATAATTGAGTCATTAGGCTACAGATTTAAGTTTTTCGCTACTTGCTAATGCTACATCAAACATTGACTGTAAAACAGGTTGTTTGTTTTTTAAATTTTCGATAAGTATGTCAGCACTTGCTAAGGTATCAAAAATTGAGTGCGTATCTTCTGGAGAAAGTGGCTTTTGAGCATTAATTTGTGCTGCAACAAAATGAGCAGCATTTTTTAAAGCTGTTTGACCTGTCACAACATTTAAGAACAGAAGAGCACCTGCAACTTCTTCCAATTTTGAAGGAATAATAGCAAGAGGTTCTAATTCTTGATCTTTAAGATGCTGTTCTAAGCATAAGGTGATTAAATCAATTGTTAATTTTGCTTCATTGAGTAATGTTGCATGTGCATCATCCAAACGATCAAGCGCAATATTTTTGTTGTTTACACGAAGCTGTAAACGGCTAGAAGTGTGATGACGCTCCAAAATACCAATGGCATTCATTGCAGAAAGCAGCTCATTCATCAGTTTTTGAGCAAAACTTTCATCTTTTAACAGCTCTGTATTCTTTAATTCTTTTGCTTGAATGCTTAAAGATGTGTACGCATCATCAAGATTTAAGACATGGAAGATATTTGCAATGTCTTGAATTTTAGTTTGCAACTCCAATGTTTTTTCAGGGCTCATTGATTGATAGTTATATTCAATATCAATACGTAACTGCGCCATTTCAGTAGATACTAATTGAGTAATCGTATGAATAGTATCGTAGTCTGGACCATATAAATGACGACTAAAGACTTGAAGTTGTAAGTCTGTTAAAAGTTGGTCGCCAATATTTAGTTGATCACGAATGTGCTGTGATGTCGCATTTTCTTGGCTAATCGCTAAACTTAAAATATTAGATAAATGACTTAAATTTGCTTTAAACCGTTCAGGAGTGTCAAAGAATTGACGAATGTTAGTTTCTATTTCAATGAAGGTACGTAGACGCGGTTCGTTAATAATGAGTTGATCAATATTTTCAAAAACGTAATGAACCAAACTCCAATATTGTTTACTTGGAAGCTCGTGAGAAAGATTTGCTAAATAAGCACCCACTATTTTAATTGCTTGTAAATCTAAAAGAGTTTCTTCTCGTTTAAGTAGTCTATTTAAAGCAAATTTGTATAGGCGATGTACGTATTGAGATTTCTCTAGAGAAGGTGCTTGAGGCAACTCAAAATCAGGTGTAATGTCACCTAAGAATTTATCAACTTGATAACCTTCTTGAGTGACTGTTTTGCCTAAAGCAATTTCTAAACGGTTTAATGTGCTCAGTAAAAATTGTGGAATTTCAACTTCACGTAGGCAGATAAATTCAATATAGCGCTTCAACATGTTTGTGCCTTCACTTAAGGCAACAATTTCTTGAGTGTTAATTGCGCTTGGATTTGCCATAATCTTACGCATTAATTCAGCAGAGTATTTCGCTGTTTTTGCAAGATTGTTCATGCCAATGAGGTTTAATACTTGAGCACATTGTTCTAGCTGTAATAAAGCATCATCAATACCAAAAGGTAAAGTTTCATCTTCCACTAAAGTGCTTACTGCAGTTTCAACTTGTGAAATATAGTTGTCCACTTCATTTTTAATTATAAGTAATGCAGTTGGGTCAAAGTGTATTGAGGTTTGGTAAGACATCTATCTGCACCTATCCTAAGTTATAGCTGTATTTCGGATGCTCAAAATGAGCAAAATATTTATTACTTACTATAACTTAAGTATTCAAGTTTTAAATAAAAAAACAAACATCCGTTTAAATATTATTTTGCAAAAAGGCAAGGCTCGCCATGTTTTTTCTCATATTCTTTGACCCAATTCTCATGTGCTGCTAGTTCATCTTCAGATGGTAATATGGCAGAAAGTTGAATTTCGACTTCACGGCGAGCAGATTCACCATCTAGAATCTCTGTACTAGAAAGAGCATCAATATCAAAAGATACCTGCCCACCAGTCATTGCTAAATAGACATCAGACAGAATTTCAGCATCGAGTAAGGCACCGTGGAAAGTACGATCACGTGCTGGAATTTCATAACGACGAACTAAAGCATCGAGGGAGTTTTTTTGACCTGGATGTTTATTCTTTGCCATTGCCAAAGTATCTGTGACTTCACAGACATCAGAAAGCTTACCTAAACCAACACGTTCGAACTCCATATTTAAGAAGTTCATATCGAATGTTGCGTTATGGGCAATAATTTCTGCACCTTTTAGATAGTCGTATAAGACATCCGCAATTTCGGCATACTTAGGTTTATCTTTTAAAAAATCATCAGAAATACCGTGAATATTCTCAGATTCACCGACTTCTTTTTCTGGGTTGATGTAGATGTGAATTGAACTTCCCGTAAGTTTACGGTTAATCATTTCAATTGCGCCTACTTCAATAATACGGTCGGTATCTTGGAAATAGAAACCAGTTGTTTCTGTATCTAGAATAAGTTGACGAGGACCGTGAGCTTCTAATGTTGCAGGTGTAATGACAATTTGTGGATGAGTTTTCGAGTTGACTTTATTTTCCATAAAGACTTCATTTGACTCATCTATAGCCTCTGCTTCAACTACAAGATTTGGTTCTTCAAGAAGTTCTTCAGACTCATCAATTTCATCTTCGGCTAAATCAAAGCCAAAAGGGTCATCTAGAAGCCAGTCATTTTCAGCTTTTTTTTTATCTGAATCTGGGGTGTTTAACTTTTTTGCAGTTTCATCTGCACCTTGGTTTGCAAGTTGATCTGCCATTTCATTTCCTGCATGACCAGCGTGACCTTTAATCCAATTCCACTCAATTTCACGACCCTGACAGGTTGCATCGAGTTTTTTCCAAAGATCGGGGTTTTTTACGTCTTTCCAGTTCTTTTTTTTCCAACCGTGAATCCACTCTGTAATGCCTTGTTTGACATAATTAGAATCGGTCCAAATAATTAATTTAGCATCAGAAGGGCATGCAAGAATACCTTCGATGGCAGCAGTTAATTCCATACGGTTGTTTGTTGTATGGTCTTCGCCACCACAAATTTTACGTTCTTCTTGACCATCAATAATATATGCTCCCCAACCACCTAAGCCAGGATTGCCACGACATGCACCATCTACATAAAGTGTGATTGATTGAGACATAAGTCATTTCCAAAAAATTTGAGTGAAACAAAAACAGTGCTATTGTATATCGCAAATTGACCGATTAAGTCTTTTAAATCTTAATTTTTTAATTTCTTGTAACATTTATGCATAAATAGCATTAAATTATAGCCTTGTGTCGCAGAGATGCTTCACTACAATGTCTATATTAAAAATAATTTATACGATGTTTGGATTTCTTATGTATAAACCAACCACACTCATGTGGCAACCGACAGTACCATCAATATTTAAAATTACAGCAGTTGGATCTGCACTTGTTGCTTTAGGATTAATGACAGGATGTGCATCCTCTCAAAGTGCAAGTGGGTCATCTAAATCAAAACAATTAGGTGGCGGTTATTTAGATGCAAATAGTTTAGATTCATTAGAAGATTTGTTATCTGCAACAGATATGCGTGCAGTAGAAGGTGACCGCTTACTTATTTTAAAACATGGTGATGTTTGGAAGCGCATGAGCGTTGGTTATAAAATGGATACAGACCAATGGAATCCACGAATCGATGCACAGCGTAGTTGGTTTATGTCGCGTCAGCCGTATATTGATCGCTTGAGCGCACGTGCTTCACGTTATTTATATCATACAGTTAAAGAAGCTGAACGTCGTGGGATTCCTACAGAGCTTGCTTTACTTCCAATTATTGAAAGTTCATATGATCCAGCAGCAACAAGTAGTGCAGCTGCAGCAGGCTTGTGGCAGTTTATTCCAAGCACGGGTCGTATTTATGGTTTAAAACAAACAAGTATGTATGATGGTCGACGTGATGTTGTTGAATCTACACGTGCAGCATACGAATTTTTAAGTGGTTTATATAATCAGTTTGGTTCATGGGAGCTTGCTTTAGCCGCTTACAATGCAGGCCCTGGACGTGTTCAGCAAGCTATTAATCGTAATAAAGCTGCAGGCTTACCTACAGATTATTGGTCATTGAAACTACCACAAGAAACAATGTATTACGTGCCTCGTTTTATGGCTGTGGCACAAATTGTTAAAAATCCACATAAATATGGTGTGAGTTTACCGCCAATTGCAAACCGTCCACACTTTAGAGAAGTGAGTGTAGGTACTGCAAATTTAAATGATATCTCTGCATTAACAGGATTAAGTAGAGCAGAGCTATATGCACTGAATCCAGGGCATCGTGGTGAGCGTATTGATAGTGAAAGCCCAATGCGTATTTTAATTCCAGCGGACGTGAGTCCATCAGTCGATGCGAAATTAAAAAAACTAAGTGGCACGAGTTCATCTTCAAGTACGTGGTTAGCATCGTCAAATAAGAATACATCTACTACTGTTTCTCCTACTAAGCCAACCCCACCAGCTTTACAAACTTCAGTTGCATCCAAAACTTCGGTGGCAAAAGTTGCAACGCCTGTGGCAACAGCACCAGTATTAACAGCAAGTAGCAAAGTTTCAACGCCTTTAGCCGTTACACCAAGAGGATCAAATGCCTTGGCATCATTTGCTAATAATGCAGATATTCCAAGTGCACCACGTATTCCTGTTGCTGTTACACCTGCGGTGAATGTAAAGCAAGTGAATCTTGAGCCACCAATTTCAGCAGCTGAGCGTGAAAAAATCACAGCAGCATTAAAAGCTGAAGAATCGACTCAAAAAATTGATGATGTTCTTAAACCTGTTGCATCACAAGCTGAGCAAGATCAAGTGATCGCGGAACTTAAACGCCTTGCACCTGCGGGAACAGAAATTGTAGATCCGTATGATGGAAAAATTAAGTTAACAGCAATTCAGACGAGTTTATCTGTTGCAGAGCAAGAAGGGAAAGAGTTAACGAAAGGTTTCTCATATCCAAAAGCAGTAGCGGATAATACAAAACCAGATTCAGAAGATGCAAAACGTAATGCTGGTAAAAATTATATTAAAACGGATTCTGAAGTTGTTGTTGTAGCACCTAAAGGTAAACGCAGCACATATAATGTGATTTCGGGTGACACATTAGCGACAATTGCATTAAAAAATGGTGTGAATTGGCGTGATGTTGCAAAATGGAACCAAATTGATCCAAACGCAACTTTATATGCGGGTACAACAATTTATTTGTACGATGCTAAACCTGTTGAAGAAGCGAAACCGAAACAGCCAGAGGTCTATACGGTTCAAGCCAATGATTCTTTAACTTCGGTTGCAGCCCAGTTTGGTTTAAGCGTAAAACAACTTGCAGATTTTAATGATTTAACGACGACAAGTAACTTGCGTGTTGGTCAAAAACTATCTTTAAAAGATGATGGTGCTAAACGTGCAACAGCAAAAATTAAGACAAAAACATATACAGTTAAACGTGGTGAGTATTTAAAACTGATTGCAGATCGTTATGCATTGTCGAATCAGGAATTAGCAGATTTAACGACGGGTTTAACATCGAGCAGTAACTTAATGGTAGGACAAAAAATTAATGTCCCAATCAATGAAGTTGCTTCTAATGATAAAGCGGATGATAAATCAACAAATGTTAAGGGTGAATCTGTAACATCTACGCCAAGCTATAAAGTTGAGAATTATACCGTTCAGCGTGGTGATACTTTGTATAGCATTGCTTCGCAGTCCAAAATTAGTCTTGCTGAGTTGGCAGGTTTAAATAACATTGCGCTAAATAAAGGCTTACAAGCAGGGCAAACATTAAAAGTTCCAGCGGGTAGCAATGTTCCTGATACTTATACCGTGCAATCAGGGGATTCTTTATCTGCAATTTCAAATAAGTATGATTTAGAAATTGATTATATTGCTAATGTGAATGGTATTAACCGTAATACCAATTTACGTGTTGGTCAAAAGTTGAAATTGACAGGTGATGAGCCGAAGTCAACAACGAAAGCATCAAGTAAAGTTGAAACTGCATCTTCGAAGAAGCCTGAAACCTATGTGGTTCAATCAGGTGATACCTTAAGTAGTGTTGCACGTAAGTTTGATTTACAAATTGCTGAATTAGCCGATTTTAACGACTTAAGTGCAAATGCAGGTTTACGTGTTGGTCAACGCTTAAAGCTTGACGGTGAGCGTGCAATATCGAAAGTCGATACGTCAAGTGCAGAGTCAGCTAAGAAAAACTCAGCATCATCTAAGAACACCGAAAAATATACAGTGAAGTCAGGTGAGTCTTTAAATGCGATTGCAAATCGTGTGGGGATGAGTGTTTCTGAGCTTGCAGCTTTAAATGATTTAAGTCCAAAAGCAGGGTTGCGTGTAGGACAGTCAATTAATATTCCTAAATTAGTAGTGTCTTATACGGTAAAACGTGGTGATACTTTAATTGGGCTTGCAAATCGTTATAGTACGGATACAAAAACGCTGGCTGAAATGAATGATATGCAACCAAGTGCTGCACTTCGTATTGGACAGGTGATTAAAGTTCCAAATATGTAAAGGAAGTCCATCTATATGGCACAACATTGGCTAAAACATTTATGTTTTGCTACGAGTCTGATGATTTTGACTCAATATGGGTGGTCTGCATTGCAGACCACTTCTTATATTGCCATACATAATCAGCCAAAATATGCAGGCTTATCGGCAATGCCTTATGCAAATCCTCATGCACCTAAAGGGGGGTATATTAGCCTCTCGGGGAAAGAAACCTTCGATAACTTAAATGCTATGAATGGTAAGGGGAGCGCTGTAGAGGGAATCGATTATGTTTTCGATTCATTGATGAAAAGTTCAATGGATGAGCCGGGAGTGATGTATCCATTACTTGCGGAAAAAGTGACTTTTGATCCTAAGCAGACTCAATATGTGATTTATCATTTAAACCCTAAAGCAAAATTTAGTGATGGTAGTCCGCTTACAGCTGTAGATGTGAAATTTACTTTTGATACTTATCAAACAAAGTCGAATCCGGGTTTGCAAATGTATATTGCAGATTTGGCAAAAACAGAAGTGTTGTCGAAACATCAAGTGAAGATGACCTTTAAATCTGCAAGTAATTCAGAAATGCCTCTAATTTTGGCATCGCTTCCTATTTACTCTAAAAATGATTGGCAGAAACGAGATTTTACGAAGCTCACGATGCAACCTATTTTGGGTTCAGGGCCTTATATTATTGATCATATTGATGCAGGGCGAAGTATTCGTTATAAGCGGAATCCGAACTATTGGGCAAAAGATATTGCTGTAAATAAAGGTCGATATAATTTTGACCATATTAAATATGTCTATTACCGCAATTTAGATGTGGCGTTTGAGGGATTTAAATCGGGGCAATACACATACCATGAAGAATACATGGCACGTAAATGGGTAACCGGTTATCAATTTCCTGCGGTAAAAGCAGGTATGGTGATACAAAAAGTATTTAAGCATCAAAATCCCATTACCACGCAGAGTTTTGTATTTAATACGCGAAAAAAACCATTTAATGATATACGTTTTCGCCAAGCATTAAGTTACGCCTATGATTTTGAATGGCAAAACAAAGCTTTGTTTTATGGGCAATATAAGCGTTTACCGAGCTATTTTTCTAATAGTGAGCTTGAAGCGAAGGGTGTGCCATCACCTGCGGAAATGAATATCTTAAAACCAATGCTTGCAAAATTGGATCCAATTCAAAAGCAGGGTGTTTTGAATGTTTGGAAAGCTCCCGTTTCCGATGCAAGTGGCTTTAATCGAAATAATTTATTAAAAGCACGTGAATTACTTTTAAAAGCAGGTTATCGCTATAAAAATGGGGTGCTATTAGGCCATTCAGGTCAGCCGATCCAATTTGAGTTTTTAATATTCCAAGACAGTTTACAACGGACATTGATGCCTTATGTGCGTAACTTAAAACGCTTGGGAATTACTGTGAATGTTCGACAAATTGATGTGCCTCAATATATTGAGCGTATGCGTCGTTTTGACTTTGATATGACTACAAATGCTATGCCACAGTCATTAAATCCAGGCAATGAACAAGCACAATTTTGGGGGAGTAAAGCCGCCAATGAGACTGGAAACTATAATTATGCTGGTATTAGAAATCCTGTGATTGATGAAGCGATTCAACTTGTGATTAATGCGCCAAATCGAGAGCAATTGATTATTCGCACCAAAGTTTTAGACCGTTTATTGCGTTCTGGTTATTATCAAATTTTGACTTATGGTAAAGGTGAAAACTGGTTGGCATATTGGAATATGTACGAACAACCTAAAATAAAACCAAAATTAAATATAGGTTTCGATTATTGGTGGAGTAATCCTGAAAAAGCCAAGAAAGTGACACAGTATTTGCGTAAGCAGTAAAAGTCGAATTGGGGAGCATATATGGGTAGCTATATTTTAAAACGACTGTTACTGATTATTCCGACGCTTTTTTTTATTTTATTGATTAATTTTGTGGTTATTCAAATCGCGCCTGGTGGCCCTGTTGAGCAAGCTATTCAAAAAGCAGAGTCATTTCAAGGTATGGGAAATACATCTACAGGTGAAACTGCTTCACAGTCGAGTACATATCAAGGAACAAAAGGGCTAAGCGATGAAATGGTGAAAAAAATCGAAGCACAATATGGTTTCGATAAGCCTGCACCTGAGCGCTTTTGGATGATGTTAAAAAGTTATATGCAGTTTGATTTTGGCACGAGTTTTTTTAAAGATAAACCTGTCACTCAACTGTTGTGGGAAAAGCTACCAGTATCGTTGTCTTTGGGCTTGTGGAGTACTTTGCTCATTTATTTAATTTCCATTCCTCTAGGTATTAAAAAAGCCAAACAACACGGGATGCTATTCGATAAATCGACCTCTATGTTATTGGCAATTGGTTATGCCATTCCTGCTTTTGCTTTTGCTTTATTGCTTATTGTATTTTTTGCAGGTGGAACATATTTGCAATGGTTTCCTTTGCAAGGTTTAGTGTCTGAAAACTTTCAACAATTAGGTTTCTTTGAAAAAATTACCGATTATTTTTGGCATATGACTTTGCCTTTATTGGCAATGGTGATTGGTGGTTTTGTAGGCTTAACTTACTTAACGAAATATTCTTTTATGGAAGAGTTAAGTAAGCAATATGTACTCGCTGCTCGTTCGAAAGGATTAACTGAACGCCGTGTGTTGTATGGGCATGTATTTCGCAATGCTATGCTTATTGTTATTGCAGGCTTACCTGAAGCACTCATTGGTATCTTTTTTGTGGGTAACCTATTTATTGAAATTATTTTCAATCTAGACGGTTTGGGGTTGTTGGGATTTGAGGCAATTGTTCAGCGAGATTATCCTGTTATTTTTGGTACGCTGTTTTTATTTACCTTATTAGGGTTATTGTTGCGCTTGTTGAGTGATGTACTTTATCAAGTGATTGATCCGAGAATTAATTTTGAATCTAGAGGAGATCGTTAATGTCTCCTTTAATGTGTGAACGTATTGCTAAATTTAAAGCCAATAAGTTGGGTTTTAGCTGCCTTATAATGTTCTTAGTGATTTTCCTCTTTTCACTTTGTGCCGAGTTCATCGCAAATGATAAGCCATTACTTGTGAAATATGATGAATCCTATTATTTCCCTGTATTTAAAGATTATCCTGAAACTACATTTGGTGGGATATTTGAGACAGAGACAGAATATAAAGATCCTGTAGTAAAAGAGTTAATTGCTGAAAACGGCTGGGCTATATGGCCCATTATTAAGTTTTCTTATCAGTCACCTAATTTGGATTTGGCAGTACCTGTACCATCTCCACCTACGGCACAAAATTGGTTGGGCACAGATGATCAAGGTCGTGATGTACTTGCCCGTATTTTGTATGGTTTAAGAGTATCGCTATTATTTGGTTTTGCTTTGACCTTTGCTTCTGCAATTTTGGGTATTATTGTGGGGGCAATTCAAGGCTATTACGGTGGATGGATCGACTTAATCGGTCAGCGCATTTTAGAAGTGTGGGGCGGTTTACCTATGCTATTCATGGTGATGATTTTAGTCAGTATGTTTAGCCCAAGTATTTATTGGCTCTTTGTCATTATGTTGCTATTTGGATGGACTGCTTTAGTAGGACTTGTTCGGGCAGAGTTTTTACGTGCCCGAAATTTTGATTATGTACGTTCTGCACGAAGCTTAGGGGTAAATGATCGAACGATTATGTTTAGACATATTTTACCCAATGCTATGAGCTCAAGTTTGTCTCAATTACCGCTTATGCTCACTGCAAATATTACGGCTTTAACTGCATTGGATTTTCTAGGTTATGGTTTGCCACCAGGAACAGCATCTTTGGGCGAGTTATTACTACAAGGTAAAAATAATTTAACAGCACCTTGGCTTGCACTTTCGGGCTTTTTTACCCTGGCTATTGTGTTATCACTTTTAATTTATATTGGAGAGGCGACTCGCGATGCATTTGATCCAAGACGTCAATAATTCTCCATGCTTGTTACAAGTTGAACATTTAAAGATTCAACGTCAAGAGCATATTTTGGTTGAAGATCTGAACTTTAAGCTTCATGCAGGAAAAACTTTAGCCATAGTGGGGGAAAGCGGTTCAGGCAAGTCGATTAGTAGTTTAGCTCTTTTAGGATTGTTATCTTCAAGTTTAGATGTTTCTGGAAAGGTCATTTTTGAAAAGCAGAATCTTTTAGAGTTATCGGATACGCAATTTAGAAATATTCGTGGCAAAAAAATTGCGATGATTTTTCAAGAACCGATGACTGCCTTGAATCCATTACACACAGTGGAAAAGATCATTGGTGAAACTCTGCTTCTGAATGGATTAGGTAAAGAACAGGTTAAATCACGTGTTTTAGAGCTATTAGACGATGTTGGTATACCTAAGCCTATAGAAAAGCTAAAACGCTACCCACATGAGCTTTCAGGTGGTCAAAGGCAACGTGTCATGATTGCGATGGCATTGGCTCAAGATCCTGAAATTTTAATTGCCGATGAGCCCACGACTGCTTTAGATGTTAGTTTACAAGCCCAGATTTTAAATTTACTAAAATCGTTACAACAATCACGCAATATGGCGATGATTTTAATTAGTCATGATTTAAATCTAGTACATCGATATGCTGATGATGTTGTGGTGATGAATCAAGGTCAAGTAGAAGAGCAAAACTCGGTAGAACAAATATTTAACTTTCCACAAACATGGTATACCCAGACACTACTCGAACAAAATTTTGGTCAAGCTCTAAAAGTTGAAGCACAGAATGAGTTACTGCTGTTAAACCGTTTGGAGGTCAAGTTTCCGATTAAACAAGGCTTACTTAATCGTGTGAAAGATTATGTAACTGCTGTAGAGGCTTTGGATTTAACGGTTTTACAAGGTGAGTCGATTGGAGTAGTTGGGGAAAGTGGTTCAGGTAAAAGTTCATTAGCCTTGGCAGTGGCTCGCCTAATTGAAAGTGAAGGGCAAATACATTTACTTGGACATGATTTAAATGTACTTAAAGAAAAACAATTACGCCCTTTGCGTGAATATTTTCAGATCGTTTTTCAAGATCCTTTCAGTAGTTTAAATCCACGTTTAAATGTAGAGCAAATTATATCTGAAGGGTTATATCTAAAAAAAATGTCCGCTACAGACATTTTACAGCGTGTTGATCAGGCTTTAGAAAAAGTTGAATTGCCTGTTTCTTTTAAGTCCCGTTATCCACATGAGCTATCTGGTGGGCAAAGACAGCGTATTGCATTGGCGCGAGCTTTGGTTTTAAGGCCTAAATTGCTTATTTTGGATGAGCCTACATCTGCATTAGATAGAACCACTCAAAAAGCTGTAGTGGAGCTTCTACGACGCTTACAGCGTGAAGAAGGTATGAGCTATATCTTTATTAGCCATGATTTAAAAGTTGTGCGTGCATTATGTCAGAAAGTGCTTGTTTTACATCATGCTCAAGTGATGGAGTTTCAAGAAACAGAACAATTATTTAGTCAGCCTAAAACTGAATATACACGTGAGTTAATTGCTGCAAGTCAGTATTAAATAATCACCAAGATGATTTCCAATAATCATTAAACACCTTTTGAGACCATTGACCTTTTTTTAGGCTTCTTTGAAAAGCAGGACGTTGATTAATGTTTTCAAGATAAGCCTCAATATGAGGGAAACTATTACAAGACTCTAAGGTAGTGACATAAGTAAGAACAGGAAACCACAGTAATATATCTGCGATGGTGAATTGATCTCCTGCAAACCAGTGATGTTTTGCTAAATGAAGATCAATCGCTTGTATATGTTGTTTGAGTACGGGATTCAAATAAGCTTGATCAAAAGCATATTTTATTATTTTAGGAACAAGTCTGAATAAGAAAGGCGATTGAATCATAATTTGATGAAATACTTGCTTTAAAACTAAATCAGGTAGTAATGTCGCTTCAGAGAAATTTTTCCAATAGTAATAATGATGATTGTGATTATGCAGTTGCATGTTGTTATTCGTGTTTTGTGAATAAAAAATTAAATATTCCATAATTGCTGTGGATTCTTTCAAAATAAATTTTTCTTGTTGATTTGTAATTTGAACAGTTGGAAATTTTGCTGTTATATCTAATTTTTTGAGTTGTTCGAATCCCAAATCATTTACGTGTGTAGTACACAGGGTAATTTCATATTCTAATTTAAGTTCTTCTAATAACCATATTATTCGTTGAGATCTAGAGTTGGGTAAATGAAATAATTGAATGTGCATAATGATAAATCTCTGTTTTATTTATTATTCAAAAATAGTGCATACCATGTAAATAAAAATATAGGCAAAAAAAAGCCCAAGTCTTAAATGCTTGGGCTTTTTTATAAGATGTTTCCATCTTGAATGTGGCGTCCCTACGGGGATTCGAACCCCGGTTACCGCCGTGAAAGGGCGATGTCCTAGGCCTCTAGACGATAGGGACAGTACAGAAGATAAATTTTAAAACCGTTACTTTGTACTTTAAGTAATGGCGTCCCTACGGGGATTCGAACCCCGGTTACCGCCGTGAAAGGGCGATGTCCTAGGCCTCTAGACGATAGGGACTTAATAAAATGTACTTCTGAAAATTGGCGTCCCTACGGGGATTCGAACCCCGGTTACCGCCGTGAAAGGGCGATGTCCTAGGCCTCTAGACGATAGGGACGTTTCAGAGGTGGGCGTATATTAGGGTGAAATGAGTAGGGTGTCAAACGCTTTTCTATAAAATAAATGTGTAATGTAATCGAATGGATAATTTATCGGCATTATTGAGTTTAAATATACCAAAAAGGCTAAAAATTGAAAAAAAGAAAGAAATTTAAGCTTTAAAAAGTTTTTAATATTATTTTGAGTGTTATAAAAAAGAGCAACTGACGTTGCTCTTTTTCACTGTTATTCAGACTTATTGTGGTAAAGCGTATAGTAACTTACGTAACAAAGACCAATAAATGCTAAACAGCCAAAGAAACTGATTTGCAATGATGGATCAAAGACCATGCTTACACAGGTAATAAAGCAGAATATAAAACCTAAAATTGGCACTATTGGGAAAAATGGGGCAGCAAAGCCTAATTCTTCTTTTGTGCGTCCTGATTTATACCATTCACGTCGGAAATTGAATTGGCTTAAGCAAATGCTCATCCAAACGACTACCATTGTAAATGCTGCAATACCAAGTAAATTTGTGAAAATTGTTTCAGGCGCAAATTGTTCAGAAAGTAAACCTGGTAAACCACCAATCATGGTCACAATAACAGCCACATATGGAATACCTCGTTTATTCACTTTTGAAAATACAGCAGGAAGCTGTTTTTTATATGAAAGTGACCACATCATACGAGATGCTGCAAATAAACCAGAGTTTGCAGCAGATAATAGTGCCGTAATAATTACGAAACGAATAATATCTTCTGCATAAGGAATACCAATGTGCTGGAATACTGTTACGAATGGACTGCTACTTACACCTTCCGCATTTAAACCCGCTTCTTGATGAGGTAGTAGTGAGGTTACAACAATAATTGTACCTACAAAGAAAATTAATAAGCGGAAAATAGCAGTATTAATTGCTTTAGGCACATTTTTCGCAGGGTCTTTAGTTTCACCTGCAGCAACACCAATTAACTCTGTACCTGAAAAGGCAAAGTTAACAATAAGCATTGTTGTGAAAATAGGGAATAGACCTTCAGGGAAAAAGCCTTGAGCGGTTAAGTTTGTGAAAAGAGGAGCTGATTCAAAACCGCGATAATCAAGTAGACCAAAAATTGCGAGTAAACCTAAAAGAATAAAAGCAACAACGGTAATAACTTTAATTAGAGCTAGCCAAAATTCAGATTCAGCAAACCATTTGGTTGAAATCATGTTGAGAGTAAACACGAAAACACCAAAAATAAGTGTCCACATCCACATTGAACTGTCAGGGAACCATTCCTGCATTAAAAGTGCAGCAGCGGTAAATTCAGTTCCAAGGGTTACTGACCATGTTAGCCAATATAACCATGTGATGGTATAGCCTGTGCCTGGTCCAATATAGCGTTTTGCATAAGCGCCAAAAGAACCTGATTCAGGCATGTGTACGGCAAGCTCTCCTAAGCATAGCATTACCATATATGCGATAATACCACCTAGGAAATAAGCAATAATGGCACCTACTGGCCCCGTTTGTGCAATGACTTCACCCGACCCTAAAAATAGGCCTGTTCCGATTGCACCGCCAAGTGAAATCATAACAAGATGTCGAGTACTCATAGCGCGTTTTAAAGGCGCAGAATTGCCCTGATGCGAAGCATCATTCGGAGATGAGTGCATAGGATTTTAGAAAGTAGATAAAAGAAGCGATCCATTGTAGTGAAAAACTACAAATCTGCAATTAAATTATAAGAATTTTGTATAACGAGTGATCGCATGATGCGATATATGGCGTCCCTACGGGGATTCGAACCCCGGTTACCGCCGTGAAAGGGCGATGTCCTAGGCCTCTAGACGATAGGGACGTTTTGAGGTGATGGCTATATTATGGGGTTTTAAACAGAGTGTCAAACGACAAACCTCGTTATTTGGCTAAAAATAATCTGTTTGTATAATTTTTGGTAAATATTTTAAAAGTGAATTAATTTATATGTTTATTTAGACTAGTAGATAAGCAGTTTTTTTAGTTTTTTTTTGAAAAAAGCGCAATTCGAAAATTGCGCTTAATATTTTAAACTTTCTTATGATATAGCCCATAATATGCGACATAGCATAGACTCATAAAAATTAGGCAACCAATAAAGCCTGAAAGCATTTCAGGATCTGCAGCCATACTTAAGCCTGTTAATGTGCAACATGCAAAACCTACAATCGGTACAAGTGGAAACAAAGGAGTACGGAATTTTAATTCAGTAATACTGTGACCTTGCTTTAACCATTGGCGACGGAAATTAAATTGACTCCAGCAAATACTCATCCACACAATAACCATGGTAAATGCGGCAACTCCCATGAGGTTTTTAAAGATGACATCTGCACCAAATTGTTCAGATAATAAGCCAGGTAAGCCACCAATCATTGTGACTAAAACAGCTAAAACAGGAATGCCAGATTTAGATAATTTTGAGAAAACTTGAGGTAATTGTTTTTGAGCGGAAAGTGCCCACATCATACGTGATGCGGCATATAAACCTGAGTTTGCAGTCGATAATAATGCAGTAATAATCACAAAACGAATAAAGTCTTCAGCGTATGGAATTCCCATTTGAGTGAATACAGAAACGAAAGGACTACTGCTTAAACCACCATGACCACCGACTTGTAATCCTGTATTGGTGTAGGTCAGTAGTGAACTAATAACAATAATGGTACCTACAAAGAAAATAATTAAACGCCAAACTGCAGCATGGATAGCTTTAGGAACATTTTTTTCTGGATTTTCAGTTTCACCTGCGGCAATACCAATCATCTCTGTACCATTAAATGCAAAGTTTACAATTAATAGTGTTGTGAAAAGAGGAATTAGACCATTAGGTAGCCAACTATGTTCGGTTAAGTTGCTAAAAAGTGGTGCTGATTCATATCCTTGAAATGGAATAACACCAAAAATACAAGCAAAACCAAGAATAATAAATAAAAGTACGGTTGCTACTTTAATAAATGATAACCAAAATTCAGATTCTGCAAATGTACGTGTTGAGCTTAAGTTTGAAATGAGTACGCCAGTTGCAAAAATGAGTGTCCATAACCAGACGGATGTTTGAGGAAACCATTCTTGCATGAGGATTGCTGCTGCTGTGAATTCTGTTCCGAGGGTTGCCGACCAACCTAGCCAGTACATCCAAGAGACCATATAACCTGTACCAGGACCAATATAGTTAGTTGCAAATGCACCAAAAGATCCAGATACAGGGAGATGAACTGCAAGTTCACCTAGGCAGAGCATCACCATATAGGCAATTAAGCCACCAATAATATAGGCAAGCACAGCACCGAGAGGTCCAGCCTGGGAAATAACTTGTCCTGAACCCATAAATAAGCCAGTACCAATTGCACCGCCTAATGACAACATGATTAGGTGACGTGAGGTCATAGCGCGTTTAAGCATAGGGTAGCTATCGTCAGCAGGCTTGTGCTGAGACGATCGAGAGGGAGATTGCATAATTGAGGAGAGGGGTGAAGGGTGTTATTTGAGTATAAGAAACGTTAATAATCACGTAAATCAGGTTTTTCTGATGATGAATGAATAGGTGATTTGAATGAATGATAAAAAAGAAAAGAGCCTAATAAGGCTCTTTAATTCAGATTAAAACTTAAAGGTAATATCGGCAATGAAGCGACGCCCTTCTTCTGAATATAATATACCATCACTGTCGGTCGCTTTGTTATGCTTGTTTAAAATATTATTTACCGTGATACCAAAACTTAGTTGCTGGTCTTTTTTTATAGCCCAATCGTAAGTTAATCGTGCGTCCCAGTTAAATTTGCTCGAAAATTTTTCTGCTGTATAAATGGCAATATCTTTATGTTCACCTACTGTAATTTTTTCAGTTGTTTTCATGTTGTATGTTGTTGGTGAACGATAGTAGAAAAAGTTGTCTAGTTTCCATGGAAGATTAGTTCCTTCAATTAACCAATTCAACCTTGCTGTAAATGGAGCATCTTTAGTTGGTAGTTCTCCGAAAACATAAACCTTGCCATTTAGGTAGACATATTTATCATTATCTGTATCGGTTGAGCTATAACTTGGTGTATATGTATCTTGCTTTACAAAGCTAAGTCCTAGATTTAATTTATGTCGAGTATTTCCAAATCGAAACGGTGTGATATTTGACAAGCTGATAGTATATGTATCTGCTGTACCACCATATTGATTGGTAAAGATACGTGGTGTTGTTGCACTAGTGCGAATTTGGTCATTGAATTCGCGATTGACCCATTTAAAACCTAAGGCAATATTATTAAATTGTGTTCCAACTGCAAATAATTTTTCATCACTATAAGGTGTATTAAGGTCAGTTGGTGCGACACCACCAACATTACTATTAGCTTTGTAAACCCAGCCATAATTATTCTCAGAATCCCAATTAGTATTATAATTGGTTGCTGAGCGAGTTAAATTCCCTCGACCTTCATAACCAGTATAATCAAGTTCTGTATTTAAATAGGTTACACCATAATAGCGATTAAAACCTGTACCGATTTTTAGTAATTCATTTGAAAAGGGTTTGTATTCAAAATAACTGCGAGGAGCAATATTTAAATTAGAAGTTAAGCTTTCATAATCAGCTCGAACACCAAGAATACCTGTAAAATTTTTCCAATTTATTTTGTCTTCTAGAAAAATAGCACCTTTGTCTTGGCGTACATCATACTTTCCAGCTTGATAATACTGGCCAGAGGTGATGTATTGTCCGTCAATGTTATTATTGTTAAGTACTGATGTACATAAAATATCACCGGTAGCACAAACTAAGCCATTTTGCATCTTTCGACCAGTAAATTGCGCATAACTGCTTTCACGTTCTAAAGAGGCTTTATTATGTTGATAGTTAATACCTGTTTTAAATGTGTGTTGTGTTTCTCCCCATTGTAATGGTAAAAAACTTGCTTTGATATCGTAATTTAAACTGCTCTGCATGGTTTTAATGTCGCCACCAACATTACCATCAAATTGTGATGTTGAATTATCTAACCAGTCTTTTGAACCATCTAAACGTGTCCATAGAACATAATAATCTTGTGCTTGTTGACGTTGATATTCGGAATTTCTGTAGTTTAAATTTTGTTCTATTGTTGCTCGATCTAGTTTGTGTGTAGCTCCAATTCTAAAGGTATTGGTTTTTGTAACAAGATTGTAATCTGAATTTATACTACGAGTCATAAATCCATTTTTATCATATTGATAATTTTCAATACCAAATTGGAAGTTATGGTTTTTTGATGGGGTGTAATAAAGTGTAAAACCAATATTCTCATTCTTTTGTTGAGTATCGAGTTCTTTTTTAGGGTTAAATAAACTAGTTAATGGTAAGTCGGAAGTACGGCGGCTAAAAATAGCATTTATGCCAAATTGCTCATTGAGCCGCGTGTATAAGTTAGCGCTAATTCCTTGTGTTACATATTCTTTATGGTATTTATTAGTTGATATTGTTGTCGGGATTTCTTCTGAATCATCATACTCTTGTTGATCTACATAATTGAAACGTGACCAAGCATCAGTTGTATAGTCATAACTCAAAGTACCATGAACTTTACCAATTTCTGATTTTGGGGCACATGTTTTTGCGGAAATAACTCCTCCCATAAAATCACCATGTTCAGCACTGGCATTGCTGTCAATAACTTCTAATTCACAAAGTAGATCAGTATTGATATTGGCTGTTTGTGCTTGGCTAGGTGCACCATATAGATAATTGTCTGCACGACCAACGGGATCTAGAGTGTTGCTAGTATTCACACCATTGACAATAAATTTATTGTCGTAAAATTTTGCACCATTAATAGATATTTTTTCGGGCGAAAGAGATGCTTGATCTGCACTACTTAAAGCATCTCTTTGAAATTGTACATTGGTATTTGTTTTTAAAAACTCGGCAATTGTTTTTTTGCCATTGGGCATATTTTGTAACTGTTCTTTTGTATATATGGTTTTTCCCACTTCATTTTCATTTTCTGCTTTTAATGAAATAGTATTTAAGGTAACTGATGTTTGGGGAGTGTTTTTATCTAATGTGTCTGTTATAGATTCAGCGTAAATTGAAGTGCTAAGAATAGAAAATATAGCAAAGCTAAGCGGGTTACGAGAAAATGACATAGGGGAGAAATAATTAAAATAACAATGAGAGTGATTATCATTAAATAAGTAAACAAAATCAATACAAATGAGAATTATTTACAATATGAAAAACCGATTTTATTTATTGTTTTTTTATGTGGAGCTTGATTTTGTTGTTAGACGTATATAATTAGTACATATAAAAAACCTCCCAAACGATCAATATTTTTTAGATAAAAAACATATTAATAGTTGGGAGGTTTTTAAATTTGGATGGACTATTGCTCTGTAAAAAGCGTATCTGCTAAATGTGGAGCAAGTTTATTCAAAATAAAGCAGAAAAGTTCAGCCGTTTTTTGAGTGTCATAAAGAGCAGAGTGTGCTTCTTTACCATCAAATTCAATACCCGCTTGAATGCAAGATTTTGCAAGAACGGTTTGACCAAACATTACAGCACTTAAAGTAACTGTATCAAACACAGAAAAACTGTGGAATGGGTTTTGGTTTTTTGTTCCTGTACGTGCAATAGCTGCTTGTACAAAACCTAAATCGAAATGTGCATTATGTCCAACTAAAACAGCATGCGTGCAGTTCTGTTGGCGACGTACTTCATTTACAGCTTTAAAAATACGCTTTAATGCAGACTTTTCATCTTCAGCCATTGCAACGCGCATAGGGTTGAATGGATCTATACCAATAAAGTCTAAAGATCTACGGTCTAAATTTGCACCTTCAAATGGGTTAATGTGTGCGTGATACGCTTCACCCGGAACAAATTGACCTTCCGCATTGTAAATAATGGGAATAGCTGCGATTTCTAATAATGCATCGGTCTGTGAATTGAAACCTGCTGTTTCTACATCGACAACAACAGGTAGAAAGCCACGGAAACGCTGACCAATGATTGGTAGAGTTTCGTCTGTCACAATTTTCTCCATTGGATCGTTTTGCCCGCATAAAGAGGGACAATTTTTTCACCATCCAAATAGTCTAAACTTTCAGGGATAATTTGGTCTTCTTTTACCAATGTAATGGTGTTGGCATTGCGTGGAAGACCATAGAAGTCTGCACCGAAATGGCTAGCAAAACCTTCTAATCGATCAATTTTACCAACTTGATCGAAGGCTTGAGCATAAAGTTCAATAGCAGTAGGCGCACTATAACATCCTGCACAACCACATGCATTCTCTTTAGCATTTTTAGAGTGAGGGGCACTGTCCGTTCCTAAGAAAAACTTAGGATTTCCACTTGTTGCCACTTCTAATAGTGTTTGCTGATGTGTTTGGCGCTTTAAAATTGGCAAGCAATAAAAATGTGGTTTAACACCGCCAACAAGCATGTCATTACGATTAAACAATAAGTGCTGAGGTGTAATAGTGGCAGCAACATTACGGTCGTGCTCTAAAACAAAGTTTGCAGCCTCACTTGTTGTAATGTGTTCTAAAACAAGTTTTAAACCAGGAAATTGTTTCATGAGTGGTGAAAGTACTTCATCTAAGAAGCGTTTTTCACGATCAAAAATATCAACATGATTGTGTGTTACTTCGCCATGCAATAGCAATGGAACTTGATGTTTTTCAAGTTGTTCAATAACCGAATAAACTTTGCTAATGTCGCTTACACCGTTATCTGAATTGGTGGTTGCACCAGCAGGATAGAGTTTGATGGCATTTACATGTTCAGATTTCTTAATTTTTAAGATTTCTTTTGGTGATGTTTGATCTGTAAAGTACAGCACCATACGAGGGTCAAATTCAATCCCTTCAGGCACATGTGCCATAATACGACTACGATATGCTTCAGCTTCCTCCACTGTTTTAACGGGTGGAACTAAGTTGGGCATGCAGATTGCACGAGAAAATTGTTTTGCAAGATCGGGTACTGTACGTTCTAAAGCGAGTCCATCACGTAAATGAGCATGCCAATCATCAGGCTGAAGCAAGGTTATCGTATTCAAAATAATTCTTACTAAAAAATAAAATAAATGATAATCGAAATAGGGTTAAATTGGTAACCGCAAAAATGAATAAAGAGATAGATTTAAGTAAATATTTGCTAATTTTTTGAGTGTAATTTAAGCAATTAAAATTTCTTTTGTGTTTGTGATAATTTTTTTATTTTAAAAGAGAAGTTGATGGTTTTGAGATGTGTATATTGGATTTATTTTTAGTGGATTAATAGTAAATCACACATAAAAAAACCGCTCATAGGAGCGGTTTTTTTGACATTAAACAAACTTATTTGTTTTTGTCTTTTAGTTGAGGAACAGCAGAACCTGTACCTACAGCCAATAAACCAGTATTTGTATAAATACCTAATTTAGCGCGAGTATCTGTAATATCCAAGTTGCGCATAGTCAATTGACCAATACGATCCATCGGAGAGAACATTGAATCGCCTTTTTCCATAGTTAAGCGTTCAGCTTCGTATGTGAGGTTTTCAGATTCAGTGTTCATGATTGTGTAATCATTACCACGACGAAGTTCTAAAGTAACTGTACCTGTTACAGCTTTAGCTACCCAGCGTTGAGCAGTTTCACGAAGCATAAGCGCTTGAGAATCGAACCAACGACCTTGGTAAAGAAGACGACCTAAACGTAAACCATTAATACGGTATTGTTCGATTGTATCTTCGTTATGAATACCTGTCACAAGACGCTCGTAAGCGATGTGAAGAAGTGCCATACCCGGAGCTTCGTAAATACCACGAGATTTAGCTTCGATAATACGGTTTTCGATTTGGTCAGACATACCTAAACCATGACGACCACCGATACGGTTCGCTTCAAGAATAAACTCTACTGGATCTTCGATACGTTGACCGTTGATTGCAACAGGGAAACCTTCTTCAAAAGTAATAGATACTTCTTCAGGTTTGATTTCAACTTCGTCGTTCCAGAACGCAACGCCCATGATTGGATCTACGATTTTGATACCCGCATTTAGGTATTCCAGATCTTTTGCTTCGTGAGTTGCACCTAACATGTTTGAATCTGTTGAGTATGCTTTCTCTTTTGACATTTTGTAGTCAAAACCGTTGTCGATGAGGAACTGTGACATTTCTGCACGGCCGCCAAGCTCATCAATAAAGGTTTGATCTAACCAAGGCTTGTAAATTTTAAGCGCAGGGTTAGTTAAAAGACCATAACGGTAGAAACGCTCAATGTCGTTACCTTTATAAGTTGAGCCATCGCCCCAGATGTTTACGTCATCTTCTTTCATTGCTGTAACAAGCATAGTACCTGTTACTGCACGACCTAAAGGTGTTGTGTTGAAGTATGGAACGCCACCTGTAGAAATATGGAACGCGCCACATTGAATTGCAGCAATACCTTCTAATGCAAGTTGTAAGCGGCAATCAACTAAGCGTGCTTTTACAGCGCCATAAGCTTCTGCTTTCTTAGGGATGGCATCGTAGTCATCTTCATCTGGTTGACCTAAGTTTGCTGTATAAGCATAAGGTTCTGCACCTTTTTGTTTCATCCACAAAAGAGCTGCTGAAGTATCTAGACCACCAGAAAAGGCGATACCAACTTTTTTGCCTACTGGTACATTCTGCAAGATAGTTGCATTGTCAGTCATTGTTAATCCTAACTTTCTAAAACAGGCACCATATTTGGTGGCCAAGGAGAATCTTTATCTACATATTGTAGCACCTTTAAAACAGCTTGGATTCGCAAAAAAAAGGAATTTTTAAAAAAATCTAAAGATTTTTTATGAGTGGTGACTTTTATTTTTATGATGTTGTTTATTGAGGATATTTATTATGAGAGGGTTTTATTAAAGAGCGTATTTTAGTAAGCATTGCTCAACAAAAGGTTGAAACTAGTACTAATATTTTACTGAGTTTTTGTTCTTTTTATATGGGTTAGACTAAAGTTTATGACATGTAGTGAGAATAATTACTATTTGAAATAAAATTAATAAAAACAATAATTTGATTTTTTATGCTGTTTGATGAAAGCTGCTATAAAAATAAAAATAGTGCCAATATTGGTATGACCAATAATATAATTTAAATTTAATATTGATCTTAAAAGAAACGGAAATTACCATTGTGGCAAAAATATCCAGTAATAATTCTTAGGTAAACTATTATTGGTCAGACCAATGGCATCGATTGAACGACGTCCATTTTGATTGCAAACACGCAAAAGCATTTCAAGGAGATGACAATGCTTCAAAATTGGCAACAGATTTATGACCCGATGGGCAATATTTGGATTTCAAGTATTGTCGCATTAATTCCAATTGTATTTTTCTTTTTGGCACTTGCTGTTTTTCGTATGAAGGGTAGCGTTGCTGGAACAATTACAGTGGTTTTAGCTTTACTTGTTTCTTTATTTGCGTATGGCATGCCTTCGCAAATGGCTTTCGCTTCACTTGTTTATGGTTTTTTATACGGTTTATGGCCAATTGCATGGATTATTATCGGTGCATTGTTTCTTTATAAAATTTCGGTGAAAACAGGGCAGTTCGATATTATTCGTTCTTCTATTTTATCGATCACGGAAGATCAGCGTTTACAGATGCTATTGGTCGGTTTTGCATTTGGTACTTTCTTAGAAGGTGCAGCAGGCTTTGGTGCGCCAGTTGCAATTACAGCCGCTCTTTTAGTGGGTTTAGGATTTAAACCGTTATATGCCGCAGGATTGTGCTTGATTGTGAATACAGCTCCTGTTGCATTTGGCGCAATGGGTATTCCAATTATTGTTGCGGGTCAGGTTTCTGGTGTAGATACAATGGAAATCAGCCAAATGGTGGGTCGTCAATTACCATTCATGGTGCCAATTGTATTGATTTGGATCATGGCAATTATGGATGGATGGCGCGGTGTTAAAGAAACATGGCCTGCAATTTTTGTGGGTGGTGGGTCGTTTGCACTTGCTCAATATTTAACGTCTAACTTTGTTGGTCCAGAACTTCCAGATATTACAGCGGCAATTGCATCATTAGTAAGTTTAACGATACTTCTTAAGTGTTGGAAACCTAAGCATATCTTCCGTTTTGAAGATCACGATTCTCAGATAGATGTGGCGGTTGCTGAAGCTGCACGTAAAACATATTCAGTAGGTCAAATTGTAAAAGCATGGTCTCCATTTGCTGTGCTTACTGCAATGGTTACTGTGTGGAGTATCAAACCATTTAAGGATTTATTTGTAAAAGGTGGTCCTTTAAATGATTTTGTTATCTCTATTAAAGTGCCATTTTTACATCAAATGATTCAAAAAATGCCACCTGTTGTTGCAGATGTAACTGATTACGATGCTATTTATAAATTTGATTGGTTATCTGCAACAGGTACAGCAATTATGATTGCTGCAATCATCACTATTATTTATTTAAAAATGAAGCCGAGTGATGCTGTAAAAACTTTTGGTGAAACTGTCGGTGAACTTAAAACACCTATTTATTCAATTGGTATGGTGTTGTCATTTGCATTTATTGCGAACTATTCAGGAATGTCTGCAACGCTTGCATTGGCACTTGCACATACAGGTCAAGCATTTACATTCTTCTCACCATTCTTAGGTTGGATTGGCGTGTTCTTAACAGGTTCAGATACATCTGCAAATGCCTTGTTCTCTGCACTTCAAGCAACGACAGCTCAACAAATTGGTGTACCTGAAGTATTACTTGTTGCTGCCAATACGAGTGGTGGCGTAACAGGAAAAATGATTTCTCCTCAATCTATCGCAATTGCATGTGCGGCTGTAGGTCTTGTTGGTAAAGAGTCTGATTTATTCCGTTTTACAGTGAAACACAGTATAACGTTCACTGTGATGATCGGTATTATTATCACTCTACAAGCTTATGTGTTCCCATGGATGATTCCATGATAGGTAATTGAGGATCGTAAATGAAAGTCTCCAACAAAGTTATGCAAAGTCTGCGTTTGTTAATAGAAGAAAACAACATGCAGGTTGGAGAGCGTTTACCTGCTGAACGTAAGTTATGCGAGAAGCTTGGTGTTTCTCGCAGTTCGCTACGCGAAGCAATTCAGCAATTGGTGGCATCTGGCGTATTGGTCAGTAAAGTTGGGGCAGGTAATTATTTACAACAGCTCCCTGTGAATTGGTCACACAATTTAATTGTTGAGCCACTCACAACTTTAATGAATCAAGATCCTGAATATCGAACAGATGTGCAGGAAGCCAGAATGGTGCTTGAAGGTGGGACGGCTTGGTATGCTGCACAACGTGCGACACCAGAAGATCTTGCAAATATTCGTCATTGTTTTGAGCAAATTCATCATTTTCAAACCTTGGGTGATGATGCTCAATCTGCTATTGCTGATGCGAACTTTCATTTAGCTATTGCAGAAGCTTCACATAATTTAGTGCTCATTCAAATGATGCGTGGAATTTTTGACTTATTGCAATACAACGTGATGCTAGGTCGACGTAAAGTTTATAGCACGCCACGCCATTTTGAGCTTTTGTATGACCAACACTTTCAGGTGATGGATGCAATTGAACGCCAAGATCCAGAGGCTGCTCGTAAAGCAGTTTGTGGACACATCGAATTTGTAGTTCAACGGGTACGTATGATTGATGAAGAAGAAGCTCGTCGTCAGCGTGCCAGTCGATTAAATAGGACATAAGATTATGATTATTTCTTCTGCGAACGATTATCGTGAAGCCGCAAGACGTCGTTTGCCACCATTTTTATTCCATTACATCGATGGCGGTGCATACGCGGAATATACTCTAAAGCGTAATGTAGAAGATTTATCAAAAATTGCACTTAGACAGCGTGTACTTAATGACATGTCAGAGCTAAGTCTTGAAACACAATTGTTTGATGAAAATTTATCAATGCCAGTTGCATTATCGCCTGTGGGTTTAACAGGAATGTATGCGCGTCGTGGTGAGGTTCAAGCAGCGGTAGCAGCAGATAAAAAAGGTATTCCATTTACTTTATCTACTGTATCTGTGTGTCCAATTGAAGAAGTTGCACCTGCAATTAACCGTCCAATGTGGTTCCAACTTTATGTACTGCGTGATCGCGGGTTTATGAAAAATGCCTTGGAACGTGCAAAAGCAGCAGGTTGTTCTACATTGGTATTTACGGTGGATATGCCAGTACCAGGTGCACGCTACCGCGATGCACATTCAGGTATGAGTGGTCCAAATGCAGCAATGCGTCGTTATATGCAATCTTGTTTTCACCCACATTGGGCATGGAATGTAGGGATGATGGGGCGTCCGCATGATCTAGGTAATATTTCAAAATACTTAGGTAAACCAACAGGTTTGGAAGACTATATTGGTTGGTTGGGCAATAACTTTGACCCATCAATTTCATGGAAAGACCTAGAATGGATTCGTGAATTTTGGGATGGTCCAATGGTCATTAAAGGGATTTTAGACCCTGAAGATGCCAAAGATGCTGTACGTTTTGGTGCCGATGGTATTGTGGTTTCAAACCATGGTGGTCGTCAGCTGGATGGTGTTTTATCTTCTGCACGTGCATTACCTCCAATTGCCGATGCTGTAAAAGGCGATATTAAAATTCTTGCAGATTCAGGCATTCGTAACGGTTTAGACGTTGTGCGTATGCTTGCGATGGGTGCGGATACTTGTATGTTAGGTCGTGCATTTGTTTATGCTTTAGGTGCAGCAGGCGGTGAAGGCGTAAGTAACTTACTAGAACTGATGGATAAAGAAATGCGTGTTGCAATGACACTCACAGGTGCAAAAACGATTGCTGATATTACATCTGACTGTTTAGTGAAGTTGGATCGTGAGTTAGCAGGTTAAGACCTTACTTTCTACGAACTAGATAATCGTTGCTTTTATTTCGGTAAAAGCAGCGCTGCATTTTTCATTCATTGTATGCATCTTAAAGATGATTGAATGATTTAAAACATATCCCATAAAAGCCTATTGCACTGCAAATCGCTTGCAAGGAACCCGAATATGTCTGTAATTCAAAGCCAGCAACAATCCCTACAAAAATTAATTGATGTTGTAGGTAAACAACACGTATTAACGGATGATAGCGATACACGTTTATATCGTCAGGGGCGACGTTACGGTTCGGGTGAGGTCTTTGCTGTTGTTGCACCGGGCTCATTGGTAGAACAATGGAAAGTGCTTCAAATTGCTGTTGAAGCCGATTTTATTGTGATTATGCAGGCGGCAAATACAGGTTTAACAGGGGGGTCAACGCCATTTGGTGAATATGATCGTCCTGTATTGCTTTTAAGTACACGTCGTTTAGCTGGAATTCAAGTGATTCAAGACGGTAAGCAAGTGGTTTGTTTACCGGGTGCGACGTTAGATGCTTTAGAAAAAGAACTTGCAACCTATAACCGTGAGCCACACTCAGTAATTGGCTCATCATGTATTGGTGCATCGGTGCTAGGCGGTGTGTGTAACAACTCAGGTGGTGCTTTGGTGCGTCGAGGTCCTGCTTATACAGAACTCGCTTTATATGCACGCGTGAATGATGATGGAAAATTAGAACTCATCAACCATTTGGGTATTCATTTAGGGGATACGCCTGAAGAAATTTTAAAAAATCTACAGCATCAAAAATACACATCAACAGATGTGAAACAAGAAGAACATCGCTGTGCATCGGATCAGCATTATTCACATGATGTGCGTCAGGTAGATGAAGACACACCTGCACGTTTTAATGCAGATCCAACACGTTTATTTGAGGCTTCGGGTTCGGCAGGGAAAGTGTGTGTATTCGCAGTTCGTTTAGACACTTTCGAGAAAATTCCGAGCCAAGTCTTTTATGTCGGTACAAATTCACATGATGATTTGACTGAAATCCGTCGTTTTTTATTGAAAGATTTACCGCATGTACCTATTGCAGGCGAATATATTCATCGTGTTGCATACGATATTGGTGCTGAATACGGCAAAGATACCTTTATGTTCATTGAGAAATTTGGTACGGCAAAAGTGCCTGCTGCATTTGCAATGAAAGATAAGGTAGATGGTCATTTACAGAAATTCGGTTTACGTGGTTTAAGCGATAAAATTTTGCAATTGGTGACGAAGTTTTTACCATCACATTTGCCAAAACGCATGAATGAATTCCGTGATTTATACGAGCATCATTTGGTACTTCGTATTGAGAATCAGGATGTTGAACTTGTACAGAAGTACTTTGAAAATTACTTCAAAATAAATACAACAGGTAACTTCTTTTTGTGTGATGCGGATGAAGGTCGTAAAGCATTTTTACACCGTTTTGCGGTGGCAGGTGCGGCAATTCGTTACCGTGATACGCATTTGAGAGAAGTTGAAGATATTGTCGCGCTTGATATTGCGTTACGCCGTAATGATCGCCAATGGGTTGAAACTTTGCCAAAAGAGATGGATGAGAAAATCCTTCATAAACTGTATTACGGTCATTTCTTATGCCATGTATTCCATCAAGATTATATTGTGAAAAAAGGTGTTGATCCTTTAGTAATGGAACATGAAATGTGGAAGTTGTTGGATGATCGTGGTGCGGAATATCCTGCTGAGCATAATGTAGGACATTTATATGTGGCGAAGCCTGCTTTAAAAATGCATTACCAAAAACTTGACCCTACAAACAGTTTTAATGTGGGGATTGGTCATACTTCTAAAGTGAAAAATTGGAAATAATGTAAAAGTTATAATAACGATAAAATGGTAAAGCCCTATCTCTGGCGTAGCGAAAGCTACGCTTTTTTTATTTAGACTATGGACTCAATTTAAGAATTATTGCTAGTACAAATATAAGGCTGAGAATAAATATAGATTTCTTGATAATATTAAGCTTGGAAGATTGAGGCGGTATTTTCGCGTCCTTAAAAGTTTTATAGTGTTCTTCTCTGTGTTGATTGAAGCTAATAATTGCTACATTTATTTCAGTTAAAATATTTTCATTTATTTGTCTGGAATGAAAAATAGACTCATTAGTAGAAAGTGGTCGAGATGAATCAATTGCATTAGCGAGGTTATCGAGACTCTTTTTCCCTTTAGCTCTATAGTCATCCAAATTTTCTGAATCTAATTTAATTGCCCAAGAGTAGCTACCGTGACCTAAGGTGCAATTCACGTCTAAGTAGAATTCTTGCTGTTGCTCTAATAAAAACCATAAACCTTCACGATAATCTAATACTTTCATTTCATTTGGTATATTAGAAATAATTTTATTAGCCTCTTTTAAGAACTCTAAGCAAGCAATATACTCATCTTCAAAATATAAAACGTTCTCATGTTCAATCCCTCTTTCTATTAAATATAAACACCAATGCTGACTAGCATTGGTTTTAGATAATATCAAAATCAGATCAGAGCAAAGCCCGAAGCTAATGAAAGAATCACTATTTGGATAATAAGATACCATTGGATAAAGAATGCGATACAGGTCTATTATTTTCATACATATTGTATTTATGATGTCTCAATATTTCATTGTAAACTATAAAAAAAGCTGTTCACATATGCTTGATTTATAGTTTTTATATTAATTTAAGATAATACTGATATTGACCGAACATTCACAGATTTGCATCAAAATGTCATAAACAAAAAAGAAAAATCAGCTAAAGTATTATGCAACAAGTTGCAAAGCCAAAAATTAAAAAGGAACGCCACATGACAACTAGCTATGCAAACATTTTAAAACCACTAGATTTAGGTTTTACCACCATTAAAAACCGAGTTGTCATGGGTTCAATGCACTCGGGCTTGGAAGATCGATTTTATAACTATCCAAAACTAGCAGCATACTTTGGTGAACGTGCAAAAGGCGGTGTAGGCTTAATTATTACAGGTGGAATTTCACCCAATAGACAAGGTTGGTTACTTCCTGCGGGCGGTACTATGAATACCTTGGGTGATGTTGTACCCCATAGACTTGTCACACGTGCCGTACATAAGCATGGTGCAAAAATATTATTACAAATACTGCATGCAGGACGCTATGGCTATCAACCCTTTGTAGTGTCATCAAGTGCAATAAAATCACCAATTTCACCATTTAAGCCACGCAAAATGAGTGAAAGAACGATTCTTAGCACAATCAAAGATTATGCAAATTCAGCAAGTCTAGCTAAAAAAGCAGGTTACGATGGTGTGGAAATTATGGGTTCAGAAGGCTATTTACTGAATCAATTTCTTAGTCGACATGTAAACCAGCGCGAAGACCAATGGGGTGGTGCAATAGAAAATCGTATGCGCTTTGCTGTAGAAATTGTAAAAGCCATTCGTAAAGAAGTAGGTGATAAATTTATTATTTGCTTCCGATTGTCATTGCTCGATTTGGTTCACGATGGCAATACCATGGATGAAGTCATCACTGTAGCAAAAGCATTAGAAGAAGCAGGGATTACCTTACTTAATACAGGTATTGGCTGGCATGAAGCACGTATTCCAACTATCGTAACCTCTGTACCACGTGCAGCATTTGTCGATTACACGGCAGAAGTGAAAAAACATGTAGATATCCCTGTCATTGCATCAAACCGAATTAATATGCCTGAAACGGCTGAAGACATTATTTCTTCAGGTAAGGCCGATATGATTCAAATGGCACGACCTTTATTGGCAGATCCATTTTGGGTAAATAAAATAGCAACCAATCGTGTAGATGAAATTAATACATGTATTGCCTGTAACCAAGCATGTTTAGATCATACATTTAAAAATCAGCGTGTTAGTTGTTTGGTGAATCCACAAGCGGCATACGAAACAGAATTGGTTTATTTAAAAACGAAAAAACCAAAGCGAATTGCTGTAGTGGGTGGTGGTGTTGCAGGTATGTCTGCGGCAACTGTGGCCGCAAGCAGAGGTCATCAAGTTACGTTATTTGAAGCAAGTGCAGATGTCGGTGGCCAGTTTAATTTAGCGAAAGTTGTACCAGGTAAAGAAGAATTTCACGAAACTATTCGTTATTTTAAAGTTCAACTTGAAAAAACAGGTGTTGAACTGCGTTTAAATACAAAAGTGAACCGTGAACAATTAGAACGTGAAGGATTTGATGATGTTGTTGTTGCAACAGGTGTTGTGCCACGCGCATTAAAAATTGAAGGGAGTGATTTACCACAAGTACTTTCTTATGCAGAAGTTTTGCATGGTGCAGAAGTGGGTCATAAAGTTGCAGTGATTGGTGCAGGAGGGATTGGTTTTGATATTTCAGAATTTTTACTGAAACCACCACATCAAGCACAACCGCAACCTTTACATGAATGGCAACGTGAGTGGGGTGTAGATCCAAATCCGAACTATATAACGGAAGGTGGTACGGTACGCGCTGAAATTGACCCACCTATACGTGAAATTTATTTATTACAACGGAAAACGTCACCTTTGGGTGCGGGATTGGGTAAAACATCAGGCTGGGTACATAGAGCACAATTAAAGAAAAACAATGTACGTATGTTACGCGGAGTTCAATATAAATCTATTACAGATGAAGGTTTGTGGATTGAAACAGCAGGGCAAGATCAACTTTTGCGTGTGGATACCGTGGTTGTTTGTGCGGGACAAGAGTCTGTAAAAGAAATTATGCCGACAGATGGTGAAAATACGTTAGCGAATTATCATGTTATTGGTGGTGCAAAGCTTGCAGGAGAGCTAGATGCTAAGCGTGCAATACGTGAAGGTGCTGAATTAGCAGCCAAACTATAAGGTTTTTTTGTTATTTTGGTGAAACAATATTCATTTGAATGCTTTAGGTGTTTTTTTCTCTTGTCATAATGTAAAAAGCTCCGTATTATGGCGCACATGGAAGCGTGGCAGAGCGGTTTAATGCACCGGTCTTGAAAACCGACGAGGGTTTACCCCCTCCGTGAGTTCGAATCTCACCGCTTCCGCCAAATTCAAAAAGCCCTGATAATATCAGGGCTTTTTTTATACCTGTAATAAAGATTAGAAAAATATTTTTGATTAAGCTTTGACATTAGAACGGTCATTCATCTAGGTATATTGCACAATAAGACTTTGAACTATAAGCATAGTAATGTGAACATATATTATTCAGACTTTAGCATTTTATAAGATATTCAGTTCAATGGTTGAAAATTGATGAGTTGACAAGGTTTTTGTAAAAATAAATATTTAAATTTTTATAAAATAATGAAATTTAATAATTTTATTAAAGTGATAGATACAGCTTGAAATATAATTTTACCTAAAGAGAAATAAGCTTACAAAAGCTCTCATTAATTAATATTCTGAAATATTGTTAAATAGTTTTTTTAGAAAAGCTTATATGTTTATATTGTTTTTTAGTGATATAGCTGTCGAATAAAATAGCCAAGTTTAGATTTCTAAACATATTTCTTATTCACTTTGAGATGTTCCCTTTGGATTGGCTTTACATACAAAGCGTGTTGCCACAATTTTATTCGGCAACAATCACTACGCTTGAAATTTCAGTGATTAGTATTGCTCTTTCTATTTTGGTTGGGCTCATTGCAAGCATATTTGTAACATATAAAATTCCTGTATTTCATACGCTCACTACTATTTATATAGAGTTATCTAGAAATACGCCGCTCTTGATTCAACTATTTTTTCTGTATTACGGCTTACCTAAAATAGGCATTAAAATTGATGGTTTTGCTTGTGGCATTATTGGTCTGACTTTCTTAGGTGGAAGTTATATGGCAGAAGTATTCCGTGCAGGTTTACAATCGGTGTCAAAAGGGCAAATTGATTCTGCTAAAAGTATTGGGTTAAAGCCTGTACAGATTTTTCGTTATATAACTTTCCCTCAGGCAATGAGTGTGTCGATTCCTGCCATTGGGGCAAACTGTTTATTTCTTATTAAAGAAAGCTCAATTTTAAGTGCAATTGCAATTGTAGAGCTATTGTTTGTGACCAAAGACTTAATAGGTATGGATTACAAAACAACTGAAGCCTTATTTCTATTGGTGTGTGCATATCTCATTATTTTATTACCTGTGTCTGCATTCACAAGCTATTTGGAATATCGAAGTAAAAAGGTGAGTCATGGGTCTTGAGTATTTATTTCAGCCTAGTCACCTAGAGCGTATTTTTTTAGGACTTTGGCAAACGGTTCAAATTGTATTTATTTCAGTGATTTTATCAGCAGTTCTTGGTGCGATTTTTGGTGTAATCATGAGCTCCAAAAATATCTTCATCAAAATTATATGCCGTATTTATCTTGAAGTATTTCGAATTATTCCAATTCTCGTCTTGTTATTTGTTTTCTATTTTGGCTTTGCAACTTGGTTTAATTGGCAGTTTTCATCATTTTGGGTCTGTATTTTTGTCTTTGTTTTATGGGGTACAGCAGAAATGGGCGATTTAGTTCGTGCAGGCATAAGCTCTATTGATAAACATCAGAGTGATTCTGCTTTAGCTCTAGGTTTAAGCCAAACTCAAGTGTTATTTAATGTGATATTTCCTCAAAGTTTGAAGCGAATTACCCCAGGAGTGATTAACCTCTTTACACGTATGGTAAAAACAAGCTCATTGGCAGTGCTAATTGGTGTAATTGAAGTTTTGAAAGTAGGGCAACAAATTATTGAAAACTCATTATTGGTCGAACCCAATGCCGCACTTTGGATTTATGGTTTGATCTTTATTTTATATTTTTTAATTTGTTATCCATTGTCATTACTATCACGTTATTTAGAAAAGGTTTGGGAATAAAAATGTCGTTATTAGAAATTAAAGATCTTAAAAAAAACTTTGGCGATACCCAAATTTTAAAAGGCATTAATTTGAATGTTCAGCAAGGTGAGGTAGTCGTTATTCTTGGTCCATCAGGCTGTGGTAAGAGTACTTTATTACGTTGTTTAAATGGTCTGGAAGATATTCAAGCTGGAGAAATACGTTTAGAACATGTCGGTGTTTTAGGGAAAGATCTTGCTTGGACAGCAGTACGTCAAGATATTGGTATGGTTTTCCAAAACTATGAATTATTCGGTCACATGAACGTGATTGATAATATTTTATTGGGGCCACTAAAAGCACAAAAACGTGAAAGAGCAGAGGCGGAAAAACTTGCTGATGCATTATTAAAACGTGTTGGATTGTTTGATCGAAAATTGGATTATCCACGTAATTTATCGGGTGGACAAAAACAGCGTATTGCCATTGTACGCTCACTGGTAATGCAACCTAAAGTCATGTTGATGGATGAAATTACTGCTGCACTAGATCCTGAAATGGTACGTGAGGTTTTGGATGTGGTTTTGGGTTTAGCTCAAGAAGGAATGACAATGTTAATTGTGACCCATGAAATGGGTTTTGCTCAAAAGGTCGCAGACAGAATTATTTTTATGGATAAAGGCACCATTATTGAAGAAGCATCACCAGATGTATTTTTTAAACAGCCTGAAACAGAACGTGCTAAGGCGTTCTTAAATATTTTAAGTTATTAATAGAATAGGAAATTAAAATGATATCTAAAAAATCACTCATCTTTGCTACAGGTTTAACGCTTTCAGCAATTGGTTTAACGGCATGTGGTAATAACGAAAACACGCAAGATTCACAAACATCTAGCATCGAACAAATTAAAAAGAATGATGTGATTCGTGTGGCTGTTTTTGCAGATAATCCTCCATTTGGTTATGTCGATAGCCAAGGAAAAAATCAAGGTTTTGATATTGCTGTTGCTAAGCATATTGCTAAAGACTTATTAGGCGATGAAAATAAAATTGAATATGTGGTCACCGAAGCGGCAAATCGTGTTGAGTTTTTAAAGTCAAACAAAGTAGATGTCGTGTTTGCAAGTTTTTCTGTAACACCTGAGCGTAAGGAGGTTGTAGATTTTGCAGAACCATATTTGAAAGCATCTTTAGGGATTGCATCACCAAAGAAAAATCCAATTAATTCTGTTGCAGATTTAGAAAATAAAACATTAATTGTTAATAAAGGTTCAAGTTCGGACAGTTATTTCACAAAAAATTATCCTAAAGTGAAATTGTTGAAATTTGAACAAAATACAGATGCTTTTAACGCACTAAAAGATGGTCGAGGTGATGCAATTTCACAAGATAGTACTTATGCGTTGGCTTGGGCTGCTCAAAATCCAAATTTTGTTGTTGGTATTCCACAAATTGGTAATGAAGATTTTATTGCACCTGCTGTGAAAAAAGGTAATGTCGAATTATTGAATTGGTTGAATACGGAAATAAAACATTTACGTGATACAGGTGAAATTCAGAAAATTTACGATGAAACTTTAAAACCTTTATACGGTAATACAGTTGATCCTAAAATTTTCCTCGATGTTGAAGGGAAATAATACGCTTTAGGTCATAAGCGAGGCAATATGCCTCGTTTTTTTTGAATTAAAATTGAATGAGTTATGAAGTGGGTAGGTAAGTAATGGTAAAAAAATATTAATAATTAAACAATAAAAATAAAAATCTTTTATTTAGTATTACAAAACAAATACAACGATATTGTTTAGTTGTAATAAATTATAAATAGTTTGTTCTTTGTGTATGGATTGGGTCATTTTATGAAAGTTGCTTTGAATTCTGGTGTTTTTAAAGCTTTTTATTAATTAATAATTCAATTAAAAAATCAGTGGAAGTTTTTTGGGTTTTTATGCAATCGTTTTTAAAAACGAAGAGTGTTTGTAGTGGCATGGTTCGGCTGCTAGAAGAATTTTATGTTCACGAAAATATAAAACCTCCTGTACATCATTATTATCATTTTGAAGAGCGTATTCCGCTTTATCGTTGGTTTAAAAAATTAAGAAATGTTGATTTGTGCTATAAAAAAGAAGGCATAGGGCTCGAGATTGCTAAGCAAGTGAATGCTAGTCATATTGGTATTACTGCATATATGGCTGCGACATGCAAAAGTTTAATTGAGTATATTCGTTATCCAAAACACTATACTGTGTTATGGTATGACTTTACGCCTAAGCAGTTGTTTTTTAAGGATGATACGGTTGTAGTTTCATGGGAGTTACCTGCCTATTATAAAGTGGGGCTTTATCAACGAGAGACTGAAATTTCAGAGGAGTTTCAAGTTGCTATCATGTATCAACGGATATTACAGTTAACGCGTAAAACTTCTTCTGATCAGATTTTTATAAGTGTAGAGCTTGCTATTCCACCTCCTAAAAAGCCAAAGATATATGAAAATTATTTTAATTGTCCTGTAATTTTTAATGCGGAGCGTACAACCTTGGTCTTGTCTAAAGAGCTTATGGAAATGCAATTGCATACGTATGATCCTATGCTATTTAATATTCTAGCAAAACAAGCCGATAGTATTATTAAAGATTTACCAAAAAAAATGTCATTTTTAGATAATGTAAATAGAGCAATTATTAAGGCAATTAGCGAGCAGAGTCCTAAAGTTAGCACTGTGGCTGAATATTTAGATGTAACACCTAGAGCCTTGCAAAGTACATTGAAAGAACATCAATTATGTTTTAAAACGATGCTGAACAACACTAGAATTCTGTTAGCAAAACAATATTTGCAAAGTAATAGTCTTACAATTGTTGAAATTGCAGATTTACTGGGCTACAAAGAGCAGACTTCATTTAATCGTGCATTTAAAGCTAAAACGGGTTATAGCCCAATGCAATGGCGTGAGTTAAATTTAGGTAAAACAACGATTTTTAATTAAATATATTATAAATTAACATTGAAATGTACTGCGAAACCGTAGTCATCAATTAAGTTGTACTGAAGTCTGTTTTCTTCAAGCTTAATAAAATTATTATTTTCAAACTGATAAGATTTTTCAGAAAAAGGTGCTAATGCATTATCTAGCTCATTGGTAATTTTAGATTTTGAGTATTCATTTGAGATATCTAAGCCTGTAAAATTAAGAAAATAAGGGCTCGGATTTTTTATTTTTAAAACCCACTTTTCTTGATCTTTTAGTAGTTGATATTGAATTTTTTCTTGAAGATGATTAATAGACTCTGTTTTCAAATTTTTAGGTCGATAAAAAATTTTGAGTTGAGTATTCATTGCTAAGGTTAAATAGTTATTTGGAATTGAATCTTTTTTTGTAGATGGAATTTCATATAGATTAAGCCAAAACATAGATTCGCGATCTTTGGGTAAGCTCATACCATTATATAGTATACGTATGCCTTTGATTTCCTTTGGGGCAAGCTTTAATGCCGAAGGAACTATAGCAAAAGGTACATTTGGGTATTCTGGACCTGTAAATCCGTCATCCACCCAAATTTGACTAATGATAGGATAATCATTCGTATTGGTTAACATGAGTGATTTTTCATTATTGTTTTCATGAAAAATCACACGTGAAGCTGATGCTAATAAACCTGCCTGGCTAGAATTTAATGTAATACAATTCAGTAGCCCTATAAGTAAATACATGATTATTTTTTTCATTGCACTTTTACCACAACTGTTGCACGTGATTTTATCGTTCCGGCTTTTGGCATATCTATATTAGGTAGTTTTTCTAATACAGCATTGTACTGTTGCATATAGTTGGTGTAGCCAGAATTTTGTGAACCAAGTTGAGATGGATTTCCTTCAAAAATAGGATACCAACCAGCATTTGCTCCACCACCAGAAATGGCATATTGGTTTAGAAAATGCATTTTGGTATTTGTACTTGGGTTTTCAAGTCGAATGCCGACATCCTCCGTAGATTGTGAACTACCATAGTTATCATCAACTAGATAATTCACAGAACCATTTGCATTAATTAGACCTAATTTTTGAGCATTATTGTATGCCTTGTTTGATGGCTGAAAGCCAATTGCAACTTGATCGGTATTTGTGCCAGAAATAGCAGAGTTACTACATTCAATTTCTACATTAAAATTGGCAACGGAGCGTAAACCATTACGTAACTCTACTGTTGAAATTGGTGGAAGGTTGACTATAGGTGTTGCATTTCTAGCGACACAAGTTGCTGCTTGGCTAAGTGTGCTTGTACTTGTATTTAGCCCAAATGCCATACCATAAGCGGCAAAAAAATAAAAACTAGTATTACTGTCGGCACCTTCTTTATCTGGTATCCATGCGAATGAAACACTACTTGTACCACCTAGTTGAATGTAGCCACTTGGTTGGTTGCAAGATGACGTAATATTTGTTCCAGATAATTTACCACTTTTATATGAGCCACGATCAATCATCATTGTATTGCAAAATGAACCTCTAGAATAAGAAGGAAGTGAGCTAATACGATATAAAGTGGCTTCTAAGGGAGGAATATCCATGAGGCGGATTTTAATTTTACCGCCCTCTAATAAATAATTTTTTATAGGAACACGTTTCCAATATCTAGAAAAAACAACACCATCCATTTCTTGTTTTAAACCTACATATTGCCACCATGTAGCATATACTCCAGCTAAGTTATCGATGGCTCCTGTTTCGACATGACCACCAAAAGGTTCATCACCATTTGTCGCAACAAGAAAGTAAATATTGGGTAAGTCTGCTTCATCACATGTCCAAATGGTTGTCGCTGGTGCTACAGCTCGGTGAGTGGTTGGTATAACAATATGTCCAAGTACAGTGCCTATTGGTTGTAAATAAGCTGAACTCAAGTTTAGTGTGCCAAAATTTAGCGCAGCTGCGTAACTGTCACCTGCATCAAGGTATTGTGTTCGAGTACAGCGAGCATAAGATATTGAAACAGCAAAAAGTGAGATAAGTAAAATAGATAATTTTATGAAATAGCGCATTATTGTTTCTCGACCTTACATGTTTCATTTAAGCGTATTAAAGGTGCATCTAACTGAGATTGTGGAATGGTGTAATGTATTAAACATTGATCATTTTCATCAGTACTCAAAGTGACCTGAATTTTTCCTTGATGTTTGTTTGCACGGAAATAGATTTGTCCATTTTGTCCAGCTAGTCCAATATTTTCACCATCTTCATTAAATACTTCCGAACCAAAAGGAATATTTGAACCATCTTCAAATACACCGTGAACCAGTACTGGGTATCCTTGATAAGTATCAAAATTGATTTTCACACTTGAGCCTGCATAGGGTGCGATTTTAGTGTCACCAGAAGTGAGCTCTGTATGTGCAGACATTCCTTCAGGATTGAGAGCAATAGTGTTATAACGATAAGGTGTTAGGGCAGGAATAAGAGCATATCCAAAGCGATTAATTTTAGTTCCTTGGGCATTTAGTACACTTGCACCTTGTGCACCTTTGGCTTTAATTAATGCAAAAGTGTCACTTAAATATGGGCCAAAAGTAACTCCACCACTATGTATTGCTAAGGCACCTTGAGCATTAGCGGAGCCTTGCCAGTAGTTATTCCCTTTTGATACATAGACAGAGGTATTTAAATAATCAAAACGTTTATTTAGACCACCTGTCCAAACATTAATATTGGTTTGATCATCGTAATTAATACCGATGTTGTAGCTTAAATCTTTAATTTTTTCGATATCACCATGTATTGTAGCTTGATAATTTTTCTCAGCATCACTTTGGGTATAGTTCAGTGTTAAGTCACGAATAGATTTTGTTTTTTGTAATGGAAAATTAACGGATAAACCCAAAGTTGTATTACTTTGTTGATTGAACTGTGTGTAGTTTTTATTTGGATAATATTCATTGGAATATTGATACGCAATTTTTTGTCTAGAAAGCGTGAAGTTCAGAGTAATGCCATTACTGAGCGTTTTTCCATAACCTACTTGTAGCTGTAAATCATTCGATTTCTCATCTCTATATTGGGATGCAGAGCCTGAAATAAATAATGTGCCAAACTGATTTAATGATTGGTTTAAGGTTAGTGTTGCACGAGAGCGTTCTTGATACGTTGCAGATTGAAATGGTGTACCATCTTTTATGGATTTACGTAATGCAATGACATCGGATAAATCACGATAACCCTCGGTTGAAAATCTATAACCAGCTAAGGCAACGGTTGTATTTGTAGCTTGAAATGTTTTGCTGTAATTTGCGCCAAACATCCAACCTTGCAAAGTATTGTCATTTTCAAATTTTGTTCTTGAATAGGTAACTTCAGCACCAAAAGCACCAATAAAATTGGTATAGGCTGTACCCATCATAATAGCTTGATAATCTTGGGCAAATCGAAAACCATTGTTTAGCGTAATTTGATTGTTTAAACCGTATTGAGTTGTAATGTTTGTAAAGTTTGTGTCTTCACCAATGTCACGAGTACGACCAATGTCAAAATTATATTTAAAAGCACCCTGACGAACAGATTCAGGTACAGCCGAAAAGGGGACTCTGAATTCAGATTTAGAACCATCCGATTCCATGACGACAACGTCGATATCGCCGTTATAACTTGTTGGATATAAGTCGGCAATTTTAAATGGTCCAGGTGCGACAGTAGTTTGATAAAGTTCACGACCATTTTGTAGAATAGTCACTTTAGCAGTAGTTTTTGCTATACCTTGTACAATAGGTGCATAGCCACGCACGGAGTCTGGTAGCATTCTGTCATCGGTACTTAAGTTAATCCCATTAAAACTTAATCCTGAAAAAAAACGACCTGAAGATGTTAGTTGTCCAGCTCTTAACTCACTTTGAATGGATGGAATTGGTCTTTTAAAATAGCTACGAATATTATTCCATTCAGTACCTTGGTTATTGTTGGTTAAACTAGATTGTTGACGAAATTGCCATTTCCCAAAGTTAATGCTGCCATTTAAGGACAAATAGGTTGAATCTTGTTTAAAGTTCTTACCATAATTTTCATAGTTACTATAAAAATAGTTCGCATAGTAATTAATAAAGCCAATAGTTTCACCATCATCTAATTGAGAAGGTGGAACATAGCCTCTGGGTGTTTGCTTAATTAAACTTTGTGGAATACTTAAATCTAGTCGTAAGCGTGATACATTAAATTGTGTACTACCACTGCCAATAGCTTGTTCTAATGTTTGACATGTATCTAGACTATCTGAGGATTTAACTAAGATTGAAGCACGTTCAAGTTGTGCAAGTTTAAAACACGGTTGAACTTTATTATGATCGGTTTCAATAAACTTTATATTTGTTTTTTCTATGAATTGATTATTAATGAAAATATCAACTTTGTAATCTCCAGCACTAATTTCTCCACCTTCACTTAATCGTAAAAGTGTTGTTTGATTTATATTGGAACCACGAAAAAATGCGCTATCGAATACAAAATCATTTTCTGTATTATGTTCTTCTTGATTTATCTGAGTAGTCTCTCTCTGAGGTGCTGTTATAGCTTTGTCGGATGACATAGATTCTTTGTATATTGGAGCTATAACATCAGCTAAAGTACTAGCAATTGTTGATGTAGGTAAAATAGTAATTAATCCGAGTATTATTGGTATGTGAGGAAAGTCCTGAGTACATACAAAAGGAATTGCGCGCATTGCATCACTCCGATTGAGCCTTTAGCTCATTATTTGTAATTACGCCGTAATCGTTAATGAGATTTATGCTTACTTTTACATGTGAGGGATTTACATTTTTTACTGGAAGATTCCATTCACCATTACTAAAAGGTGCAACCATGGTATTTTTCTGTATTACGCTTTTTTTTCCATTTAAACTTATGCTTAGCTCAGCAATATTTGCATAATATGGGCTGTTATTTTTTACATTTATTTTTGTAGATTGATTGTTAATGGAGTAACTTAATAAACTTGCAATTTCATGTGATTGAATAGCCAAACGTTGTGGACGATATAAAATTTTTAAGCGATTTTTAAAAACCACCATTAGTTTGTTTTTATCTGTATTTGTAGTTTTAGAAGCAGGAATCTCTGAAAAATTAAAATAAAAAATGCTTTCACGATCAGCTGGGAGTATTGATTTATTACCTGTGAATATTAGTCTTATTATTTGACCTTGATTTGGTGGGATTTTAAAAATTTGTGGGTTCACAACAAAGGGTGCACTTGTATTATCAGGTGTTGAGGCTTCATTTCCCTCATCTATCCAAATTTGAACAATATTAGGTACATTGTCTTTGTTTTGAAGATGTATTGTTTTTTCATTTTGATTTGCAGGGAAAATAATACGGGTACCAGTCATGATGACAGCTGCATAAGTGGATGTACTCGCGCTACAAAAAAAAATAAGAGCACTAAGATACATTTTGAATGTAGAAGTCAGTTTCATTAGTAAACTCGGTGAAATTAGAGGAAATTTAAATGGAAAAAGTCTGCTATTGAATAGTTGCAATAGCAGAGAAATTGTTGTGATATTGAACTTGTTTTATTTAAGTTTTTTCTTAGTTATAGCTAAGAGTGTATTCAGCTACAGCTGTTACAGCACCAGCAGTTGCAGTATCTTCTGCATAGTATTGAGCACCGAATTGGTGTGTTGCAGAAGTAGCATTAGCATCTAACACTAAGCCAGGTACAGAAGTAATACCATTAAGTGTAACGGGTCTTGTTCCGTCGGCATTTGCTGTTAATTGAATGGAAACGTTTTCAGCAGGATTTGCCGTTGCTAAATTACCTAGGTTTCCGTTAGATGTCACATTGTGACCTAGAAACTTAGTTGAAATATCAAGTGATGTTGCGGCTGGCTGGCAGTCTTGAATGCTAATTGTAAAAGGCGTTAAGCCTGTTTTCATGCCAGCAGCAGAAAGCTCAGTTACTGGTACAGTTGGAAGTAGAACAGTAGAGTCCGTTTGACCATTGATTGTTGCTTTACAGGTTTGATCCGTTACTTCCCCTTGAAAGGTAATTGTTGGCGCTGCAATAGCAACTACCGGAAGTGCCAATGCTAAAGAAGTTACGGCTAATAATTTATTTAATTTCATGTGAAAAACCTAACATTAATTTTTGAGATTTGAGTGTTACTAAGTTTTATCCCTTTCGAGCATTTGGTTATTATCTTGTAGGTTTTTTAGTGCTTCTTATCATTTTTTACATGTGAAGTTGTCATTTTATGCAACAGTAAAATATTTAATTATATTTAATGTTTTTTATATGAGTGAACGCATAACATTAATGTGAAAAATAAGATAATGATATCCATAGTAATTTTGAAAAATATAACCGTAAAATTTACATAAATTTTGTCTTATTTGATGGGTTATATTTCACTTAAATAATATTAATAGCTATATTTTATGATATGAATAGGTGCTTAGAAAGCGACTTTTCATAGTCAATGCTTCAACCAAACGGTATCATAATGCCATGACACAATTGGATGGCATTATGAAAATCGTTGCAGATGAAAATCTGGCATTCACCGACTATTTTTTTTCTGAATTTGGTGATATTCAACACAAAGCTGGACGTACTTTGACACATGTAGATGTGAAAGATGCAGAAGCTTTATTAGTGCGTTCAGTCACTCAAGTGAATGAAGACCTTATTTATAATACAGCCCTTAAATTTGTTGGCAGTGCAACCATTGGTACAGATCACCTCGATATTCCACTTATAGAACAACAAGGAATTACGTGGTCAAATGCAGCAGGGTGTAATGCGCAAGCTGTTGCAGAATATGTGATTACTGCACTATTAAAGCTTCAACCCGAACTTATTCAGGCAAATGGAAACTTTACTTTAGGTATTATTGGTTTAGGTAATGTAGGTTCGCGTTTGGCTGTTATGGCTAAATTATTGGGTTGGAATGTCATTGCATTTGACCCATTTGAAACACGTGAACAGATTAATCAGGTCGATTTAAATACCTTATTACAACAAGCCGATGCGATTTCAATTCATGTGCCTTTAACCCAATATGGTGAACATCCAACTTTTCATTTAATAAATTCAGCCGCTTTGGCGCAAATGAAACCAAATAGTATTTTAATTAACTCTGCGCGTGGCCCTGTAGTTGAAGAAGCAGCTTTAATTGAAGATATTCAAAAGACTCAACGAAAAGTGGTTTTAGATGTTTTTGAACATGAACCTGAAATTTCAGAAGAACTCTTAAAGTTAGTCACTTTAGTCACACCGCATATTGCAGGCTATAGCTTAGAAGGCAAAGCACGCGGTACACAAATGATTTACGATGCATTTTGCCAAGAGTTTAATTATATTCCAAATAAGCAGTTTGAAACGCAGCTTCCTGTGTGTGAACAGCTTTTCCAAAATCAAAATTTAAAAGACGTTTTGGTAAAACATTTATCTGAAATTTATGATATTTCACGAGATGATCAAAACCTACGTGCATGTTTAAAAAATGGAAAAGTAGATCAAAAAGCATTTGATCATTTACGTAAAACTTATCCGCTACGCCGTGAATGGGCAGCACATGGAGGACCAAAAGCATGAGTCAGTTAGACATACAATATCAACCGACTTGTGATATTTCCGCTATTCGTGCGCGTGCAAAAATGTATGCACAAATTCGTCAGTTTTTTGCTGAGCGTGATGTATTAGAGGTTGAAACGCCTATATTGTCTCAAGCAGGTGTTACAGATGTTTATCTGGCTTCTGTACAAGCACAGCGTCATGTGCAAGGTAAAAAGCAAACGCATTATTTGCAGACTTCACCTGAATTTGCCATGAAGCGTTTATTGGCAAGTGGAGTAGGTTCTATCTATCAAATTTGCAAAGTCTTTCGTGATGATGAGCATGGTCGTAAACACAATAGTGAATTTACCATGTTGGAATGGTATAGACCGAATATGAGCTTAAAAGAGTTAATGTTTGAAGTGACCGATCTTTTAAATGTGACTTTGAAACAACGCTTTGGTGATGTTCGTCCAACCATTTTAAGTTATAAGCATGCATTTATGGATCGTTTAGATTTGAATCCTTTACAAGCGAGCTTAAAAGAACTCAAAGATTGCTGTAATCGTGTTGGATTAAATTTAGATTTAGGTGATGACCGTTTAGGATATATTGATTTATTGTTCTCGCATTTTGTAGAGCCAAGTTTAGGTTTTGATACGCCTGTTTTTTTAACCGATTTTCCACCTGAATTAGCATCTTTAGCAAAAACTAAAGTCGATGAAGATGGGGAATTGGTTGCTGCACGTTTCGAACTTTATATTGAAGGTTTAGAGCTTGCCAATGCGTATGATGAACTTATTGATGCAGATGTACTCCGTTCACGTTTTGAAGCGGATAATGTAGAGCGTGAGAAGCTGGGTTTACATGTGATGCCAATTGATGAATATTTGCTTGCAGCATTGCCGAATATGCCTGAATGTTCAGGTATTGCTTTGGGTGTAGATCGTTTATTGATGGTGGCAACGGAGCAAATGAAGCTTGAAAAAGTGATTACATTCCCTGCAAATATATCGTGAGTTTAATTTTACATACTTGTCGAATATGTGGTTTTTATGATGAAGAATATTATCTGTGGGGGAGGATGGAAAATCTCCTACGTATGATATCTGTGAATATTGTGGAGTTGAATTTGGTTATGAAGATTGTAACTTAAACTCCATTTTCAGTTATTGAAAAACATGGATGCATTCTCTTAAGTATTTGTTAGAACCTAAATTTAAGACGTGGTTGGTCAATATAGATGAAAAGTATAAATAATTATTTTTATACTCTATTTAAATAAAAAAGCCCCAATAGGGGCTTTTTATTATGCATTTCCCGCATATTGATGTTTAAGTTCAGCAATGGCATGAATACGACGTTCAATCAACATCTCACCAATTTCTTGCCCTTTAACATCGGCAGGTAAATCTTGCGCTTTAATGCTACGAACCACTTGAATGGCATCTAAAATATATTGAGCTTGTGGGTATTCACGGTTTTCTAAGCCTAAACGACCACGAGAATCACATTCACATGCTTGAACAAAAGCTTCCACGCGTTCAGGACGACGTAGCACATCTAAGCGCTGCAACAAACGCCATAAAGTACCAGGCTTTAAGGTTAAAGCCTGATGACATTTTAAATGCTCTTTACACACAGCAAGTGCAAGTTGCTTGGTATTTGTTGATACTTTTAAGCGATCACATACTTCTGTAACAGGTTTAATACCGCGCTCTTCATGCATGATATGACGTGGTAATTCATCTTTAGGGGTAAGTGCTTTGCCTAAGTCATGAACCAAAACGGCAAAGCGTACATCTAAACTATAATTTGCCTTACATGCTTGTTGTAAAGACATCATAGTATGAACACCACAATCTATTTCAGGATGATATTCAGGACGCTGAGGAATACCGTAAAGCGCATCTATTTCAGGGAATAAAACCTTTAAGGCACCACACGAACGGAGAACTTCGAAATATTCATCTGCATGATCTTCCATAAGTGCACGAGAAGTTTCTTTCCATACACGTTCAGGCGTTAAAGCTTCTAATTCGCCAGATTCGGAAAGCTGCTGCATAAGTGCTAATGTTTCAGGCGCAACACTAAACCCTAAAGCTTTATAACGTGCAGCAAAACGCGCAATGCGAAGAACACGTAAAGGATCTTCAACAAAAGCATTTGAAACATGGCGTAAAATTTTATTGTTTAAATCTTGTTGACCGCCATAAGGATCGTAGATTTTTCCATCATCATCCATTGCAATTGCATTAATGGTTAAATCTCGACGAATTAGGTCTTCCTCAAGTGTCACACTTGGATCTGTATAAAATGAAAACCCATGATAACCATGTCCAGATTTACGTTCTGTACGGGCTAGCGCATATTCGTCTTTAGTTTCTGGGTGTAAAAAAACAGGGAAATCTTTACCTACGGGTTGATAGCCTGAGGCAATAAGTTGTTCTGGCGTAGCACCAACAACGACATAATCTTTTTCGTGATAGGGGTAACCGAGTAAATGATCTCGAACAGCACCGCCTACTAAATAAACTTGCATGAAAAAACCTCTATTCTTGAAGCCATCATGCAACAGAATAGAGGTTTTCTCAAGTCTAAAAAGCGGTCTTTACAGACAGATTTATAGCACTTCTTTTTCGTTTTCTTGAATTTCAGCAACAGTCAAAGCAGTCATATTCACAACACGACGAGTTGTTGCCGTTGGTGTTAAAATATGAGCTGGTTTTGCAGCACCTAAAAGAATAGGGCCAATTGTTACGTTGTTGCCAGAAGTCGATTTCAATAAGTTAAATGAAATGTTAGCAGCATCAAGGTTTGGCATAATAAGTAAGTTTGCTGAGCCTTTGAAGCTTGAGTTAGGGAATGCGAAATGACGAATGTTTTCATCAAGTGCAGCATCACCGTGCATTTCACCTTCAACTTTAAGTTCTGGTGCAATTTCACTCAAAATTTCAAATACTTTACGCATTTTTTGTGCGCTTGGATCATTTTGATCTGAACCGAAGCTTGAATGCGAAAGAAGAGCAATACGTGGTGTAATACCAAAACGACGTACTTCTTCAGCTGCTAAAATAGTCATTTCAGCAAGTTGTTCAGCAGTTGGGTTTGTATTTACGTAAGTATCTGCAATAAATAAGTTACGATCTTCAAGCATTAACGCATTTAGCGTAAAGAAGTTTTTGCGACCTTCTTTTAAGCCAATGATGTTACGAACGAAGTCTAAATGAATGTCGTAGCTAGAATACGTACCACATAACATACCATCAGCTAAGCCATGCTTAACTAACATTGCAGCAATAAGGGTAGAGCGACGACGTGTTTCACGCTGAGCATACTCAGGTGTTACACCTTTGCGTTGCATAATTGTGTAGTAATCATCTGCAAATTTTTCATAATCAGGATTTTTTTCTTGATCAACAATGGTGATGTTTACACCATGTTCAAGACGTAAGCCTAATTTCTTAATATTTGCTTCAATAACAGCCGTACGACCTACAAGAATAGGTGTTGCTAAGCCTTCATCTACTGCAATTTGAACTGCACGAAGTACACGTAAATCTTCACCTTCAGCATAAGCAATACGTTTAGGATCTGTTTTTGCTTGAGCAAAAATAGGTTTCATCATGAATGCAGAGTTATAAACAAACTCAGACAAGCGTTGACGATAATGTGCAAAGTCTTCAATTGGACGTGTTGCTACACCAGAATCCATTGCTGCTTGAGCAATTGCAGGTGCAATTTCAAGAATTAAGCGTTGATCAAGTGGGCGTGGAATTAAATAATCACGACCAAATGATGCAGATTTTTCACCATAAGATGCAGCATCTGCTTCAACATGTGCCATACGTGCAATTGCATGTACACATGCAATCTTCATTTCTTCATTGATTGTTGTTGCACCAACATCAAGTGCACCACGGAAGATGTATGGGAAGCAAAGCGCATTGTTTACTTGGTTTGGATAGTCAGAACGACCTGTTGCCATAATGACATCAGAACGTGCTTCATGTGCATGTTCAGGTAAAATTTCAGGATCTGGGTTTGCTAGAGCGAAGATGATCGGATCTTTAGCCATTAACTTAACCATTTCTTTGGTTAAGATACCTGCAGCAGACAGACCAAGGAACATATCTGCACCTTCCATCACATCGGCAAGTTGAGTGCCTTCGATGTCTTGTACGTATGCTTTCTTAGATTCATCTAGACCTTGACGTTGAGTCGTCAATAAACCACGTGAATCGGCAACAATGATATTTTCTTTCTTCGCGCCAAGTGCACAAAGTAAGTTTAAGCAAGAAAGGGCAGCAGCACCTGCACCTGAAGCAATAATTTTGATTTCATCAATTTTTTTGCCGTTTAATTGAAGTGCATTTAATAATGCAGAACCAACAATAATTGAAGTGCCGTGTTGGTCATCATGGAACACAGGAATGTTCATGCGTTCACGTAGTTTTTGTTCAATGTAGAAGCACTCTGGTGCCTTGATATCTTCAAGGTTAATACCACCAAAAGTAGGCTCTAATGCAGCCACAATATCTACAATTTTATCTGGATCATTTTCTGCAATTTCAATGTCAAAAACATCGACGCCAGCAAATTTCTTGAAAAGAACACCTTTACCTTCCATAACAGGTTTAGATGCTAAAGGTCCAATATTACCTAAACCGAGTACTGCAGTACCGTTACTGACAACGGCAACAAGGTTTCCGCGAGCTGTATATAAAGCTGCTTTTGATGGATCTTTTTCAATTTCTAGACACGGTGCAGCAACACCAGGTGAATAAGCAAGTGCTAAATCATGCTGGTTAATAAGTTGTTTACTTGGCGTAACGCTGATTTTTCCTGGGGTAGGAAATTCGTGGTAATACAAAGCTTGCTGCTTTAATGATTGATCGTCCATCTTTATCTCTTTTCTTACATTATTGCTAGTACATCTAGCGGATATGTGCCTTCCTTTAGGAATATATCATTAGTTGAACTTTTCGGACAGACAAAGAAGCTCAAAATTCATGCATTCTTGAGGAGATAATAGATATGACCGGATTAACAAAGATGTTTGGAAGATGTACTGTTTGATTTTAAAAAATCTGTTGCATCATGGCTCGTCAATGGTTTTGAAAATAGGTAACCTTGAGCTAAATGGCAGTTCAGATTATTTAAGAAATTAAGCTGATCTGTGGTTTCAATTCCTTCAGCAACAATAATCATTCCCATGGCTTTACCCATAGTCACGATAGCACTAATGACTGCTTCTTGTTTATGTTGTCCAATTTTGGACACGAAGCTTTTATCAATTTTTAGAATATCAATTGGGAAGTCTGTTAAATAAGATAGTGAAGAGTATCCTGTTCCAAAGTCATCCAATGAAATTTGAATATTACGTTTTCTAATTTCTTCTAATGTTGTTTTCATCGCACATGAGTTTTCTAATAACGATGATTCTGTTAGCTCTAGTTCTAAGTTTTGACCTGAAATTTGGTATTTGCTGATCACACCATCAATTGTACTGATTAAGTTTCCACGATGGAGTTGTTGTGCAGCGACATTAAATGACACGCGAATATTTTCATATCCCATGTTTTTCCAGATTTGAATCTGCTGTGCTGTTTTTGTAATGACAATTTGACCAATTTCAGAAATAAGACTGGTTTGTTCTGCAATTGGAATAAAAGTATTGGGTGAAATAACACCTTTTGTTGGATGTTGCCATCTAACTAGTGCTTCAAATCCTTGGATTTTATGATCTGAGAAATATACTTTAGGTTGGTAGTAGACGGTCAATTCATCGTTGAGAATTGCATGTCGTAATTCACGTTCTAGTTGAACACTATCATCGGTTAATTTACTGATTTCAGTTGAGTACGATTTTATGGTGTTACCACCTAAGCGTTTCGCTTCAAATAGAGCTTGCTCTGCACAGTTGTTTAAATAATCAATCTGACGACCATGTTCAGGGTAGAGTGCAATACCAATAGAAATTGTAATTAAGTGTTCTTCGCCATTTAAAATAAAAGGTGTGTGAAGTGCTTTGGTAATTCGATCACAGTGCTCTTTAATTGATGGGCGAATATGTGAAACTTCATAAACAATTGCAAAATTATCACTGCTTAAGTGAGCAACAATGAGAGCCTCTGGTGTGGCTAATCTTAAACGCTGTGAAAATTGACGTAAAAGCTCATCACCACCGCTATTATTTAAATATTCATTAATTGGACGGAATCTATCAATATTTACACGAAGAATTGCAAGATGTTGAATAGAGTCTTGCTGATTCATTAAATATTGATGAAGATGCTCGTGATAATACAGTCGATTGGGTAAATCGGTGAGTGTGTCGTAGTTTTCTAAATAAGATAAGCGCTGTTCTTGGCGTTTATGCTCAGTTAAGTCAGAAATAATACAAATATAGTTAATGGTTCTGTTTTGTTCATCTTTTACAGCATTGATATGAAAACGTATGGCAATCTTTTTACCCGATAAAAACTTCTCGACAGTTTCACCATCATAAATGCCATTTTGCATAATCTCAGTAATGACTTTATTGTGGCTACTTCGTTGTTTTGCTTTATAATTTTCCGTGATATCAAAAATATGCTTTCCAATAATTTGGTCACGATTAAAACCTGTAATATCTTCAAAAAATGGATTAATTTCAACATATTTGAAATCTTCATCCAAAATGACAATTCCCTCAGCCGCTTGTCGTAGTACACTTGCTGTGAGTTTTAAACGCTCTTGATCTTGGCGTTCTTGATGAATGTCACGTCGGATGCCAACCATGTGCAAAGGGAGTTTAGAGTTCGGGTCGCGTAAAATTACACTGCCAATATCGTGTACCCAACACCATTTATCATCAAATCTTTTAATACGATATGTCGCTTCAAAGCGCTCTGTAATACCACGTAAATGCAAACGCATTTCAGTTTTAAAGTGGTTTAAATCATCAGGGTGAATAAGGCTTAAAAGTTTTGCGCGATGTAAATCTGAGTTTTTAAGATGTGTTCTGTTTAATTTATCAGTGAATGTGATTTTTCGATTGGTAATATTCCAATCCCAAGGAATTAAGCCCGCAATTTCATGCGCAAGCACAAGGTTGGTTTGCTTGTTTTTTAAGTCGCGATGAATATTCTCTAAATCTATTGTACGTTCTTTAATTTTTTCTTCGAGCGTTTGAGAATAATTTTGCAACTTTAGACTGGCTTCTTGGGAGCGTTTCATCTCGATATTTAGTTTCTCGTTTAGTTGTTCAGTTATTTCAACTTGAGATTCAGCGGCTTGTACAAGTTGTTTATTTTTAAAGCTTGATTTAATTAAATGTTGTTGTATGTGTGCAGAAACATAAGCACAAATAACGAGCATAATCAACGTGAAATTTGTAGTAAAGAAGAATAAAGGATATTCATCGAGAATAATTGAAGATTCTAAAATGGTAAAGGGAATAATGATAGGAAAGAAGAAAAGTAGGAAATAGCGTATGCGTTGAGTTAAGAAAGTAATCGCAATTAATAAGCAAGAAATAACTAAAAGTGTGACTAAAATTATCGTTTCAATGGTATGAAATTCAGTGGTTAGTTCAGGAATATGTGAATATAAAAGATAAATTCCTAACGCAACTGCAATGCCTGTGGAAAAGCAAACAAAGTGAATCCAATAGTCGGCAATTTTAAAGGAATATTGTTCAGATTTAAAATACTGAAATAAAAGGAATAAATTTAGTCCGATAAATGTTTCGGTTAAAATCATCCAAAAATTTAAGTGGTATGATGAATAATAAAAAAAGTTATAAATAAAATGAATAAATAAACAAATGGCAAAAATACTCATCAAAAAGTATCTAAATGCATGAATAGTATTAGATATTTGAGTCGTGTAAAGGTATTGATCCTGAGGGGAATCTTGTATTTCTGCCATGAAATAAACCATTTAACTACGAGGTATCGTAGCTTAATTTCCTATGTCGAATTAATAAATAAAATTTTTAATGACTAATACGAGAGTAGTTTTAATTAATTGAAAAATCAATATTAATTAAAGTATTTAATGTGAATATTCAGTTAAATTAAAATTTAAGATCGATAAAGCAACAACAGGTGCTGTTTCTGTACGCAAAACACGCTCACCAATGCACCAATTTACAAAGCCTTTCGTATTTGAAAGTGTAATTTCAGCTTCACTCAACCCCCCTTCAGGGCCAATAAGTAGAGCGATATCAGGCGTTGCATCTTTTAGAACATTTACTTCATCTTTATTGGGAGCTAATACAAGTTTTGTTGTTGGAAGCTCGTTATCAAGCCATTGTTCTAAGCTAAGAGGAGCAAGAATTTTAGGAACAATATTCAAGCCGCATTGTTCGCATGCTGCAATTGCAATTCCTTGCCAGTGATCAATTTTTTTCTGATCGCGATCGTACTTTAAACGCATTTCACAGCGTTCAGATGTAAGTAATTGAATTTGAGAAACACCTAATTCTACTGCTTTTTGAATCGCATAATCCATACGATCTCCCTTACTCATTACTTGACCGAGTAGGGCTTTAAATTTAGGTGTACGGTTGTCGGCATTGAATGATTTAATAAAAACAGAAGCTGATTTTTTTGCAACTTCAGTCAGTTCAACAAGATATTCACCACCTTGTCCGTTAAACAAGATTGCTTGTTCTCCAACTTGAGCGCGCAACACTTTAACCCAGTGATGAAATACTGTTTCAGTCAGTTCAATGGTGTTATCTACTGCTAATTCAGCTTCAATAAAAAAACGTGGCATTTAAAGTGTTTCTCTCAAAATTGGAAAATAAGAACTTCTTTTAAGGTTAAATTATCAATGAAAAAATAATGCTTAAAAGAAGTTTTTAATGCTTATGCTAGACCGAGGTCTTTCACAAGTTGACGTGTAGGATCAGTTGTATTCATAGTGTAGAAGTGCAAGCTTGGTGCACCACCTTCAATAAGACGTTCGCACAGTTTAACAATTACTTCATGACCGAAAGCTTTAATACTTGCAGTATCATCACCATAAGTTGCGAGCTGCTTACGAATCCAACGTGGAATTTCAGCACCTGTACTATCTGCAAAGCGAATTAAGTTGCTTGCATTGGTAATAGGCATAATACCTGGCGCAACAGGAATATTTACACCTTCTTTTTGAATGCGATCTACAAAGTAGAAATATGCATCTGGATTAAAGAAGAATTGTGTAAGTGCTGCGTTTGCACCTGCATTAGCTTTTTCGCAGAAGCGTTTGATATCTAAATCAAAACTATCTGCTTGAGGATGCATTTCAGGATAGGCCGCAACTTCAATTTGGAAGTGATCACCTGAATGTTCACGAATAAAACGAACTAAATCTTGAGCATAAGGTAACTCGCCAAGACCGACTTGACCTGATGGTAAGTCACCACGAAGTGCAACAATACGGTCAATGCCTTGAGATTTATACAAATCAAGAAGTTCTGCAATACGAGCTTTATCATCACCAATGCATGAAAGGTGAGGGGCAACAGGTGTGCCTTTGCCGTTAAAGTCATTAATTGCAGCTAAAGTACGTTCACGAGTAGAACCGCCTGCTCCATAAGTGACAGAAAAAAACTCTGGCTTCAGTAGTTGTAATTCTTGATGAACAACACGAAGTTTTTCTGCACCTACATCTGTTTTAGTCGGAAAGAACTCAAACGAGATTGGAATTTGTTTAGACATACGCAAATCCTTTTTTATAAATACTTTTTTATTTAGACCTCTCCCTAACCCTCTCTTGCACCATATATGGCTCAGGGAGAAGACTAGGGTGAGGGGGAACTTAAAACTTAGTATTTATAAGCTTCAGCTTTGAATGGACCTTCAACAGCTACACCTAAGTAGTCAGCTTGTTCTTGAGTTAATTGAGTAAGAACACCGCCAAAACCTACAACCATTGCAGCAGCAACTTCTTCATCTAATTTCTTAGGAATAAGCTCTACACGGATTTTTGCAGCTTTTTGATCTTCAGGAAGATCAGCAAATTTCTCAGCGAACAAGTGCATTTGACCCAATACTTGGTTGGCAAAAGAACCATCCATGATACGTGATGGGTGACCAGTTGCATTACCAAGGTTTACCAAACGACCTTCAGATAAAAGGATTAAATAATCGTTTTCGTTTTCGTTTTCTGAACGATACACTTGGTGAACTTGCGGCTTAACTTCAACCCACTTGTAACCACGTAAGTAGTTGGTATCAATTTCAGTATCGAAGTGACCGATGTTACAAACAACTGCACCCGCTTTTAGTGAATCAAGCATTGCTGAATCACAAACGTGGTAGTTACCTGTAGTCGTTACGATTAAGTCGGTGTTTTGAAGAAGATCAAGGTTTACATCTTCTTTTTTACCTGTTTGAACGCCATTTTTGTATGGAGATACAACTTCGTAACCGTCCATGCATGCTTGCATTGCACAGATTGGATCAACTTCAGTTACACGTACAATCATGCCTTCTTGACGAAGAGATTGTGCAGAACCTTTACCTACGTCACCGTAACCAATTACAAGCGCACGACGACCAGATAAAAGCATATCTGTACCACGTTTGATGGCATCGTTTAGAGAGTGACGGCAACCGTATTTGTTGTCGTTTTTAGACTTAGTAACAGAATCGTTTACGTTGATTGCAGGTACTTTTAAAGTACCATCACGTAACATTTCATACAGACGCTGAACACCTGTAGTTGTTTCTTCAGTTACACCGTGAATTTTTGCAATTACTTCTGGGTATTTTTCATGAGCAAGTAGTGTTAAATCACCACCATCATCAAGAATCATGTTGGCATCCCAAGGAGTACCATTTACATTAATTTGTTGTTCCAAACACCACATGTATTCTTCTTCAGTTTCGCCTTTCCAAGCAAAAACAGGAATACCAGCAGCAGCAATTGCAGCAGCAGCATGGTCTTGAGTAGAGAAAATGTTGCATGAAGTCCAACGAACTTCTGCGCCTAATTCAACTAATGTTTCAATTAAAACAGCAGTTTGAATTGTCATGTGAATACAGCCAAGAATTTTGGCACCAGCAAGTGGTTTAGCCGCAGCATAGCGCTTACGTAAACCCATAAGTGCTGGCATTTCAGCTTCTGCAAGTTTAATTTCTTTACGGCCGTAGTCAGCTAGAGAGATGTCGGCAACTTTATAATCTGTAAATGAAGCATTAACCGCGTTCATCACGATCTCCTTAATTAAAAATAAAAAAATGATCATTATGTTCGCGGATGCCGTTGTTGATCAAAACGAATGTTTGACCGATGGTCGAGCCTAGCAATTCCACATTTAGTACCTGTGAAACGTCGCAGCACCCCTCGACTAGAGAGGTATTGTACTTTGAAAAGTGAGGATGGGAAAGTTAAGAATAAAGTTTTAGTAGTAATATTTTAGAGAGTGCATATTTGGTAATCAAGGGTGTGTTTTTTTACATTAATAAGTATAATTAATTGATTTTTAATGATATTGAGAAAAATATGAGTCAGAAAACGATTGTTGCTGTATGGAATTCAGCCAATAAAGGGAAAACAGAAACTCTTCGCAGATTGGCTATGCTATTTAAAGAGAAATTTCCTTTGGCTGTGTTTAGTTTAGTTGATATTCCTGTTGTTGGTGACTTCAGATTAATTATCACTCTAAAGGATATTAAAATTGCTATAGAGTCACAAGGTGATCCAAATACTGAACTACATGAAAGATTAATGGAGCTGGATGAGTTGGGTTGTAATTTAATAATATGTACTTGCAGAACGAAAGGAGAAACCGTTAAAGCAATAACAGATATGGAAAAGGAGTGTAACTTTGAGACGATTTGGACTAGTACTTACCAAAGTACGCAAAAAGTTGACAGAGTTAAATTAAATAATTTAAAAGCAAAACATATTTTTGAACTATTACAAGAGTTCGAGTTGCTTTAAAGTTTTTAAATCTTAAGTCTTTGTTTGTTGAAGATTAAATTTTATCTTGTAATGAATATTCTATATTTTTGAAAGATCAAAAAACTTAAATCTTAGATTTGTAAATAGTTGATCAAGAACAATTATAAAGTCTATTTTTTGACAGAACACGTTATAAAAGCATGCTTTAATCTTTGTGAAACTTTGTAAGGCTACACAGTAGTTGATTACACATTTGTAGATTTAAGTGAGTTTAATTAATTTTTACACTAAGGCTGTGATATTTTTGCGCGTTTTTTTAAATGCAGGCATAAATATATGCAAAAAATATTAATTTTAGTGGGAAGTCTTTTTGTAATACATAGCACTTATGCAGGTGTTTTAGACCCGAAAAGAACAGATCCTGGAGCAATTACAGTAGATAAAAAATTCCGCTTAGAAACAGATTTAGGCTACTTAGTGAATAATAGTCGTTCGCAAAGTGGCAGTTCAAAGCAAGACAACTTAACAGCGCACATTCTATTTCAAAAAAAATCAGGGAATTGGGGGCAAGAATTCATTTCAGATGTGGTGAGTACACATGGAAATAATTCTGATCAGAATATAGAGCGCTATTATGTTTCAGGGAAAATTTTGCATCGAGGGGAAAATGTCGTTTATCGATTTGGTAAAATTACAGCTGAAAAAGACTTAACCAGTATTTTTGATCATCAAATTACGACATCGGTGGGATGGGGTATTGATGTTTTAAAAAGTGATGATACGAGTTTGTCTTTAGAAATGGGTGGTGGTTACAGATATAGTCGCATGGAAGCTCCTCAAGATGAAAAAGCAACGCATGAGGGAACAGGAATGTTGGCAGGATTTTATAGCTATAAAATTTCTCCAGATATTCGATTTAACCAAGACATTTCATTTGAACTTGGAAAAGATTCAAAAGTATTACGCTCACGTAGCGCATTAAGTGCGGATTTAACAAAAAAGATTTCTGCTGTCGCAAGTTATAGCCTTAAAAATGTGCAGGTAGATGAAGGTAGCAATAGAGATTCGCTACTTTCCTTAGGTTTACGTTATCGATATTAAGTGCGATAAATAAAACTTACCTGTATGATTATTTGTATTTTAAGAGAAAGACATGTCAGTAGAAATACCTGAAGAATTGGCAAATCTTGAAGCGAATGGTGGCATTTATGCAGTATGGATGTTGCTACAACATTTGGGTATAGATGCTGAAGTTCAACAACTTATTGATGTATGTGGATACGATTCAGAATATGGTTCTACAACAATAAGTTTGGCCGTAGGTTTAAAAAAGTTTGGCTACAATGTTCAATTTTTTACAGATGAAGATCCAAATTTACAAGAACAAGAAAAGCGAAGTTATGTCGAAGCTGAACAGTTGAATCTACCTATTCAAAGTACAATGTCTTATGCTGATATTCAGCAAGCATTTGAACAAAATAAATTTGTCATTGTGTATTACGACACTTTAGAAGGCTTGGGAAATCATTCACTTGTTTATGATATTAATGAATCTGAAATTTGTTTCTTTGATAGTTTTGATGCAATGCCTGCACAAGTTTTTGAGCAACAACGTAAAGTAGAAGGAATTTGTCAGCAAGTGATCATTGTTGATGTTAATGCTTAAATAAAATATAAATAAAAAGCCCATCTAAAGGATGGGCTTTTTATTACTTTTGTTCAGCTTCATCGGCTTTATTTGTCCAGAAATCAGCTTTTTCTTCATTGGCATCTGTGCCTAAAGCATTTGCATAAATAAATGCTAAATCACGCATTGCTTGAACTTCACCCAATTCAGCAGCTTGAGTGACTAACTTTATAGACTTCTCTACATCTTTTTCAATGACATCACCGCGACGGTAGTAGCTTGCAAGTTCTAAAGTTGCAGCAGGATGTTTTTGCATATTGGCTTTACTTAGCCAGTAGTAGCCTAATTCAAAGTGTGCTTTAGAATCTTCTGGATCTTCTTCTGCTAAGTCTTTTGCATATACGGTATAGCCTTCACCTAGCCAATACATCGCTTCTACTTGACCATTTTCAGCAGCTTTGAGTGCCCATTCTTCAGCAAGTAGAATGTCATCATCATGCTCGCTTTGCATATAAAGCTCAGCAACTTCAAATTGAGCATTCGCATTACCAGCTAAGGCACGATTTGCTAAAGCATCAGGAATCGAGAGACGTTTAGGCATAATACTTCCATCAGAAAAATTAAAAACAGTAACAATAAAATGAAAAAGCCAATCCGAAGATTGGCTTAAACAGTATAACTGAAATTGAATCAAGCTTTAACCAATGTTTAAAATACAATAAGCAAAGCTGTAACAATAAAGATTAAACTTAAAGCAATAACGAACTTTTTAAAATGTTGTGCATAATAACTTGTAGATAAACCTACACTTAAAGCAGATAGCGTTAGAACACCAAACCAATAACTTACATTATTACTCGGCTTGCCTAATGATAGACAAATTTCAAGGCTAATGATTAAGCCACACCAACCTAAAAGCGTAGCGATACGACTTTGGCTGATGCTAAGTTCTTTATTGAAATATTGCTTTTGATGTTTAGATATTGAACTTGCTAAGCCAAAAAATCCAAGTGCAGACATTGCCCAAACACAGAAGAAAAAGATCATGCTGAAATCTCCTGTTTCTTGGTTTTTTTAGTAGGAAGAGTTGGGTGTTTTTTGACTTTGTAATATGAACATGCAAAAACAATGGCAAGTACCCACATTGCTAAGTCAAAGCTCGCAATAACCCACTGACCATAAGCAATACTATTCCAAATTGCTTGACCGCCAGTCATGAAGTTTAGAATAGGAAGGAATGCGAATAATACGGTTGCTAAAGCTAATAGTTCTAACCAAGCCTGACGTGAACTACGGAAAATTGGATAAATTAAAGTAAGTAACCAAACCACAAAGAAAGTGCGGATTTCCCAATTTAAACGCATATCCATGTCAGCAGGAATAAAACGATTGGCATAGAAGTAAGCAGCACACGCAATAGGTAAACCAATAATTGCTGCAATGTTAGTAACTTCAACTAAGCGGAAACCAAAAGATTTATAGCCTTGTTTTTGCTGTTGAGGTGCGCGTTTGACACACCACAGAATTAAACCTGTAGCGACCATAACAGAACCTACAATACCCGATAAAAACAGCAACCAACGAAGCGCAATATCTACACCACGAGCTTCATGTAAAGTCGTGAAAATATTATAAATACCCATTGGGATATTTGGATTTTTTAAGGTGCTTGAATCATCAGTTATATTTTTACCTGTAACACCGTCAAACTGTAAACTTGCATAAATATTGCGGTAAGCAACGCTTTCACCATTTAAAGCACGAAGTTCAATTTTAGCTGTATTGGTATTTGGCGCAATAATGCTGATTGTCCCAATAGGGTTGTTTTTCCATTCTTGTTGAGCATAAGCCAAAATTGAAGCAACATTTGTTAGCTCTGCAGGTTGAGTTTCTTTTTTCTCACGACCACGACGGTTTTCACCGCGTTCAGCACCTTGAGTGCGTTCTGTATTTGCTTGTTTGTTTTTATCTACAGAAGCTTCAGAAGATCTAGATTCTTTGGTATCACTTTGCTGAGATCTTTCAGCAGTCCTATTATTTTCTTGAACTAAAGCTCTGTTTTGATCTTGTAGAAATTGCCCTCTACCTTCATAAACCCTTTCTATCCCCCAAGGCATAATGGTGAAAAGTAGCAATAACAATCCACTAAAAGTAATCATAATGTGGAAGGGAAGTGCTAATACAGCCGTTGCATTGTGTGCATCCAACCAAGAGCGTTGACCTTTGCCTGAACGGAATGTGAAGAAATCTTTAAAGATTTTTTTATGCGTAATTACGCCACTAATAATAGCAACGAACATCAGTAAAGTTGCAATACCTACAATCCAACGTGACCATGTACGTGGCATACCATAAAGTTCAAAATGAAAGCGGTATAGGAAATTGCCACCACGCGTTTCACGCGCTTCTAAAGTTTGCCCTGTTACACTATCAATTGTAATGCGTGTACCGCCACGTCTTGCACGTGGATCTTCCCCTTGTTTTCGAACAACTAATGTAGTTGTATTTTGGCGTGAATTGGGGAGTTGAATACTCCATGCCGACGCATCAGGATGGTTTTTTTGCAAATAATTGAGTGCAACTTGTGTTTGTTGTACTTGAGTCGATTGAGGTGCAGATTGATGAAACTCAGGCTTCATCCATACTGTAATTTCATTTTGGAAAAAGCTCAGCGTACCAGTTACAAATATTGCGTAAAGTAACCAACCTAAAATAAGACTCGCCCATGTGTGAAGCCAAGACATTGATTGGCGAGGGCCTTCTTGTTTGCCATCTACGCGCATTTTAATTTCCTAATAATTTGTAAATAACAAACAAAATAAGACTAGGTAAAATAATCCCTAAACTTGCTTTTAGGGTTTTATTGACCATGAAAACCCAAATAAATGCAGCTGTCCAAAGAAGGAAAGCAACAATTGTTGCTCCCATAGCGGCACTACCACGGTCTGCAGTAAAAACTTCTGCAATCACAATTGCCGAGAGCATTGAGATCACGTAGCCCCCTATAAGTGCTAGTGCAAAGCGATAAAAAATCATTAAACGATAGAATAGAGTGGACTGTTTTTCTTTCGGTTTTGCGAACGCTTTCCTGGTGATAGGTGTCGCAGATAGGGTATCTATTTTAGAACTAGTCATAAGTTAAGTTTGATAGCGCTGGGTTTTGGAATATATAATGATAATGATAACAATTATTGTTTATGTGTTGAATAATTTTTTATTATTTTCTAATTTAAATAAAGGGTTGTTTATTTGGGGTTTATTTTTTTTGGTGATTTTTATCTTTTGAATTAAAGGTGATTTCTTGTCATTGGATCAATGACTATGTAAACAAATGTTAATAATGTTACAAGAACCTGTTTTTTAAATTTTAAATTTTATTTTTAAACAAACGGTTAAAATTTTTATGTATTCATTGTTCTGTAGGTATTTGATATTTAATAGTTCAATTAAGCCTTGAAGAATTCATCTAAGTGGAAGATTACATTTTTAAAAAAGCGTAACATGGAATTACAGACTTAAACTTGTTTAAAAAACACTCAAAAAATATGATTGTGCACATAAATTTAGGGTGAAGATGGGTAGATGATAGGTTTTATAAATGCTGATAAAGCAAAAATATTTGCACAAAATGTTAGTTATGATATGGCAATCTATAAACAACGTTTAGCACAATTGATTGAGGATAATGCGAAACAAGGTAATACAGCTGTATTTACAGTATTGCCAAAACACCTTCAATTGGCTGAAATTCATCGATTATCTTCAGATTTAACTCAATTGGGATATTCAATTCGATTTGAAGTTAAAGAGTTTTATTATAACTTTAATGTACATTGGAACTAAGTTTTAGCCTGTCCTGTGATAATTAATAGGGTGAATAGATAATATTTACCTTGTATACACTTTGGGTTTTCCTCCAGAATCTTAAAGTTGTAAGTATTAAAAAAGCCCTCAATATGAGGGCTTTTTAATTATGTTCTGTTTAAGCTTCAATTGCTTGAACTGCAATTTTTTTAGCGGGATCTGCTTTGCGGCGGACATTTGGTACAGGTTCGCCATAATATTGGCGGTCTGCAAAGTAACTAGAGCGAACCATTGGTGCTGCCCAAATATTGCGGAAACCAAGTTTTTGACCATGTGCAGTGTAACGCTCAAATTCTTCAGGTGTTACAAAGCGATCGATTGGTGCATGTTCTTTAGATGGTTGTAGGTATTGACCAATAGTGACGTAGTCAACGCCATGTGCGTGTAAATCATCTAATAGAGAAAGTACTTCTTCTTCAGTTTCACCAATACCGACCATTAAGCCACATTTTGTAGGAACATCTGGGCAATATTCTTTAAACATTTTGAGTAAATTTAAAGAGTGTTGGTAATCTGAACCTGGACGCATTGCTTTATAAAGGCGTGGTACAGTTTCAATGTTGTGGTTGAAGACATCAGGAGGGCATTCCGTCATAATGCGTAATGCAATATCCATACGACCACGGAAGTCAGGTACTAAAATTTCTAATAATGTTTTAGGACTTAATGCACGTGCTTCTTTAATACAATCTACAAAGTGTTGTGCGCCACCATCACGTAAGTCATCACGGTCTACAGATGTAATTACTGCATATTTTAAACCAAGATTGGCAATCGTTTCTGCCATGTGGCGAGGTTCATCTGCATCTAAGGCATTTGGACGACCATGAGCAACATCACAGAATGGACAACGACGAGTACAAATATCACCCATAATCATAAAGGTTGCAGTACCACCACCAAAGCATTCTGGTAAATTTGGGCAAGCAGCTTCTTCACAAACGGTATGAAGTTTTTGAGCACGCAAAGTTGTTTTTATACGTTGAACTTCATCAGGCGCAGCCATTTTTACACGAATCCAATCTGGCTTTCGTGGTGTTTCAACCGTAGGGATAACTTTTACAGGTATACGAGCGACTTTTTCTGCGCCACGGAGTTTTACACCCTGTTCTGGTTTACGGTTTTCAGACATATGCAACTTTTCCACTGTTTTAATAGGGGGGAAATCTTTAAAAATTTAGCTTTCCTATTATAGCGAAGTTCATCTTAAATAGGGGGAAAACAATATTCATTTAATAAATGTTGTTATCACATAATATATGTGTGCTAAATACACCAATTTGAAATAATATCAGTCATAATATAGATATGATTTACAGATAAATTTGATTAAGGAGCGTTGAATGCCACGTAAAAAAGAGGTCGTTAGTGGGAATTTCGTTAAATACGATGCAGTAGTTCTCGGTTCGGGCCCTGCGGGTGAAGGCGCTGCGATGAAACTTGCTAAATCTGGCAAGCGTGTTGCAATTGTAGATATGCGTGAGCAATTGGGTGGTAACTGTACACACGTAGGTACTATTCCAAGTAAAGCTTTGCGTCAAACGGTTTCTAGCGTCATTCGTTATCAACGTGATCCAATGTTTCAAAAAGTAGGTGATTGGAAACAATTCACTATGAAACAAGTATTGCGTAATGCACATAAAGTTATTCAACAACAAGTTGATACGCACTCACGTTTTTATGATCGTAATAAAATTGATATTTATCATGGTCGTGCTTATGTTCAGGATAAAAATACTGTACTTGTGTTTAGTCCTGATGGCATTACAGAAACAATTGTTTTTAAACAACTTGTTATTGCAACAGGTTCACGTCCATACCGCCCAGCAGGTTTAGACTTTAATCATCCACGTGTATTTGATTCAGATAAGATTCTTGATCTTGATTTTTCAATTCAAAAAATCATTATTTATGGTGCGGGTGTAATTGGTTGTGAATATGCCTCTATCTTTATTGGTTTAGATCATAAAGTAGATTTGATTAATACTCAGCCGAAACTTCTAAGCTATTTAGATGATGAAATTTCAGATGCTTTGTCTTATCACTTGCGTGAACAAGGCGTATTGATTCGTCATAACGAACAAATTGATCATTTGGAAACACATGATGATCACGTTGTGATGTATTTGCAAAGTGGTAAAAAAATTAAAGCCGATGCTATTTTATGGTGTAACGGTCGTTCGGGTAATACCGATGGTTTAGGTCTTGAAAATGTAGGTTTAACACCAAATAGCCGTGGTCAATTGACTGTAAATGATAAGTATCAAACAGAAGTTGAAAACATTTATGCTGCTGGTGATGTTATTGGCTGGCCATCTCTTGCTTCTGCTGCGTATGACCAAGGTCGTAACGCGGGCGGTAATATGAGCGGTGAAGAAGGTCTTAAACCTGTTACTTCAATTCCTACTGGTATTTATACAATTCCTGAAATTTCTTCTATTGGTAAAACTGAACAACAGCTTACTGAAGAAAAAATTCCGTATGAAGTGGGGCAAGCATCTTTCCGTTATTTAGCACGTGCACAGATTACGGGCGATACGGTGGGTGAGCTTAAAATCTTATTCCATCGTGATACTTTAGAAATTTTAGGTGTACATTGCTTTGGTAACAATGCTGCGGAAATTATTCACATTGGTCAGGCTGTAATGAATAGCCCGAACAATACGATTAAGTACTTCGTAGAAACGACATTTAACTATCCAACGATGGCGGAAGCGTATCGTGTAGCGACATTAAATGGTATGAATCGTCTGTTCTAATTTTAAAATATGAATAGCATAAAAAACCGCATTTAATATGCGGTTTTTTATTGCTAGAACGCGTGGTTAAGCATAAATAGGTAGACGATAAAGCTACCAATTAAACTTAACCAGATGGGAAGTTTGCTTTTGAGTAAAAATATAACAAGACAGATGAAAATAATATCAAAAAAATGTGAAACATATTTTTCACTCATTTGTACGGTTAAACAAAGAAGTAAACCAACAACTGCTGCATTTAATCCGGCAATAGTTTGTAATAATTTGTCGTTATTCATTAATCGTGACCAATATGGTAAGCAGCCAAATATAAGGAAAAACGAAGGTAAAAAAATTGCAATAGTTGCTAAGAGTGCATTGAATAGAGGATAAGGTGTGAATGCTAAAAAAGTACCAAGATAGCTTGCAAAGCTAAACAGAGGACCTGGCATAAGCTGAACAAGGGCATAACCTAAGTCAAAATTTGTGGAGTCAATAAGCTGACTTTCTACAAAGCTTTGATGTAGTAAAGGTAAAATAATATGACCACCCCCAAATACAAAAGAGGCGTTAGAGTAAAAATTTTGAAAACTTTGTATGAATAAATTTTGACTATTTAAAGTGGGAAGCACAAGTATGGGTAAAATAAAAAGAATTAACCAAAGGTAGTTAAAGTTTTTCTTTTTTTGAGTATGAAGTTGTTGATCTTTTGGGTTATTTGTTAATGTTTTGGTTTTTAGAAAAAAATAACTGATTAACGCGCAAAAAATTAAAGCACTTATTTGATTTGCTGGAAATGTAGAAAAATAAACAAATAAAGTTGTGAATAACATGAGTATGTATTGTGCAATAGTGTGGCAAAAACTTTGTAGCATCTGCCAAAAAGCCCATATCACAATAGCAAGTACAATTAGTTGAACAACGTGAAAAACATGAGTTGTAAGATAGGTTTGATATTCAAGCCCTAAAAATGCAGCACTACACATTAAAATTGCAGAGGGGAGTGTAAATCCGAGCCAGGAAATTATTGCACCACTATAACCCTTCAAACTATAACCAATAGCAATACCCACTTGACTACTTGTTGGACCTGGTAAAATTTGCCCAAGTGCAACTAGTTGAGCATAGTGTTGAGGATCGATCCATGCTAATTTTTTCACAAAGATGTTATGGAAAAATACTAAATGTGCAGCAGGTCCACCAAAGGAAGTACAGCCTAGTTTTAGAAAAACCCAAAACAGTTGTAGATACGAAGGGGTGAAATGAGGCCGATTCATTTTCTAAATTAATCCGTCACTTATGTAGGAGTTTTGAGTTTCGTAGCATATCTTGTTATAGATGAAATAATAATGACAAATGAATAGAATTGATTGTATATAAGGATTAAAAACGGTCTCTTTAATTATTTTGAGTGGTTTATGAAGAGATATTGAAAACAAGTAGATTTAAATGAAGTATCGCTTAATGTGCGCAAAAAGCTTGATTGAAATACTCAAATAACAGAGGTGTTTTAAGCCATAACACGATAGCCATAATCATAAAAGCAATGATTATGGTACCGATACAGAATTTGAATAATATAGGGTTAGTCATGAATAATATTTTCCTCATTCACCCAAAAATGTACGATGACACCGACTACGCTTAATGCAATTGAGAACATCCAAATCATATTGTAATTGCCAGTCATATCATGGTTTACACCACCTAGCCATCCACCAAAGAATGAGCCAATTTGGTGGGTAAAGAATACAATACCACTAAGCATAGATAAGTACTTAATACCAAACATATTGGCAACAATACCATTGGTGAGCGGTACGGTAGATAACCATAATAAGCCCATAATGATACCAAATGCGTAAACTGTCCATACGCTTAATGGCAACAATAAGAAAGCAATTATTGCAATACCTCGCAATCCGTAGAGCCACATCAGAAGCATAGGTTTTGAATACTTTCCACCAAGCCAGCCAGCGCTGTAAGTACCTACAATATTAAATAAGCCAACAAGAGCTAAAAAGATTGTACCTGTTGTTGCATTAAATCCATGATCAATCAAATAACCAGGTAGATGAATACCAATGAAAACGACTTGGAAACCACAAACTAAAAAACCGAGAGCTAAGAACCAAAATGGCTTGTGGTTTTTTGCAATGATAAGTACTTGTTTAAAGCTTAAAGCGGGTGCTGCAGAGGGTTGAGCATTTGGATCTTGATACGCTGGTGCATTAAGCATAAGTGCAAGAGGAACAATTAAAGCAATTAAAATTGCACTTACAACTAAAGCAGCCGACCAACCAATATTTTGTAAAAGTAACAGGGTAGATGGCAGCATAATAAATTGACCAAATGAACCTGCTGCACTAGCAATCCCCATGGCTAAACTACGTTTTTCAGGAGGTGCAGCACGACCAACTGCTGAAAGTAAAACAGAGAAAGAAGTTGCGGAAAGTGCTAAACCTAAAATCAAACCTGCACTTAAATTGAGTAATAAACCTGTTGAGCTTATGGACATTAGCAATAAGCCAACGGCATAAAGGAATCCACCCACAGCAACCACAATTTTACTACCGTACTTGTCTGCTAGTGCGCCAGTAAATGGTTGAGCAGCTCCCCAAATAAGGTTTTGCATGGCAATGGCTAAACTGAAGACATTGTGTCCCCAAGCAAATTCATCGCTCATAGGGACTAAATAAAGACCAAAAGCATGTCTGACACCTAAAGATAGTGCCAAAATAATGGCACTACCAATCAACATGTAGATGAGAGGTGTGGAAAATTTACTGTTCGACATGCTTGGATCCATAAGCTCTTGTAAACATAATGATAGGTGAATTATGATGTTTTAGTAATCACATATATTTGAGTTATCAATAAAATTTAGTTATAAAAATGGCTACTCGAAAGTAGCCAAATTAATATTTAAAAAGTAAGTTTTGAAATTACTTTTGAAAACGAGATAAATCTTCTTCAGGGCGAGCAGTTAATACTTCTACGCCATCTTTGGTAACAAGTAATGTGTGTTCATATTGTGCTGAAAGTTTATGGTCTTTCGTTACAACCGTCCATTTATCACCAAGAAGTTTAGTTTGCCATACACCAGCATTTACCATTGGTTCAATGGTAAATGTCATGCCTTCTTCTAAAATCATACCTGTGTCTGGTTGACCATAATGAAGTACTTGTGGCTCATCATGGAAAGTTGTACCAATACCATGACCGCAGTATTCACGTACAACGCTGAAACGTTCAGATTCAACATATTTTTGAATAGCATGACCAATATCACCCATGGTTGCACCAGGTTTAACTACAGCCATACCGCGGTACAGTGCTTCTTGTGCAACTTTACAGAGGCGATTTGCTAAAATTGTAGTTTCACCACCCACGATATACATCATGTTGGTGTCGCCGTGGAAACCATCTTTAATGACCGTTACGTCAATATTTAAGATATCGCCTTTTTTCAGTTTTTTCGCTTCAGATGGAATACCATGACAAACAACATGGTTTACAGATGTACAAATTACGTGCTGAAAAGCAGGGCGTCCTGGAGCAGCGCCATATCCTAAGCAAGCAGGAATAGCATCTTGTTTATTAACAATATAATCATGACAAATCGTATCAAGTTCAAGTGTGGTAACACCCGGAACAATATGCGGTTTGATCATATCCAAGACTTCAGCCGCTAGTCGTCCCGCAACTCGCATCTTTTCGATATCTTCTGCAGACTTAATTAAACGACGTGGTGCTTCGTAAGTATTGCTCATGATCTTTAAAAACTTTTGGAAATTTATATGTGACTATGGTATAAATAGCCGCCCATTTTATCAAATGCTTTTTCGTGAATTAATTTCACGGGCTTTGTGCGATGGGGCAATAAAATCCGCACATATATCGACACATATCTCTGGGTGCCTTTAAAAAAGGTGGAGAATGCGGATATATGGAGGCCTAACCCAAACATTAAGGTAAAGAAAATGGCAGATTACAACGTAAGCATGCGCGACCTTCTTCAAGCTGGCGCGCACTTTGGTCACCAAACACGTTTTTGGAATCCAAAAATGCGTGAATACATCTTTGGTGCACGTAACAAGATTCACATCATCAACCTTGAGCACACTGTTCCTGCGTTAAACGATGCTTTGAACTTTGTTAACAACTTAGCTAGCAAAAAGAACAAAGTATTGTTCGTTGGTACTAAGCGTGCTGCTTCTGCGATCATTCGTGAACAAGCTCAACGCGCTGGTCAACCATACGTTGATCACCGTTGGTTAGGTGGTATGTTGACTAACTGGAAAACTCTTCGTCAGTCAATCAACCGTCTAAAAGACCTTCAAGCTCAATCTGAAGATGGTACTTTCCTTAAGCTTACTAAACGTGAAGCTTTAGAACGTACTCGTGAAATGGAAAAACTTGAACGCGGTCTTGGCGGCGTTAAAAACATGGGTGGTTTACCTGATGCATTATTCGTAATCGACGTTGATCACGAAGCAATTGCAATCAAAGAAGCTAAAAACCTTGGTATTCCTGTAATCGGTATCGTTGATACAAACTCTAACCCAGACAACGTAGACTACGTTATTCCTGGTAACGATGATGCGATCCGTGCAGTAACACTTTATGCTTCTGCTATGGCTGATGCTATTCTTGCTGGTAAAGAATATGCTCAATCACAAGCAAATGCACAAGCTAAAACTCAAGAAGCTCCTGCTTCTGAGGCTTAATGCGTTTGACGCAGGCTTGTCATTTTTGCGACATGTGATCGTGGCAAACTAAGCGTTATGTATGCAGACGGCCCATAGGATACCTTTGGGCCGTTTCTGTTCTAAAAAGAATTCATTTTCTACCGAATTTAGGAGATTCTCATGACTGCTATTACTGCAAGCATGGTTAAAGAACTGCGTGATCGTACTGGTCTTGCAATGATGGAATGTAAAAAAGCTTTGACAGAAGCTGGTGGTGACGTCGAATTAGCGATTGATAACCTTCGTAAATCTGGTCAAGCAAAAGCAGCTAAAAAAGCTGGTAACATTGCTGCTGACGGTGCAATCACGATTGCTCAAGACGGTAACAAAGCACTTCTTTTAGAAGTAAACTGCCAAACTGACTTCGTTGCTAAAGACGAAAACTTTGCTGGTTTCTCTGCTAAAGTTGCTGCTGCTGCTCTTGCTGCTGGCGTAACTGATGCTGCTCAAATTGCTGAACTTAAACTTGAAGATGGCACTACTGTTGAAGAAGCTCGTATCGCGCTTGTTCAAAAAATTGGTGAAAACATCCAAGTTCGTCGTGCAACTATCGTTGAAGGCGACAACCTTGCAGTTTACAAACACGGTTTAAAAATCGGTGTAGTTGTATCATTTGCTGGTGATGCTGCAACAGGTAAAGGTTTGGCTATGCACATTGCTGCATTCAACCCTGTTGCTGTAAATGCTGAAGGTGTTTCTGCTGAGCTTATCGCTAAAGAGAAAGAAATTGCAGAAGCTAAAGCGATTGAGTCTGGTAAGCCAGCGAACATCGTTGAAAAAATGGTAACTGGTTCAGTTGAGAAATACTTGAACGAAGTTGTTCTTGAGCGTCAAATGTACGTAATTGACAACGACAAGAAAGTTGCAGAAGTTCTTAAAGCTACTGGTACTACAGTTGCTAACTTTGTTCGTTTCGAAGTTGGTGAAGGTATCGAGAAAAAAGCTGAAATGAGCTTTGCTGAAGAAGTTGCTGCTGCTCAAGCTGCTGCTAAATAATTTTACTGAATAAGTAGATTATTTAAAAAAAGCCCCCTTAGGGGGCTTTTTTTATGCTTAAAATAAAGAAAAATGAAGGAATTATTATGGCTAATAAAACAAATTTAACGATTGGTGGTGTAATTGCAATTTTAGTTGCTGCGTATTTTGGATTAGATGCTCAACAAAATAATACTGTTTCTAAAACAGCATTACAGGAAAGTAACATCGAGCCAAATACATTACAAGGTAGTTCCGTTGTAGAGCAAAATGGAACTCGTATTATTGAGCATGCGTTTAACAATAAGTTGAGCAATATACAGGTTGAAGGTGCAGGGAGAGTTATTGCTATATTGCCTGATGATAATGAGGGATCAAGACATCAAAAATTCATTTTAGAGTTGGAAAATGGTCAAACGATATTGGTTGCACATAATATTGATTTGGCATCACGATTATCAAATTTAAAAAAGGGAGATCGGGTTGAATTTTTTGGTGAATATGAGTATTCACAAAAGGGTGGGGTGATACATTGGACACATCATGATCCACGCAAAAAGCATCCTGATGGATGGTTAAAACATGCTGGAAAAACGGTAAAATAGATTGAGAAAAATATAAAAAGTTAAATGTGCTCTATTTTGCGGAATTTAAGCTGTTTTTTATTATTATGCTAGTTAGGTAGCAAAAAAATAAAAAACTTCGAAAAATGAGCAACTGTGAAGAATTTTGATGGGTTTTTGGCTTGATAGATTACCTAAATATTATAAATATAAAAAAAGCCACGTAAATCGTGGCTTTTTATCAAATGTTGTTTGCAGTAAAAAAATTAAGAATTTGGACCAGCAACACGTTCGATACTTACTTTTGCTTGACCTGCATTTGTGAAGCCAAGTTGTTTTGCTGCACCGTAAGATAAATCAAGAACACGGTTACCATGGAATGGACCACGATCGTTTACTTTAACAACAACACTTTTTCCTGTTGAGTTATTTGTAACGCGAATATAACAGTTCAAAGGCAATGTACGATGCGCTGCAGTCATAGCATTCATATCGAAAGTTTCGCCACTTGCAGTTTTACGACCGTGAAATTGACGACCGTACCAAGAAGCAACACCTGTTTGGCTGAATTTACGAACAGTGTTTGATGCAACTGTATTTAACTTTTCAATCACAGAAGGCTCTTCTGCTGGAATTTCAATTTTCGCAGCAATTGTTTGACGACGGATTTTGTCGGCAGAACGCTCAGTGATTGAAAGGCTATTTAAATTTGAAAGGTGTGAGTTAAAGTTTTGAGTATCTTTATTTAAGACACGCGCAGCTAAACCTGAATTTTCAGTGCTATTCATCAATGATGACGATTGCACCATTTCTGCTTGAGACTGGCTTAATGTAAATAAGACCGTCGAGGCAGCAATTAAAGATTTCAGCGAAGAATGCATTATTGATTAAACTCCTAGGCATTTTTTAAGTTATTTCAACAGTTTGATCTATTGAAAATGCAGAAATGATGCCAATTTTTTCACTTTTGCAACTACATTTGACGAGTAGGATAATATTCATCCAGATATAAATGTGTCTAGTCTGAGGTTTAAAATAGTTGTAAAAAGTCTAAAAAGTGTGTTTTTTTGATTAATAAATAAACAAAGATGTAACAGAGTATATAATATGATTAAAAAATAATCAATAAGTTAAATAAAATTATTGACTTTTGTTAGTTCGATTAAAAAGCTGGTCTTATCGACCAGCAACTTCTGTACCTAAAAGCCACAGTGCTGTGGCATACATACGACTTCTGTTATAAGTTGTAATGACCTGAAAGTTTGGGTAAGTAATGTAGTAAATGGGTCCGTGGCTTTCTTGTAGTTGGATGACATTGACTAAGTCGAGGTCATCAATTTTGACTAAGGGATTTAATGGTGAAATACCTTGAGTTTTTAATACACCATAGGGAACTGGTTGTGTTAAATCTTTTGCAATAATGGAATCTGGATCATTTCCTGTGTATCGAGCTTGGAATGCAATGGGTTGATCACGTTGCCAACCATTTTGAGCAAGGTAGTTAGCAATTGAACCAATTGCATCTACCGCTGAGTTTCTTAAGTCGACATGTCCGTTGTTGTCATAATCTACGCCAAAAATAGGGATGTTACTTGGCATAAATTGGGGATAGCCAACAGCACCAGCATACGAACCTACAATTGAGTTAGCTGTAACACCATCTTTATATGACCAAGCAATCAGTGCGGCTAATTCATCTTGGAAATATTGAGCGCGTCTTTCATAGCCAAAACCTAAGGTCGCTAAGGCATCGCGGGTAACAAAAGATCCTTTATTCGATCCATAACCTGTTTCAACACCTAAAATACCTAAAATGATCGATTGTGGCACACCAAATTGCTGTTCGGCTCTATTTAAGGTGTCTGCATATTGATTCTTAAAACTTACTCCACGTCGAATTGTGCCTTCAGACAAGAAATTAGTTTTATAGGAATACCATGGTTTGCTTTCACCTGGGCGATTCATGATATTAATAATATTTGGGAGGTTCTTAGCGCCATCCATTGCCCAGTCGACTTGTACTTCGGAAAGTCCATACTTTTGCATGGTTTTTTGTTTAAAGTTCTGGTATTCGGGTGTTGATTTAAAGTCATTGGCATGACAAAAACTCGTCATTGAAAATGAACCAAGTATTAATGGTAAATATATTATTTTTTTATAGAATTTTAGGGTAGACATAAATACTAAGTTCCAAGCGTACTATCTGTGTGTATAGATTGACATGACGATGCCAAAGGATGCCATTAAGGTAATAATTGCTGTACCACCATAACTCATAAATGGTAGAGGAATACCTGTAACAGGTAATATACCGCTAACCATGCCTGCATTCACAAAAACATAAACGAAAAAGGCTAGTCCTAAGCCACCTGATAGCAATTTTCCGTAATTATCGAGTGAAAGCATACTAATTTGCATGGTTCTTACAATAATTGCAAAATAAAGTAGCATTAAAATCATAATACCAATAAAACCAAACTCTTCTGAGAAGGCTGCAATAATAAAATCGGTATGTCCTTCGGGTAAATAATGTAAATGCGATTGCGTACCCGATAAAAAACCTTTACCTGAAAATCCACCTGAGCCAATTGCAATTTTTGATTGAATAATGTTCCATCCAGAACCTAAGGCATCTGCTTCAGGATTAAATAAAGTCATCACACGTTTTTTTTGATAATCGTGTAATAAAAACTCCCAGAAAAAAGGAATAACTATAGCAACGCTTGTTCCTGCAAAAGCAATTAAACGCCAAGATAATCCACTTAAAAATAAGACAAAAACACCGCTTGCTAATACAAGGGCAGATGTCCCAAGATCGGGTTGTTTGGCAATCATTAAAAAGGGTAAAATAATAAGAATTAAAGTAAAAATAATACGTAAAAAAGAAGGTGGTAAACCACGTCTTGAAACAAACCAAGCTGCCATCATAGGCATTGCAATTTTCATAAATTCACTTGGTTGAACACTTCCGAAACCGGGGATGTCAATCCATCGTTGTGCGCCCATACGCACTTCGCCAATGACAAAAACTAATCCTAAAGCAATTAAGCCAAATAGATAGAAGAAGGGAGTAAAAGCCTCGTAAACTTTGGGTTGAATTTGTGCAAGCGAAATCATGACAATAAAGCCAATACCAAAGCTCATCATTTGCTTAGAGAGCATAAGAACATTTTCGCCAGATGCACTATATAAAGTAATAAATCCTAATAATGCGGTCAGCGAAATGAATAAGCATAACCATGGATCTAAATGGAGACGCTGAAATATAGATAATTTATTAGAATTGCCTAAACCATTACGAGGCGAATAGCGCAAAAACTTATATTGAATGTCTGATGACATAGCTAAATATAGGATTAATTGTAATGTTTTGGATGCTAGCACATGAAAGTGATGATGAATAATGAATCTATAAATATTGATACAAAAAAACCTAGCAGTGCTAGGTTTTTTTGTATTTCGAGAGTTAATAGACAATTAATTGTGAAATAAAGTGTCATGATATTCTGCAAGAATACGTAACTCATCTTTCGTTAGGTTTAAGAAGATTTTATCCGTTGCAATATGAACAGCTTTGGTTACAGCAGAGGCACCAATATCTGAAGCTTTGCGTTTAATCATGCCTAAATCTAAAGTTTTATTAAAATCAATCATAAAGTGACGCACAGTAGCATCAGCAAACTGTTTATAGAGTTCAGCTAAAGCCGCCTTATTTACATCATTTCCTGCTTTAATTTCTGAAAATGTCATCTTTAAGTTTGTAACTAAGTTTGCATCTAAGTTTTCACCAACACGGAGATTACCTTGAGCATCTTTAAATAGGCTTTTATATGAAAACTCGATCGATTGTTTAATCACATCATTCGAAGCTTTGCTCATAAGCTGCTTTAGTAAAACCGCAACGGAAGATTTGATATAACCAGCCAATTTTTCAGCGGTATCACGTTTGTCACTTTGTGGAAAGAGACGAACAAGCTCAGTTAAAATAGCATCAATGATTTCATCATTAATAAGTAAGGCTGTTTTATCACGAAGTGGATAAAGAGGCTCACTTGAGTTTCTTTTTTGCTGGGCAATTTCAATGCTGTCTAAAAGTTCTTTAGATGGAATAAATCCAAAAAATGGCATAGTTGTTCAACCTCAATGTTGTTTATTTTACTGTCGTGCCAATCGAATTGGGCGAGGCATCCATGTTAAATCAGATACACGGCATGGATTGATATCTAAACCACCACGACGAGTATATGTTGCATAAACCATTAGCTTTTCAGGGCTAAGGTTTTGCCAAATATCAGCAAACATTTGTTCCACACATTGTTCGTGGAAACCATTATGTTGGCGATAAGAAATAATATAAGCCAAGATACTTTTATAACATGGCTTTTTACCCTTGAAACGTATAAATACAGTACCCCAATCGGGTTGTCCAGTGACTGGGCAGTTACTTCTTAATAAATGTGAATACAAATGAACTTCTACATCTTCATTTGAATCATCAAGTTTGAGTAAAGAGGAGTCAGGGTGATTTTCCAAACGCTCAGGCATTAGATCATCAATACAAATGCCTTCAGGTTGTGCAATGTCTAAATCATTGGCATCAAATAGGTCAATTGTAACTTTGGCTTCAGCAGCAGCAGATAAATCTTTTTCGACCGTGGCAATAAATGTTTCTTTAGAATCGAATTTAGTAAAGTTCATACTATTAAAGTAGAGCTTCAAAGATTTCGATTCGATTAAATTTGGCGAAGATGCAGGAAGTGTTAAACGACCAATAGCGACTTGTGGAATTCCATGTGCATTGAGCCATGAAATTTCAAATACATGCCACCAATCTTTACCCTGACGAATATGATTGATATGACTATAAGACTCACGTGCTTGTTCACGAGAGATTGGAAATAAAATATCGGGTTGATATTCTGTTGGGTAATTAGTGTCTTTACCTAATAAAGATTTTTCTACGCTCATTATTCACGCATTCCTGAACCACGAGAAAGTAAATAGTATGCAATGCCGTATAACACTGCACAGAATAAAGTAATAACTGTTAAAGATAGTCCAACATTGACATCGCTATGACCCAAAATACCGTAGCGAAATGCATTGACCATATACACAATAGGGTTAATTAAAGATAAATTTTGCCAAAATGGACTAAGTGCCGAAATAGCATAAAATACGCCACCTAAGTAGGTAAGTGGTGTAAGAACAAAGGTTGGAATAATTGAAATATCATCAAATGACTTGGCATAAACAGCGTTAATGAAACCGCCTAATGCAAATAAAAATGAAGTGATTAGTACCGTATATATAGTTACAAACCAATTGGTAATATAAAGGTCAGTAAAAAATAAACTCATTACCGTTACAATAATACCAACGAGAACACCACGACACACACCACCTAATACATAGCCCCATAAAATGGCATGTAGAGGAACAGGGCTCATGATCAGCTCTTCAATACTTTTTTGAAACTTTGCACTAAAGAAGCTGGAAGATACGTTGGAATAACTATTGGTGATTACAGCCATCATAATTAAGCCGGGTACAATAAACTGCATATAGCTAAAGCCGCCCATTTGCCCAATTCGTGAACCCACTAAGTTTCCGAAAATAACAAAATAAAGGCTCATGGTAATAGCAGGTGGTAACAGCGTTTGTGGCCAAATACGCATAAAGCGTCGAATTTCTTTATGGACAAGCGTATAAAGCGCAACTCTAAGTTGAGTGAAATTCATTATTGCGCTGCTCCATCAAGATTTTTTTCGACCATTTTGACAAATAGCTCTTCAAGACGATTCGATTTATTACGCATACTACGAACCTGAATACATTGCGACTCTAGTAACTGGAATAGATCATTTAAGCTATGAGCTTTATCCATTGTGACTTCAAGTGTTAGTGGATCGATTAAATTAAAACGAACACCAATAATATCTAAAGTTGGGGCTTGAATAGGTTGTGTTAAATCAAAAATAAATGATTCTTCATTGAGTTGATTTAAGAAGTTCTTCATAGAGGTATCTTCTTTAATCATACCACGGTCAATAATGGCAATTTGACGGCACAACATTTCAGCTTCTTCTAAATAATGTGTGGTAAGAATAATAGATGTGCCTTTGTCATTCATTTCTGTGAGGAAATCCCACATTGAGCGTCTTAATTCAATATCTACACCAGCAGTAGGTTCATCTAAAATAAGCAGTTTAGGATTATGCATCATGGCACGGGCAATCATAAGGCGACGTTTCATACCGCCAGAGAGCATACGTGCTTGGACTGCACGTTTATCCCATAGGCCTAATTTTTCTAAATATTCTTCAGCTCGTTGTTCGGCTGTTTTTTTAGGAATGCCGTAGTAACCTGCTTGTGTAACTAAAATATCAAAGGTTTTTTCAAAATGACCAAAGTTGAATTCTTGAGGTACGATCCCTAAACATTGTTTGGCTTGAGATGGATGCGTATCTAAATTGTGACCAAAAATTTCTACTGTGCCTGATGTTTTCTTTGTTAAAGAACTAATAATGCTAATAGTCGTTGATTTACCCGCACCATTAGGCCCTAAAAGTGCATAAAATTCACCTTCAGGTACAGTTAGATTCACACCTTTTAATGCCTGAAACCCATTTTTATAGGTTTTAGATAGGTCTTTAAGCACTAATGCATCAGACATATATTTCTCACTTGGTCAGTATTAAGCATATTGTGAGTGATCTTGATTCAGAAACCAAGATGAAGAATGAAATACTGCGTTGTATTATGTGAACATTGTATAAACAGTAAGCAGTAAATTGGGGGCTATCTATATAGTTGCTTTATCTTTTGATTTTTTTTGTTATGATGTGCGTCGCGCGCTCATAGCTCAACTGGATAGAGTACAGGTCTCCGAAGCCTGTGGCGTGGGTTCGAGTCCCGCTGAGCGCACCATTTACTATATTAAAACTTGCAAAAAGCTGTATAAACTTGTTGTTCACCTTGGGTTTAGAATAAAAAACCTGTATAAAGTTGTTTAAAGTAATTCAAAGTTGTAACGCATTGATGCATTACAGGTTGCGTTACAGAATGAATTTGTACTCATAGGTGTAACGCAAAAAATGCCAAAACAAGTAATTTCGCTTACTGACAGCAAAATAAAAGCATTCCTCCGAGATATAAAATCTAACAATCCCAATGGCTTAAAAACAGACGTTCGATTGTCAGATGGTGCAGGATTGAATCTTCTAATTCGCAAAAATGGCTCAATTATGTGGCGTTTCGATTACACGCGACCAGTCACAAAAAAAAGAAACACAATGTCGATAGGTGCTTATCCGCAAATTTCATTAGCGAAAGCACGCGAATATCGTGATCAATTTCGTGCTTTATTAACTGAAGGCAAAGACCCACAATCTGAAAAGCAGGGCGTAGAGGAAAAAGAAAGACTAAAACAGCAGGCAACTTTCAAATCTGTATCAGAATTATTTAAAAGCAAACAGAGATTGGCTGCAGCAACAGTAATTAGGAATAACCGTATTTTTGAGAAACTTTATCGTGATCTTGGAAATATGCCTATTTCTGATATAACACCAAGAGATTTAGCAAAAGTTATTGAAAAAGATGAAAACAAAGGCTTTATTGAATCCGCAATGCGTATTCGATCAAAAGCATCGCAAGTATTTCGTTTTGCGGTAAAAATGGGATTATGTGATAGGGATATAGCTCAAGACTTGTCAGGCACAATCACACAAAGAGAAAAAAACCACTACCCAGCACTAACAGATCCATTTGATTTTGCGCGATTGCTTTTTGACATTGATAATTATGAATCGCAACTTGTGCACGTAAAATTTGCGTTACAACTCGCACCATTGGTTTTTGTTCGTATCGGTGAGCTTCGTAATGCTAAATGGTCAGATATTGATTTTGACAATGCAACTTGGTCATACACGCCATCTAAAACATCTTCAAAAACTGGGCTTGATCATATAGTTCCATTATCTACACAAGCATTAGTAATCCTGAAAGAAGCTTATAATTTTACAAACAATTCTGATTTTGTATTTCCATCACGTTCCGACAAAAATAGGCCCATCTCTGATATGTCTATAAATATGGCACTTCGTCGCATGGGGTACAGTAAAGAAGATATGACAGGGCATGGCTTTCGAGCGATTGCGCGTACTTTATTAGATGAAATTTTAGAATTTCCGCTTGATATTATTGAGCAACAGCTTGCCCATCAAGTAAGAGATATGCATGGTAGGGCATACAACCGAACCAAACATCTGGATAAGCGTAAAGCGATGATGCAAAGGTGGTCTGATTATTGTGATGAGCTAAAAACTCAATATGCATCTTCTAAAAATATTACCTTTGAAGAAAAGAAGCCCTCATGATGCGAGGGCTGTTTTTTTATTAAAGTGACTATAAATTGTTGATTTCCACCAATGTTTATAACCGCTAGGGCTTGTCCAATCAGGTTCAGGGAATTGACCAAGCTCCATTGATTTTGAAATTGTTACACGTGTCATACCAACCATCTCAGAAACTTCACTTGTTTTTAAAAGGCGGTCTTCTTCTCCGTGCAAGGCTTCTTTGCTCATCAACCCACCTCCTTCAAACTTTCCACCTTCATAAAGGTAATCCAATGTGTATTGGCACGCTTACCACTAATGTGGCCAAACAACGGTTTTTGATCTGTTAGTTTTAAAATTTCAGAAACTTTTATTTGAGTTTCATTCCATTTGAAAATTAAAATCCCGTCATTGGCCAAAACACGAAAGCACTCTTCAAAACCTTTTCTTAAATCATCACACCAATCTTCTTGAAGTTTTCCGTACTTCAATGCTAACCACGAATGAGCACCTGCACGAACTAAATGTGGGGGATCAAAAACTACTAATTTAAATTGGCCATCATTGAAAGGCATATCACGAAAATCCATCTCGATATCTGGATTAACTTCTAATGAGCGACCATCACAAAGGATATGGTTTTCGGTTCTGATATCACCAAACACAACATTTTTGTTTTTGTGATCAAAGTGCATCATTCGAGAACCACAGCATGGATCTAAAACTTTTGCATTCACGACACTTCCCTCAAACTCTCAACCACACTTTCAGGTAAATCATGCTTTGCGATATAAGAAGAAAGCATGTGGTAAATTTGATCAGCCACACTATTTTCAATCAAAACATCACAGCCATTCGCATGATGGTTAATCTTCAAATCTATTTTTGAATTACCTAAAACCAATAAGAAATGCTTACGCTCTTCAATATCCAACTTCAAAACAAACGGCTTATCTTTATGAAGCTCATCAATAACGAAATTCGCTACAGCAATGTTTTTTTGAATTTCAGTCATTTCGATCCACCTTAACTTGAACAACACCACCACAAGAAAAATGCGCATTGCTGGTCATATCTTTCGCACCATCATCTTTCCAGGTGAAGCTATCGAATACAGCGTCAGCCACAGGGATTTCAAAAGCCACCATTTGAGCATGCATCAACTTCAAGCCATCTTTTAACTCATCCAAGCAATCATCAACTCGATCCACAGGGATGTTTAGTAGATCCTTTAGACTTGTAATTTTGTATTCAGTCATTGGTTGGCTCCATTTCAATTACATCATTCGTAAACTCTCTAGAACCTGGTACTGCAAAAGTTTCAGTTGTACCGTATTCATCTTGCAAATACGCATTAAAAAATTCACGTTTATTCATCGCACGGTAGCCTTCAGGTAGGGCTTCTTCTGCCTTCTTGAAAATAGCTTCAAAGGTGGATCGAGTAGGGTATTGACCGACAGGAAGCGACATAGTAACAATGGCTTGACGCTCGGTTTCTTCTTCAACAGCGTAAACCTTCATTTCAATTTGAATTGGTGCATTCATTTTCATCCCACTTGCTCCTGTGCTTCGATTATGGCTTTACGACTAGTTAAAGATTTATCCCAAGAGCCTAGAAAATTAAAAGATGGTGCTTCTTCTGCAAAATAATCACCTCTCCAACAAAAGGCATTTACATCCATGTCTTTAACAGGGCGAATACTTGACCACCAATACTTATTTGAGTGACCATCCTTAAGCCAATACCTAGCCCACTTGGGGGCTTGCAACCAATCAACATTCGGGTTGCCGATCATGTTGCGCTTTTTAACCAAAACAAACCCCTCAGGCACAGCCACTTTTTGGGCTTTAGCTTTTTGCAATTCACTTAGTGTTTGCTGTGCCAACTCACCCAAATTAACTTCTAGTGAAATAGCTTCATCTTTATTGTTTGATAGCTGCATAACCACAGAATTAACATCAACATGATTATCCTTAAGAAGCATTAATAGAGAATTAATCACTACAGTTGATACATTTGTTAAGTTTTGAATATCCATCACGCCACCTCAACCTTTAATACATATTTTTGACCATTACTGGTGAACTCGATTGACTCATTTTTCGCTAAAAGATAATGACCAATTGCTTCTAAATTTTTAGAACTCAATCCTGTTCTTGCACGCACCCTGCGACGGTCACATTCGAGGCATGCGTTTGATTTAACAGAGCGTTCAGATGTTTCGCATGATTTGCACGGTGCAACAGGGGTGTAGCTTTTTAAACTTTGTTTTTCTGCACGTATACGCAAAATATGGTTTTGATGACTGTTAGGACGTTCTGCACTTTTAATAGCAGTATCTGCATTGCAGTAATTAAACTCAGCTTTATTGGTATTTACAGCCTGTTGAATCTGCCCACCATTTGCTAAGAATTGAGCCACTTCTTTTGAATAATCAGGTTTTATTTGAGTACCAATCATCACGCCACCTTCGCCAATTTCATTAATTTGTTTTGTGTTTCATCTGTGATTTCAGGACTACGCAGGTGCATTTCATATTCAGCACCTAATTCATGAGCCGCACTATTACCACCCAAAGGATCCGTCACCAATACATAGTGATGTTGCTTCTTAATCTTCTTTTGAAGTGCTTTATCTTCAAGACGAGCTGTGAAGCCTTGACCTGCCAAACTTGTGATTTTGTAGCCAAGATATCCAAGCCAAATTTTTAAACCTAAGGCGTTCTTACTTTTAACAATTCGTTTTTGTGTCATGCTGCAAGCTCCTGCCAAGGTTCAAAAGCATACAAACGAGCATTCACAGAACGATCAATTTTTACGTTTAAAACTGTATCAACCATTAAATTGTTGCGCTTAATTGCCTGTTCAGCCTGAAAGCCATTTGGAGCCTCAACACGGCCACGGATAAAACCACGACCACCTTGAACTTTTGCCTTATATGTCCAGATGTATAATTTAGGAGTGTTCATAGTGCCTCCAGTGCTTTGCGCAAATATTTGTCTACGTTGTCCTGTTTTAATAACCAAGCCACATAGCTCTTTTCTAAATCCTTTAATGCGGTACCTTTATGCTTTCCAAATCCGATAACTTTTGGGATTCGAGCAGATTCAGACATTAAATAAAGAGAGTTCATATCTTTAATGCCTAGATCAGAAACAAGAGCTTGTAAAATCACACCAGTAAAATAGATATCAGCTTTTGCATTGTGTGCATGGCGAAGATGTTTACGCGCAGCCTCTTGATCTTCCATAACGTGGTAATACAAAGCACCAAGCGTATGAGAATCTAAGTTTTTCCAAACCATTCGAGCTAAAGCTAAGGTACAAATACCTTTCACATTGATAGATGAATCACATAGGCGAATTGCTTGAATGTCGTAATCCACGTTGTGACCAATGATGTAAGTAACATCACTTGGTAGACGGAAAGTTTCAAAACTTGGCTTTAATGCAATATCACTTTCAAGGATGTGATGAACAGCCATAGCACCTAAAGCGATTGGTTCAGGGCAAGAGTAATATTCATCAAACACTTGGTCTTGATTTACCACCAATACACCTTGCTCAAAAGAGCAGGGTGCATAAGCGATTTCGATCGGATAACCATTAATTGAATGAGTTTCTGTATCTAAAATTACTGTGTTCATGCGACAGCTTTCCCTTGTCCTTGTTTGATTACATCAGCTTTAACGGCTTCAAAATGTTGAGCTTCGATACTTATTAGGCTGTCAACTCCATTGTTTTCACAGAACGTCATCACATCGATGCCCGCTTCATTTAATAGGTCTTGAAGTTCATCACGTTGAGCATCCGTAATGCCGTTAAATTCAGGTGAATCAACCCAAGAACCACGTTCTTTGTTATAAGTGCACTTCAACTCAGTGGCACGATTCAATACAGATAAACGCATGTTTTGATAGAAAGGATGTTGTTTATCTAAAGACTCAGTTAATTGATTTAACTCACTTGCATATTGAGCTTCACAACAACTTTGGACAAAATTCTCCATTTCCTCACTAGCCTTAATCATTGCAAGTTGATCAGGTGTAAGTGTGTTGATATGGTCTTTTGCCTGTTTAATTAAATCAGCCAAGAAAGTAGGGTGTGTTTTAAGATCGGGTACCCAAACTTCACCAGTATCTCCACCTAAACCGCCTGCATTTTTTGCATGGTGAGTAGGGCACGGCTTAAAGCTAATTACACGTTCATGCTTACCTTCGCCTGTGGTAACAGTGGTCAAGTAGCCCATAATGTCAGCAATACGATAAAGCTCATTGCGATTCTTGCCGCCCAAGTCAGGGCGGTAAATAATTTGATCACCATTCTGATCTTCTGAAGCATGAGCAATAAAAACAACATCTTTACCCATACTGATAAGCGTATTCACATACTGTTTAAATGTTTGGTTCGCTAAGCCTTGAGCCTTTAATTTCAAAGCACCATCTTTTTGACGGTTTGTAGCATTCAACAATAGATGCGTTTTAATGCTTTCAAGCATTGCACCAACGGTATCAATAACAATCGTATTGAAAGGCGCTAAATCTTGTGGTGTAAGACTTGCAACATCAGACCACTGTTGAACAGGTACTACAGCGCCACGACGTAACTCACCTGTACGATGTGCACCACGGTCAAAGTCAAAAGAAATTGTTTTATCACCAGTGAAGCCAAGTGATGTTTTACCAAGACCAGGATCTGCATAGATGTAAGTGATAATTGCACTTACATTCAAAGCTTGATCCGCAGGAATAATATTTATAGCCATGATATTTCCCCTTAGTGAGCGCCAACCCAACCCATACGACGTTTATAAGCCTTACGTTCGTGAGAAGGGATATGAGATCGTTGAAGATCCATTGCTAATTGTTTTCGACGTTGAAAAATCTTTTCAGCTTCAAAGTTTCGTTGAATCCAAGGTTTAGCAACCAATGTTTCAAGAGGAATACGGATTAATTCACCGTTTACTTCCGTGTAAAACTTAAAGCCTTTTTGGACGTAGATAGTTGGACCAAGGCGCATCCGCATATCACCATTTGGTTCACGGCTGAGGAATTCAGCGAATTTAGTAGATGCATTCATTTAACACCTCGCTCAATTACTACTGACTGACGTGGTTCTTCGGTCAAACGATCGAAGTACATGAGTGCTAAAAAGAAGAAGATTGCTGCGATAGCTAAAAAGCCAAATGCTTCCTTAGCTGTCTGTAAAAATTCGTCATGGCGCTTATGTAGAGACTTGATCTCTTGACCATTAGGAGTGTTCTGTTCCATACTTACCTCGCAAAGTTTGCAAAGCACCTGCCGTCAGAAAGTTAGGTGCTTTTTTGTGTTTACGAGATAAATATTAGGCAAACCTAATTAATAAGTCAATAGGTATTCCTAATAAAATTAGACAAACCTAATTTTTGTGTTTTAATAGACAAAAGAAAACCCACACTGGGTGGGTTGGATGGAGCTTATTCGATTTAATTTGTAATATTTTCTATATAATTTTCTATTTGTACACCAAGTAATTTATTCTCTGGTTTATCACCTTTCAGGTTAAGAATAATACATTTTTTAATTTCTGAAAACTCTTCAAGAGTTAAATACTCTCGCATACTTAATAGATTTTCATTATTTAGTGATGCAATATATTGTTTATTTGTTGACTTTAATCTTTGGATGATATACTTAAACCAAGATGCTCTTGCTTTAGGATTAATATCAGCGAATAGCCTATTGTCATGCCAAAGGAAGTTAATATTGTGGTTGCTTCCATTAAATAAATTTAACACATCAAAGGCGAGTACACTTGCATTATCAATCCCATCAGAATCAGAGCCATCAACTGCAATCTTTAAGTTGTATCGAATTTGGTTAATACCTGTATTGTTTTCTAAGATGATTCCAGCTGCAGCATCTTCATATAAATGTTCAATAATATCTTTAAAGATTAAATCTTTTTCGTTTAAAGGATTATTTTCAATGAGTTCTAAGGCTCGTCTATCTTCTTTTATCATTAGTTCTTGAATATCAAGTTTTTGTTTATTTAATTGTGTTTCCAAGTTAAGAAAATTATTTACAGTTTCATATGTATTTCTTAAATCTACAAGTTTATTAGCAATAACAGTATATTCGTCAAGTGCACTTTTTCCTTGTAAGTAGTTAACTTTATCTTGTTGGTTTTTTATATTAATTTTATTTTGTAGTGTTAATTCAATGATTTTATTGCTAATTTCAATAAGATCATTTTTTAGTCGAAGGTCTCTATTTTTTGCAATTGTATTATGAAAGTTTTCAACAGCATCAAAGTGTTTAAGTATTTCAGGCTTAAAAATAGATTCTAAACCATTATACATTTTATATAGATCTGATTTTGAAATATCAGGAGTTATTTTTAGTGATTTTTCGATATTAGCTTTATTGAATTCAAGGATAGAAATTTCTTTTTCATTGTTAGAAATTAGATTTTTTAGTGCATTAGCTTCTCGCTCTATTATTTTAAAATCATCAACAATCTCAAAATTTTTCAATTTTTTTTCTAGTAGTTCGATTTCATGAGCTGTTTTATCTAGATGTATTTTTGGATTTTTTCCATTAAGAACTAATGATTTTATTGTGTTGCTATCCTTGAAGGATTTTAGCTCTTGGGTTATTAAGTCAAGTTTAGTTTTTAATTTTTTCTTTGTGATGGCTAAAGATATATCCATTCCTAATAGATGTAAGGAATTCAATAAAGCAACATAATCTTTTTCAGATTCAGTAGACAGAGGGTGATCACAATCTTTTTTTGTTAAGCGAGAAAAACGCTTAATTAAGCTTCGAAATGTTAAATATTCAGAATTTTCAGGAATATAAAAGAAACCTGCATTATTTAAATATTCTCTTAATGTACGAAGATTATATTCATTTTTATTGATAGTTATATGATTACCTATGGTAGATCTAGAAATCACATTCTTATTGTTGTTGAAATCATATTCTAAGGTAAAATGCTTTTTAGGCATTTTAGTTGATATTTTAGGTATTGAATTCTTTGCACCTAAACAATGATGTAGAATCGCTAGACTTAGGGTTTTACCAACTCCATTACTGCCACCATCTTCGGTAGCATTAACAGGATCATCACCCAAAATAATGCTTAATCCGGTTGGATTAAATTTGATTGTTTTGAAACTCTCTAAATCAGATTCAATTTTTATTAAATTCATGAGGATATCTTCTGAATTCGTCCATCAATGTTTAGATTAATAATATTAATTGCAAATAAAATATCTATTGCTAGGATCATTTGTTCAAAATTTATATTACATGGATAGCTTTTTTGTTTAATTTCAACTAAAGCCCACAATTCATCAATTGATATGCTATTGGTCGGGATAATTGAATTAAGAAATCCAGCAATACCAATTAAAGACTCGGAGAATGGAGTGTGCTTATGAGGTAGTAAAGCTGTCAGGATGTTCATAGACGTCACAACTTTCAAAGTATTTAGCCAAAACAATCGAGGAAACAGCCCTATATCCTGCAAGAGTCATTCTATGTATTGGATTGTTTCTGATTTCTGGTGGGATAAGTTCATCTCTAATCCATGCATATTGTAAATCAATCTCATCTTCTTGACCACAAAATAAGAGTTTACTTTGTTCATAAACTTCATGAATGTATGTGCTAATTTCTTGTGAGATACCCCCTTTAACTGAGTCTAAGTAATCATCTATAAGTTGGACTTTTTTTATATTATTTCGAAGCTCATCTGCAATTTGTGGACTTAGATTGTTTAGTAATATTTTCCTTTCAAAATCAGGAACATTGATTTCTAAAAGAGAGAATTTAGAACTATGTGCCTTATCGGCTAAATATATTAATAGGGTATTTATTTCAGAATAATAAAAATTAATATTAACTTCTTCAATATTTGGAACGGCTCCAACAATAATATCTTTTAAGTTGTGCTCTAAGTTATTAAATCTAAGTAATAGTTTTCTTGAATCAAAAGACTCACATAATTCCAAGGCTGTTTCTTGTCTAAATAAATCTAGTTCATTGTTTAAAGGAGCTGGTGAACCCTCAAAACGATCATTTATCACAAAACTATATTTTCTTATATTACTCCACTTTTCTCCCAACTTATGAAAGTCTTGTTTTGCTTTTCTAAAAGCATTAGGTGGATTCCATTGAGTATTTGGTTTAGGAGCATAAACTTGAAAGTAATGTCCATCATCATAAATGTAACCATCATTCCCACCATCGCCCCATTTACCCCATGGTGATATGGATTGAAAACGGTGGTCTGAATAGCTCATTATATCATTGAATAATGACATAAAAGATTCGCCAGATCGCTGTAATACCTGAACTTTGAATAGTAAATTATATATATAGTTTAATTGTACGCTAGACATTATCTTTCCTTGAATATAAAACTATTGCTGGCATGGGCTTTCACTCTATAGCAGGATCTATAGCTCTTATTAAAACCCCACAAAGTGGGGTGGTGTTGCTTAATCAAGACTCAGAATACTTCTCTAAAAACTCATCAATCCATCCTTGAGCCGTTTCAAGGTTGGTGATGTCTGCTAGCTTTAAACTAGTGCCTTCTGCTTCGTTAAATCCCTCTATAATTGCTTCAAAGATATTTAGCTCATTAATGGTCTCATTCGCCATTTCCTTAGCGTCATACCCTTGTTTAGCCTTCTTGAGTGAAGCTATCTGCTTATCAATCCCTGCACTGATTTTTTCTAAAGCTAATTTAAATTCTTGGCGATTAATTGTGAGTGCTGTTTTAGATTTGTTGAGTGTTGC